>CAZLGF010000009.1:0-4755 GCA_964558955.1 uncultured Coriobacteriaceae bacterium
TGCGGGTCATCGACGTGGTCCTCGGCATGGACGGGCAGGTCGGCCGCGACGGCCTCGTAGATCAGCCCGACGTACTCGCTCGCCCCCGTGTCCGAGAGGTGCGTGCCGTCGCCGTCGAAGAGATCGTTGCGATCCGCGCTGTAGCTATACCAGTCGATCACCCGCACGTTGTCATAGCGCTCAGACGCGCGGTCGATCGCCTCGTTGGTATCTTGCACCCAAGGGCGCGGGCTCCTCGTGTTCACCAAGACGACGATGCGGTCCTCGCCAACCTCATCCATGAGGGTGTCGATCTCGTCGTCGGTCACGAGCCCGTTCGTTCCCAGCGCGCACACGACGATCCCTCCGACCAGATCCTGGTCGAGATACTCCGCCAACACATCGATGCCGGCGAGGAACTGCCGGTTCATGGCCGCGTCGATGTGCCCGTAGGGGAAGGTCTCCTCGAAGGCCGAGACCGCGCGCAGCGACACCGAGTCGCCGATCATGAGAATGTCGTAGGCGTCGTCGGGATAGACCACGTCCGCGTCGTCATCCGCCGTCTCGTCCGATTCCTCGCTCGCGTTCAGCAGCGCGGCGCCTTCCTCGCTGAGCGCCGAGGTGTCTGGCACCGCGATGAGACCGCCGAGGGCGATGCCCAGCACGACCACGCCGGCGATGAACGGCACGGCGTGGGCTCGCGCGAGCGCGCGCAGGGAAGGCCGCTCGGCGCGCAGCCGACGGAGCAGGGCGCCCGCGGCGCCGTTGCGGAAGGGGGTCTCGATGAGGCGGTATGAGAGCTCGGCCACCACGACGACGACCACCACCTGGATGAGGTACGCCCACCACGGCTTTTCGGTGATGTCGGCCACCGGGTTCATGAGCGAGAGCAGCGGGTAGTGCCACAGGTAGATGCTGTAAGAGCGCGTTCCGAGCCAGACGAGCGGCTTGAAGGACAGCACGCGCGCGAGGTGTCCGTCGGGCTGCACGCACGCCGCCACCACGAGCATGGTGAGCACGGTGCACAGCAGCGTTCCGCCTCGGTAGGGGAAGGCGGTGTAGCCGTTGGTGTAGACGACCATGAGCGCGAGTCCCACGATCCCCACGAGGCCGAGCACGTCGATCGACCATGTCGACTCCGCGGCGCGCATGAGCACCTGGGCCACAGGGTGCGCGGGAGATGGGTGCGCCTCATCGGCCTCCGTCGCGCGCCGGCGGGGGCGGAGGGCGCGCAGCAGCGCGGCTGGCCTCATGCGCTCCTCGGGGATGAAGGCGAGCCAGGCGCCGAGCAGCAGCGAGAACGCTCGGGTGTCCGTTCCGTAGTAGAGCCGGCTCGGGTCCACGGCCGGATCGTAGAGCAGCGCCATGGCGCCGGCGGAGACGATGGCGAGCACGAGCACGACGAGTCGCGTTCCGCGCCGCCGTGTCCCGCGCTGCCGCGCGCCGAGCCGCAGCATGATCAGGAGCAGGATGGGCCAGACGAGGTAGAACTGCTCCTCGATGGCAAGGGACCAGAAGTGCGTGAGCGGTGAGGGGTCGCCGATCGCGTTGAAGTAGGACACGTCCTGGATGATCTGCCACCAGTTGTTGACGAAGAGCAGAGACGGCAGGATGTCGGGCCGCATCTTGGTGAGCATGACGTGGTTGAAGAGCGTGCACAGCGCGGCGGTCACGACAACCACCGTGAGGATGGCCGGCACGAGGCGGCGCACGCGGCGCAGCCAGAAGTCCTTGAGGTCGATGGTGCCCGACCGGTCGAACTCGGCGAGCAGCAGGCGCGTGATGAGGTAGCCCGACAGCACGAAGAACATGGTCACGCCGATGAGCCCGCCTTGCGACCACGAGAAGTTGCAGTGGTAGAGCACGACGGCCGCCACGGCGAGCGTGCGAAGGCCGTCGAGTGCGGGGATGTAGCGGGATCGGTGCGCTCGCTGCGGCGCTGCCTCGCGCGCGGAGGTCGTCGTTGCGGCCCGCTGCGGTGCTTTCGTGCGGGCGGGGCGCGCGGGACTCGCTGCGGCCCGCGCTTGGCTGCGCCTCGATGGCGAGGGTTGCGTCGTGTGGCTCATCTGAGGGAACGTCCGCTCTTCCGATCGGCTGCGCGGCAGCCGATCGCGCGCTCCGCGGGGCGCGATGGTCGGCCGGCGGGCGCAGCCCCGCTTGGTCAGCCCCCATTGTAGCCCTTCGGCTCATGCCGGTCCCGGGCGGCGGGGTACCATGACGGTGTGCTGACGAGCGCGGGGGCGAGATGAGCCCGCGCACCCTGCCGGCAACGGACCGATGCGGAGGGTCATATGGATGAGCAGCGAAGCGTCGTGGTGTTCGGCAGCCTGAACATGGATCTGTCCCTCGCCTGCGAGCGGCTGCCGCGGGCGGGTGAGACCGTCGCCGGCGAGGAGCTCGTCACCACGCCGGGCGGCAAGGGTGCCAACCAGGCGGTGGCGGCCGCGCGAGCCGGGGCCCGAACGTTCATGATCGGGGCCGTCGGGACCGATGCGTTCGGCGATCAGCTCATCGCCGCGCTCAAAGACGCGGGAGTCGATTGCGCGCACGTGCGGCGACGCGATGACGCGGCGACGGGATCGAGCGTCGTCATCCGCTCGGGCGGCGACAACCGGATCATCCTCTCACCCGGGGCCAACGCGCTGAACGACCCCGCGGTCGTCGAGCGCGCCATCGACGAGCTTGCGGCCTTGGGCGCCGCGCCCCTGGGGAGCATTCTGCTCGTGCAAGGAGAGTGCAACCTCGATGCGACGGAGCGCGCCATCGTGCGTGGGCACCGCCACGGCTGGTACACGGTGTTCAATCCGGCGCCGGCATGCACGCTCTCGCCCGATGTCTGGCAGGAGGTGGACCTCGTCTGCCTGAACGAGACCGAGTGCGCCGCGCTAACCGGCGTGACCCCGACCGACGAGGACTCATGTCGCCGCGCCCTCGAGGAGCTTGAGCGCATCATGCCGGGCGCGGCCATCGTGACGCTCGGCGCGGAGGGCTCGGCGACGCTCGTCGGGGACGATGTGCTGCACTACGACGCGGAGGCTGTCGAGGTCGTGGACACCACGGCGGCGGGCGACACCTACATCGGCGCGCTCGCCGCAGCGCGCCTGCGCGGGTTCTCGCTGGTTGAGGCCATGATCCATGCGAGCCTCGCGGCGGCGGTGACCGTGAGTCGCGTGGGCGCGCAGGCGTCGATCCCCACGCTGGCCGAGGTCATGGGCGAGGACGCGAGCGAGGGGTGAGTGCCGGCCCTGCCGCGGCAGGGCCGGCGCCTTCCAATGGGTCTCGGCGCGCCGCCGCGCATCCATCGTCCTCCGGTGGGCGCTGCGTTCCGTCGCGGAGCCGGCGCCCTCCGGTGGGGTGCGGCGCTCTGCTAAGCTGTAGGGCACGAACCGCACCAGCGCGCCGCGCGCCCACGTTGAGGAGAGGAGCCCCATGGAGGCCTACAAGCAGGAGTTCATCGAGTTCATGGTCGAGAGCGACGTGCTCAAGTTCGGCGAGTTCACCCTCAAGAGCGGGCGCACCTCGCCGTTTTTCATGAACGCCGGGGCCTATGTGACGGGCGCGCAGCTCAAGCGCTTGGGTGAGTACTACGCACGCGCCATCCACGACGCGTTCGGCCTCGAGTTCGACGTGGTGTTCGGGCCGGCGTACAAGGGCATCCCGCTGGCGGTGGTGACCGCGATCGCGCTCAACGACCTCTACGGCAAGGAGGTGCGCTATTGCTCGGACCGCAAAGAGGTCAAGGACCACGGGGCCGACAAGGGCGGCATGCTGGGGTATGAGCTCGCGGACGGCGACCGCGTCGTGATGGTCGAGGACGTCACCACCTCGGGCAAGTCGATCGATGAGACCTACCCCAAGCTCATGGGGGCGGCGAACGTCGAGGTCAAGGGCCTCATCGTCTCGCTGAACCGCATGGAGGTGGGCCGGGGCGGTGTCATGACCGCGCAGGCCGAGATCGCGGAGCGCTACGGCTTTCCGGTGGCGTCGATCGTGAGCATGGCCGAGGTGATCGAGGTGCTCCACAATCGCGAGGTCGGCGGGCGCGTGGTGATCGACGACGACATCAAGGCCGCGCTCGACGCCTACTACGCGCGCTACGGCGTGACCGCGTAGCAGCGCGTCACGCGGCGCCCGTGCACAGCGCCTACGCACGGGCGCGCGACGCATGCGGCCTTCCCGCGCCAGGCGTGGGAAGGGCCACGACGACATCGAGGGAATGCATGAAACGAAGGCTACTCATCTCGCTCATGGTCGCGTGCCTGACGCTTTTGACCGCCTGTGGTGCCATGACGGCCGAGGATCTGATCCGTGCCGATCTGACGTCGCAGCTCGATGAGCTCAAGGAGGCCGATGACGACATCATCGCCGAGTTCGTCGCGGGGCTTGGCGATGCGGAGGATGAGTTCGAGGCGCTGGGCGTCGATCCATCTGAGTTCATGACGGCGTATCTCGACGGTTTTGACTACTCGATTGACGAGGTCGACGTCGAGGAGTCGACTGCGGAGGCGACGGTGACCGTTACCTGCAAATCGCTCGCCGACATCATGGAGAACGCCGCTGACGAGTACCTCGATCGCCTGGACGAGGTCGATCTCACCTCGGACACGAGCGAGGAGCAGCTCTACCAGTTGATGGGCGAGATCATGATGGAGGCCGCCGAGACCGCCGAGCTCACGTCAACTGAGTGCACGTTCACCTACACCTGTGACGACGAAGGGGTCTGGACCGCGGACGACGGCGTCGAGGACGCGCTCCTGGCCGCGCTCTTGGCGTAGC
>CAZLGF010000009.1:4855-5964 GCA_964558955.1 uncultured Coriobacteriaceae bacterium
GGCAGCTGCTCCCCGACGAGCATGTCGAGCACGCGGGTGGCGCCCCACGCGGTGCGCACGCGCACGCGCGCGTGGGTGCGGGTCCCGCCCTCATTCACGCGTCCGATGATCGCGGCCTGGGCTCCGTAGCGGCTGGAGCGCATCGCCGCGAGCGCCGCCTCGGCCTCATCGGGCGGCACCACGGCCACCATCTTGCCCTCGTTCGCCACCTGCAGCACGTCGTACCCGAGCATCTCGCAGGCGGCCGCCACTTCAGGCCGCACGGGCACGGCGGGCTCGTCGACCTCGATGGAGACATCGCTCGCGCCGGCGAGCTCGTTCAACGTGCTCGCCAGGCCGCCGCGCGTGGGGTCGCGGAAGCAGCGCGCGTGCGGCGCGGCCTCGAGGACCGCGGTGACCAGGTGGTTCAGAGGCGCGGCGTCGCTTCGGATCGTCGTTGAGAACGAGAGGCCGGCGCGCGTGCTCATGATGGCGATGCCGTGGTCGCCGAGCGTGCCCGAGACGAGCACCGCATCCCCCGGGCGGCATGCCGCCCCCGACAGCGCGACGCCGGCGGGGACCTCGCCCACACCGGCCGTGTTGATGTAGACGCCATCGGCCCCGCCGCGCTCAACCACCTTCGTGTCGCCCGTGATGATGGCCACGCCGGCCTCCTCGGCGGCCTCGGCCATGCTCGCGCAGATGCGCCGCAGGTCAGAGAGGGGGAATCCCTCCTCAAGGATGAATCCGCAGGAGAGGTAGCGCACCCGCGCGCCGGACGTGGCGACGTCGTTTACCGTGCCGCACACGGCGAGTCGGCCGATGTCGCCGCCGGGAAAGAACGCCGGGGTGACCACGAAGCTGTCGGTTGAGAGCGCGATGCGACCCGTGGGGGCGAGCGAGGCCACGCCGGCATCGTTGCCTGCATGGAGCTCGGGGGCGTCGAACGCCTCGAGAAAGATCTCATCGATCATGCGCTTCATCATCTGCCCGCCCGACCCGTGGCCGAGCAGGACCGTATCCGGCATGGACGGCATGCGCGCCTCCTGACTCGCGTGGTTCACTCGGGGCTATTGTAGCGGCCGCCGCCCGCGCACGGTTCTGCGTGCGGTCCGTCGCGCGATCACGGG
>CAZLGF010000009.1:6064-7943 GCA_964558955.1 uncultured Coriobacteriaceae bacterium
CGTCGCGCGATCACGGGCACCCCGCGCGGCTGGTGAGGTGAGGGGTCAGAGGGAGGCGCTCAGCGACCGAGCGCGCTCGATCGCGGCGGGGACGCGCGCGCAGAGCGCCTCGACGTCCTCCTCAGGCACGTCGTCGGCGAGTGACAGCCTGAGCGACCCGCGCGACCAGCGCGGATCCGTGTAGCCGAGCGCCTGGATTACGTGCGAGGGATCAGGCGACCCCGTCGCGCACGCCGACCCGGTCGCCGCGGCCACGCCCGCGTGGTCGAGCAGCACGACGAGCAGCTCGCCATCCACGTCACGGCACACGAGCGAGGCGATTCCCGGCAGGCGCTCCTCGGGGCTCGTTGGTCCCGTCGCGCGCACATCGGGGACCGCCGCGCAGATGTGGGCGACGAGTCGGTCGCGAAGCGCTGCGACGCGCGCGCGGCGTACCGCCCCGTCGCGCAGGGCCTCCTCAAGTGCTGCGGCCATGCCGACGGCGCCCGCCACGTTCTCCGTGCCCCCGCGCAAGCCGCGCTCCTGCGCGCCGCCCTCGATGAGGGGCGGGATCGAGAAGCCTTCGCGCAGGTACAGCGCGCCGACGCCGCGCGGCCCATGGAACTTGTGGGCCGAGAGCGAGAGCGCGTCGACCCCCAGCTCGCCCACATCGACCGCGATGTGCCCTGCGGCTTGGACGGCGTCGGTATGGATGGGAACGCCGTGCTCATGCGCGACGCGCACGAGCTCAGCAACGGGCTCGATCGTTCCCACCTCGTTATTCGCCAGCATGATAGAGACGAGCGCCGCAGGCGGCGCGGAGCGTCCGCGCGCGCGGTCGGCGGCGTGCGCCGTGGCGAGCGCGCGCTCGAGATCCGCGGGATGCACCCGGCCTTCGCGGTCGACGGGGAGGTAGATGACCTCCACGCCGGTCCTCTCGAGCGTGGCGCAGGCGTGAAGCACGGCGTGATGCTCGATCGCACTCGTCACGATGCGCACGGGCGCCTCCGGGCCGAAGGCGTCGCGCGCACGACGAACGGCCCCCTCCAGCACCCAGGTGTCCGCCTCCGAGCCTCCGCTCGTGAGGTAGATCTCGCGGGAGCTCGCGGCGCCGAGCGCATCCGCGATGCGCGCCCGCGCGTCTTCGAGCGCCTCGGCGGCTTCGCGCGCGACGCGGTGGATGCCGTTGGGGTTGCCGAACGCGTCGGTCAGGTAGGGCATCATGGCGTCAAGCGCCGTAGGGGAGAGCGGCGTGGTAGCCGCGTTGTCAGCATAGATATAGCGCGCGGGATCCACTGGGCATCCCTCCTTCGCCCTCAGCTTAGCGCAGGACGAAGAACCAGACGAGGGCGAGCGCCACAGCGACGATGAGCAACGCGACGATGAGCAGACGCGCACGCCGGCGCTCGCGGGCTCGCTGCCGGGTGAAGATCGACTTGCCGGGTTTGGGCGTCTGCAGGTAGCGATCGTAGTTCATGGGCGCGCGCTGCTCGCTTCGGCGATGGGCGGGCCCGGACGGGCGCTGTGCTGACCGAGCGGGCGAGTCGGCTGCCGAGCGGGGGGACGGGTAGTACTGCGGATCGGACGTGGCGACGCCCATGTGTTTTCGCCCCGCGGTAGTGCGCGTGGCGGTGGCGCGTGCGGCACCCTCTGTGCGCTCAGACGAGGCGCGCGCCGTCATGGGCTGGGCAGATGGGGAGGCGGTGGGCCTGCGCGTCACCTGCTGCCGTGTGGTGCGCGGCGTGAACCCGTCCTCTGTCCGTGAGCGATCGTCCACGAGTGTTCCCAAGGGGTAGGGGGTCATAGTTAGCCGTATTGTATCTTGCCTCACCTGGAGTTTGTGTGGTTCGCCATATCCCCACATTGTATGCGCGTCCGTGCGGCAGGAGTCTGCGGCGCG
>CAZLGF010000009.1:8043-16453 GCA_964558955.1 uncultured Coriobacteriaceae bacterium
GGTGTCCAAAGAAGCCCCGGCCCGCTGGTCGGGCAGTGCAAAAGGAGTGATCATCTATGGCGAGCATGATTCCCTATCGTTCCGTGTTTGGTCCCCGTTCCTCAGCCAGCGCCCTCATGGACATGGTCGATGACATGATGGGTTTCGCCAGCGCCCCGCTCAGCAAGGCGTTCCCGCTCGACGTGGTTGACGCGGGCGACAGCTATGAGATCAAGGCCTACCTCACCGGCGTCAGCAAGGACGACATCGACGTCGAGCTCAACGAGGGTCGCCTCTCCATCTCGGTCGAGGTCACCGAGAAGGAGGAGAACAAGGACAAGAACTACCTGCAGCGCGAGTTCACGGCGTACAGCGCGACCCGCGGCGTCTATCTCAAGGACGCTTCGAGCCAGGGCCTCTCGGCGCGCTATGCTGACGGCGTGCTGACCGTGGTCGTTCCCAAGATCCAGGAGAAGACCAACGTCACCAAGATCTCGATCGACTAGCAGCGCGGCCGCGTAACCGCGCGGTTCACGTGCGTCGCCTTGATCGCGCGCGACTCGGCGGGCAGGGCATCGGGCCCCGGATGTCTCAGGACGTCCGGGGCCCGTTTCTTTTTGCGTGGCGGCAGGGCGAGGCGGGCGCTTCTGCGTCATGAAGGCGGCCCGGTCGGGTACTCTGTTGCACCCAAGATATGGCCTCTGATTGCAGGAAGTGCGCCAAAGCTATTCCGCTACAATACAGACGATTTGTGCGCAGGCCATCAGGGGCCTGCGCGACCTGCCAAGAGGGGAAATGGTATGGGTCTCATCGCATTTCTCGTCGCCGCGCCCTTGCTGGCCGCGGTGCTGCTGATGCTGTTCCGCAGCAACCAGCAGCGCACGGTGATCACCGTTGCGGCGGCGGGAGCCACGGGCATCGCATCCGTGGCGTTCGCCGCTCAGCACCTGCTGGGCGGCTACACCACCTTCGCCCTGCCGAGCGAGGTGAGCTACGCCATCACGCTCGTGATGACGGCCGTGGACATCGTGCTGTGCGCGGTGATCCTGTGGTTCGCGGTGCGCTATCGCAACCGCCTGGCGTTCGTGCTCGGTCTCGTGCAGACGTTCGGGGCCATCTGGTTCGCGACCATGACGCTGCCGTCCGGCGCGGAGCACATGATCGCCGAGCCGCTCTACCTCGATCAGCTCTCGGTGATCATGGTGCTCATCGTGGGCCTCGTGGGTAGCGCCATCTGCGTGTACGCTCTCGGCTACATGAAGGACTTCCAGCATCATGAGCCCGCGGGCGCGCCCGACCGCCGGCACTTCTTCTCGGCGCTCATGTTCCTGTTCCTCGCGGCGATGTTCGTGATCGTGCTGTCCGATAACATCGAGTGGGTGTTCACCGGCTGGGAGATCACCACCGTCTGCTCGTTCCTCATGATCGGCTACACCCGCACCGACGAGGCGATCAGGAACTCCTTCCGCCAGATCAACCTCAACATGATCGGCGGCATCGCCTTCCTGTGCGCGCTCATCATCATGCACCTCTCCGGCGTCGAGCTCTCGCTTGCCGCCTTCATCGAGGTCGCTCAGAGCGCGGACGCGGGCCTCGTGCTCCTGCCCGTGATGCTGCTCTCGCTCGCGGGCCTCACCAAGGCCGCCCAGATGCCGTTCAACAGCTGGCTGCTCGGCGCCATGGTCGCCCCCACCCCCACGAGCGCCCTGCTCCACTCCTCGACGATGGTCAAGGCCGGCGTCTTCCTCCTCGTGAAGCTCGCCCCGGTGTACCAGGTCTTCCCGGCGGCCTCCGTCATGGTCGTCTCCATCGGCGGCATCACCTTCGTGCTCTGCTCCTTCATGGCCATCACGCAGAGCAACGCCAAGCGCGTGCTCGCCTACTCGACGATCGCCAACCTCGGCCTCATCTCGGCCTGCGCGGGCGTGGGCACGTCCGAGGCCGTGTGGGCGGCGGTCTTCCTCATCATCTTCCACACGGTTGCCAAGTCGCTGCTGTTCCTGTGCGTCGGCACGGTCGAGCATCGCATCGGCAGCCGCAACATCGAGGACATGGACGGGCTCTTCGCGCGCCTGCCGCACCTCACGCGCCTCATGATGCTGGGCATCATGGGCATGTTCGTGGCGCCGTTCGGCATGCTCGTCTCGAAGTGGGCGACGCTCGTGTCGTTCGCCGAGACGGGCAACGTGCTCTTCTTGATCCTGCTGGCCTTCGGCTCGGCCGCGACCTTCTTCTTCTGGGCCAAGTGGCTCGGCAAGCTCGCGGGCGTTCCGCAGAAGGCTGAGAACGTCGAGGGCGGCGTCCATAAGACCGAGTGGGCCGCGGTCTGCTTCATCGCGGTGCTGCTCCTGTGCTGCTGCGTGCTGCTGCCGGTGATCTCGCAGGAGGTCGTCGGACCCTACCTCGCCGGCGTGTACGGTCAGATGCCGCAGCTCATCGATGTCGACAACATGATCATCATGGTCGCCATCGTGGTCATCATCGCGATCATCCTGCTCACGCCCTGGGGCCGTGCCACCAAGAAGCGCCGCGTCGAGGTCTACCTCGGCGGCCAGTGCACCGAGCCCGACAGCCGTCGCTTCCACGGCTCCATGGGCCGCACCATGACGTCCACCAAGCGCAACTGGTACATGCAGGACATCTTCCCTGAGAAGATCCTCACCCGCGTGGGCGTCATCGTCTGCGCGGCCATCCTGCTCATGTGCTACGCGTCCTGCTTCATCTTCGATCTCGACGCGCTGACGTCCGGCACGCCCCTCATCGAGCGCACGGTGCTCCTCGTCGGCCCCGGCCTGCCCGGCGTTGTGCTCGGCGTCGTGATCTTCGCTGTGGTGGCGCCCGTCTGCGGCATGCTCCTCGACGGCCTCGACCGCAAGATCAGCGCACGCATGCAGGGTCGCGTGGGCCCGCGCCTGCTGCAGCCCTACTACGATGTCCGCAAGCTCCTCTCCAAGGAGCCCGCGAGCGTCAACGCCGTGGATGAGGCCTACGTCACCTGCGCGCTCATCTTCGCGATCATCGCGGGCGGCCTCTTCATCTCAGGGTCCAACCTGCTCATGTGCGTCTTCCTCGTGACGCTCGCCACGCTCTTCATCGTCCTCACGGCCTACTCGTGCCGCTCCCCGTACGCCGACACCGGCGCCGATCGCGAGTGCCTGCAGGTCATGAGCTATGAGCCCATGCTCCTCATCATGACGGTGGGCTTCTTCACGGCCACGCAGTCCTTCGACGTGGCGCGCCTCTGGTCGCTCGATCAGCCGATCGTGATCTCGCTCATCCCCATCTTCCTGGGGCTCTTGTTCATCCTCACCATCAAGCTGCGCAAGTCGCCCTTCGACCTGTCCTACAGCCACCATGCGCACCAGGAGATCGTTAAGGGCATCACGACCGAGCTCTCGGGCCGCACCCTCGCGCTCATCGAGATCATGCACTGGTGCGAGAGCGTGCTGTTCCTCATGTGGGTGGGCATGTTCTTCATCTGGAACGACCCCATCTCCATCGTCGTTGCCGTGGTCGTGGTTGCGGCGACCTGGTTCTTCGAGGTGTTCATCGACAACAACTCCGCGCGTGTCAAGTGGCAAACCTGTCTCAAGCTCGCGTGGCTCGTGGCGCTCGTCATGGGTGTCGTGAACCTCTTCTCCATGCTGGTCACCCCGTTCATCTAAGGGAGCGTGTTCCATGGGCTATTCATCCAAGTCCCCGTGGCTCATCCACTACGACGGATCGAGCTGCAACGGGTGCGACATCGAGGTTCTCGACTCCCTCATGCCGCTCTACGACGTCGAGCGCTTCGGGATCATCAACACCGGCAACCCCAAGCATGCCGACATCTTCCTGGTCACGGGTTCGGTGAACCACCAGAACATCAACGTCGTGAAGCACATCTACGAGCAGATGCTCGAGCCCAAGGTGGTCGTCGCCTGCGGCATCTGCGCGTGCACCGGCGGCGTGTTCCATGACGCCTACAACGTCATCGGCGGCGTGGACAAGGCCATCCCGGTCGACGTGTACGTGCCGGGCTGCGCCGTGCGCCCCGAGTCGATCATCGACGGCGTGCTTCAGGCCGTGCAGATCCTAGACGAGAAGGCGGCCAAGCTCGCCGCTCAGAGCAAGTAGGAGGCCCGGATGTACACGACCGAGTTCATCGACATACCCTTGGGCGAGCTGCTGGTCAAGGTCCAGACGTTCAAGCACGACGGCCTGCGCTTCGTGCAGATGTGCGCCGAGACCACGGCTGCCGGCATCGACCTGCTCTACACGTTCTACGACGAGACCTGCGACAAGGCGGTCAACCTCTGCGTCTACGGAATCGATGAGACGAGCGAGGTTCCCTCGATCCAGGGCCTGTACTTCGCGTCGTTCTCCTATGAGAACGAGACCCACGACCTCTACGGCGTGCACTTCGTCAACATGAAGATCGACTTCGGCGGCACGTTCTTCAACGTCGCCGAGGAGGCGCCCATGACGATCATCTCGCCCGAGATGAAGGCTGAGCGCGAGAAGCTCGCCAAGCAGAAGGCCGCCGCAGCCGCCAAGGCCCGCAAGGCCGCCGAGGCAGCGCAGGCCGCCGAGGCTGATGCCGCCGCCGGTGCCAAGGCCGCGGCCGCTGATGCCGGCAAGAGCGCGGGCGCGGTGGCCGACAAGGCGGATCCCGCCGCCGCGGCCGCGCCGAAGGCTGCCGTCTCGGATGAGGAGCGCGCCAAGAAGATGGAAGAGAAGCTCGCCGCCATGGATCCCGAGAAGGCTGCCAAGGTGCGCGCGGCGCTCGCCGCGAAGGCTGCCAAGGCGGCCGCTAAGGATGGTGAATAGGCATGGCAACACGTTCCGTCATCCCCTTCGGCCCGCAGCATCCGGTGCTGCCGGAGCCCATCCACCTCGATCTCGTGGTTGAGGACGAGCACGTCATCGAGGCCATCCCGCAGATCGGCTTCATCCATCGCGGCCTCGAGAAGCTCGTCGAGAAGCGCGACTACAACCAGTTTGTCTACGTGGCCGAGCGCACCTGCGGCATCTGCAGCGTGGGGCATGGCTGGGGCTATGTGAGCGCCACCGAGCGGCTCCTCGGCCTCGAGGTCCCGCGTCGCGCCGAGTACCTGCGCACCATCCTCGAGGAGCTCTCGCGCGTGCACTCGCACCTCCTGTGGCTCGGCCTGCTCGCCGACGCCTTCGGGTTCGAGGCGCTGTTCAACCACTGCTGGCGCCTGCGCGAGACCGTGCTCGACATCTTCCAGGCCACCTGCGGCGGCCGCATCATCCTGTCCGTCATGATGGTGGGCGGCATGCTGCACGACATCGAGGACGACCAGCTCAAGGTCATGTGCGACAAGCTCGATGGCATCAAGCGCGACTACCGCGAGATCGTCGACACCATGATGAACGACTACACGGTGAAGAGCCGTCTGTGCGGCGTGGGTCGCATCTCCTTCGAGGAGGCGCTCGACCTTTCGATGGTGGGCCCCTTTGCCAAGGCGTCCGGCGTCGAGCACGACATGCGCACCACCGGCTATGGCGCCTACGGCGATCTCGAGCACTTCGAGCCGATCATCTCCACCGAGGGCGACTGCTACGGCCGCTGCAAGGTGCGCTGCGAGGAGGTCTTCCAGGCCATCGACATCATCCATGAGCTCGTGGCCAAGATCCCGCATGACGGCATCGGCAAGAAGCCCGGCCCGAAGGTTCTTCCGGCCGAGGGAGCTCAGGCGCACGTGCTCATCGAGCAGCCGCGCGGCGAGGCGTTCTACTACGTGCGCGGCAACGGCACCAAGTATCTCGATCGCTTCCGCCTGCGGACGCCGACGTCGCAGAACCTCGGCGGCCTGGTGCGCGCGCTCCAGGGCGTCGACCTCGCCGACGTGCCGATGATCATCCTCACGATCGACCCGTGCATCAGCTGCACGGAAAGGTAGGCTGCCATGGGATCGTTCAAGCTAGGTAAGATGACCTTGCGCTCGCTGTTCAGCAAGCCGGCCACCGTGCGCTATCCGTATGAGAAGCGCGATTTCGAGAAGCTCTTCCCGCAGCTGCGCGGCCATGTGGTGAATGATCTGGACGCCTGCATCCTCTGCGGCATGTGCCAGCGCGCCTGCCCGGCGGGCGCGATCACCGTTGATCGCAAAGCCGGTGACTGGTCGATTGATCCGTATCGCTGCATCCAGTGCTGCAACTGCGTGCACGAGTGCCCCAAGACGTGCCTGTCGATGGACGTGCACGTCTCGGAGCCGACGACCGAGCTGCACGTCACCGCGCTCCACAAGGACATGCCCGCGAAGCCGGCTGCGAAGGCCGCGGGCGCCGCGACGGCGCGTCCGAAGCGCGAGCTGACGCCCGAGCAACAGGCGCGCGTCGAGGCTGCGCGCAAGGCCGCCGCTGCAAAGAAGGCCGCGCAGGCCGCTGAGTAGGTGATTGATCGCCGCCGTATGGGAGCGGCGGCGATCGGCATACACGCATGCTGCCGTGTGGGAGCGGCAGCACGCAGCGTGGCACATGCCGCCGTGTGGGAGCGGTGGCAAACAATTTCATATGGGGGGACTTGATTCGGAGCGCTTCGCGCTATCGCGAGCGCACGGATGGGAGAGGTTCACATGTGCGGATTTGTCGGCTTTACCGGCGCCGTCGAGCACCGGCAGCCCATCCTCGAGCGTATGATGGGCCGCATCGCTCATCGCGGTCCTGATCGGGGAGGCACCTACCTTGCGGATGACGTGGCGCTGGGATTCAGGCGCCTGTCGATCCTCGATCTCTCGGAGGCGGGCGCCCAGCCGATGGGCAACGATGACGGCAGCGTCTTCGTGGTGTTCAACGGCGAGATCTACAACTTCCGCGAGCTTCGCGCGGAACTCGAGGCAGCCGGCCACGCCTTTCATTCCAACACCGACACCGAGGTGCTCGTCCATGGCTATGAGCAATGGGGCGAGCACCTCGTCGATCGGTTGCGGGGGATGTACGCCTTCATGGTGTACGACGCGCGCCGCCGCCGGCTCTTCGGTGCGCGCGATCTGTTTGGCATCAAGCCGTTCTACTACTACCGCACCGCGACGGGGAACCTCATCTTCGGAAGTGAGATCAAGGGCTTCCTGGATCACCCGGAGTTCGAGAAGGCCGTGAACAAGCAGGCGCTTCGGCCCTATCTCACGCTGCAGTTCCCGGCCACAAACGAGACGTTCTTCGCGGGCGTGTTCAAGCTCCCGGCAGCTCACTGCCTCACCTACGACCTCGCGTCGGGCGCGCTCGATATTCAGCGCTATGGGGAGCTCACGTTCTCAGACGACGGCTCTTCAAGCTTTGACGAGTATGTTCAGATGTGCGACGAGGTTGTGCACGAGAGCGTCGAGGCGCATCGCATCGCTGACGTCAAGGTGGGGTCCTTCCTCTCAGGCGGCGTGGACTCGAGCTATATCGCCGCCTGCCTCATGCCCGATCACACCTTCTCGGTGGGGTTCGACGATCGCGATTTCAACGAGACCGACTACGCGGCTGAGCTCTCCCGTGCGCTGGGCATCCAAAACCATCGCAAGATGATCACCGCCGATGAGTTCTTCGAGATCCTGCCAACTGTTCAGTACCACATGGACGAGCCGCAGTCGAATCTCTCGAGCGTGCCGCTGTGGTTTCTGGCGCAGCTCGCCGCCGAGCACGTGACGGTGGTGCTCTCGGGTGAGGGCGCCGACGAGCTCTTCGCGGGCTATGCCTGGTACCAGGACCCGCCGGCGGTTGCGCGCTACAAGCGCGTGGTTCCGCGCGCGATTCGTCGGGCGCTCGGTGACCTCGTGGCGGACAGGCCCTACTTCAAGGGTCGCAGCTTCCTGCTCAAGGGCGCCGAGATGCCCGAGCGATGGTTCGTGGGCCAGGCCTTCGTGTTTCGCGCCGACGAGGCTGATGACGTGCTCACGCCCGCCTACGCCACCGGTCCCGACGCCTTCGATCTGGCGGCGCCGGTGTATGCGCGCGCAAGCGGGTTCTGCGCGCTTTCCAAGCAGCAGTACCTCGACATGAACATGTGGCTGCCGGACGACATCCTGCTCAAGGCCGACAAGATGTGCATGGCCCATTCGCTCGAGCTGCGCGTGCCCTTCCTGGACAAGAAGGTCATGGACTTCGCCGGCAGCGTGCCGGCGCGGTTCCGGGTGAACGAGAACGGCAACAAGCAGGTTCTTCGCCATGCGGCCAACCGCGTGCTGCCCGATGCGTGGGCGACGCGCCCCAAGAAGGGGTTCCCCGTGCCGCTCGTGCACTGGCTGCGCGAGGCACCGTACTACGAATACGTCAAGGCGTACTTCACAGCTCCCTGGGCCGAGGAGTTCTTCGACACCGCGAAGCTCATGAGGCTGCTGGACGACCATTTCGCAGGGCGCGCGCTCAACCAGCGGAAGATCTACACGGCGCTCACGTTCCTCATCTGGTACAAGCGGTTCTTCATCGACGAGTAAGCGGC
>CAZLGF010000009.1:16553-19247 GCA_964558955.1 uncultured Coriobacteriaceae bacterium
CGGGCGATGCTGAGATCGCTTTCCACCTCGGGGTACGCGTCGCCTCGATGCTGGCGCGTCTCGTCGCCCTTCGCCAGAAGGAGCACCACGGAGGGCTGATCGTCCCGCACAGCCTCCTCAAGCGTCACGCGCACGGCCTCCTCGCGGTCGCAGATGATGCGGCAGGGGACGCCCGCGGGCGTGTGCGCCGCGAGCTCGGCGCAGATGTCCTCGACGCGCTCGTGGGCAGGATCCTCCTCGGTGTAGACGATGAGATCGGCGTAGGCACCCGCGACGCGCGGCAGCGCCTCACGGCGCTCCTGCGCCTTGTTGCCGGGCGCGCCGAAGAGGGCGATGACGCGGCGGTCGGGGTACTCGGCCCGCACGGATTCGAAGAGCGCGTGGAACGAGAGCTCGTTGTGCGCGTAGTCCACGATGGCGAGCACGTGCCCGTCAGCTGAGGAGACGAGCTCCATGCGGCCGGGCACCCGCACGTGCGCGAGGCCGGTCTCGATGGCGTCGTAGCCCACCCCGAGCAGTCGCGCGCACGCGATCGCCGCGAGCGCGTTATCCACGTTGAACAGGCCCGTCATGCCGAGAGAGACGCGGTGGGACGCGCCGTCCGCCTCGGTCACGTCGAACGCGAGGCCCTGAGGGGCGCTCTTGATGCGACGGGCCCTGAAGTCGGGCACGGGTAGCGGGATGCCCGTCTGCGGAGCGTCGGAGGCCTGCTCTTGAGTGTGCTCGGTCTGGATCGTGACGAGACGGTCCGCGTGCTGGGCGGCAGCGAGCACCTGGTCGATCTGGTCGGTGCCGAGGTTGACCACGGCGGTCTGAGCGCTCTCGAAGATGCGCAGCTTGCTCGCGACGTAATCCTCGAAGGTGGGGTGCTCGACACCCGAGATGTGATCGCGCCCCAGGTTCAGGAAGACCCCGAGGGAGAACGGCACCCCGAGGACGCGGTCGTACTTGAGACCCTGGCTCGAGACCTCCATCACCAGGTGGCGACGCCCGGCGTCGACCGTGTGGCGCAGGTGGCGCCAGAGCTCGGGCGCCTCAGGCGTGGTGTTGTGGCTCTCAAACTGCTCGACGCCGTCATCGGTCTCGATCGAGCCGAGGATCGATGGGGTGGTGCCCGCCGCCTCGAGGATCGAGCGAAGCAGGTAGGCCGTGGTCGACTTGCCTTTGGTGCCCGTGATGCCCACGATCTCGAGGTCGCGCTCCGGGTATCCGTAGATCGCAGGGGCCACGAGCGCCATCGCGCGGCGCACATCGTCGACGGCGATGCGCGGCGTTCCCGGCGCAGCCGCGTCGAGGGCGGCGAGCAGGGCGGCGTCATCGGAGCAGAGACAGGCCCGGGCTCCGCGTCCGACTGCGTCGGCGAGGAAGGCGGGCCTGAAGGCGACGCCCTTGCAGACGAAGAGGTTCTCGGGCGCGACCTCGCGCGAATCGACCGTCATGCCGCAGACCGCGAGCGCAGGGTCGGCGTGATCGATGCGCGCGGCGATGCCCGCGTCGGCGAGGACGCGCGCGAGCGCGCCGAGCGTGACGGGGGCGAGGGTGCGGGAGGATGCGGACATGCGGACTCCTTCGACAGCAGCGATGGATCGTCGGGTCATCGAGCGGCCAGGCGGGCGCGATGGCGCGCGTCACCGCTGCTCACGCGCCCCGCTCGATCGAGATGTCGACCATTGTAGCGCGCTACCGTGCGCGCCGGACGAGGTAGCACCGGTGGATGCGTTTCGTGCGCGCGAAATCCTCGGGGATCGTCTCATCCGAGATGTCCTCAAGCTCGACGCCGGCGTCTTCGAGCGCCGCGTAGTCGGGCTTGAACGAGCGCAGGTTGCACGAGAAGATCGCGTGGCCGCCGGGGGTGAGCAGACGTGCCACCGCGTCGAGCAGCTCCACATGGTCGCGTTGGACATCGAAGGTGCGCGCGCCCATCTTGGCCGAGTTGGAGAACGTGGGCGGGTCGCAGAAGATGAGGTCCCAGCGCTCGCGCCGGCGCTGCTGCTCGTGGATCCACGCCAGCACGTCAGCTCGCACGAAGCGATGGCCGGGCCTCGTGAAGCCGTTCAGGCGCATGTTGCGCTCCGCCCAGGCGAGGTAGGTGTTGGAGAGGTCGACCGTGGTCGTCGACGTCACGCCGCCATCGGCGGCGTAGCAGGTCGCCGTGCCCGTGTAGGCGAAGAGGTTGAGGAAGCTGCGAGCCTCGCGCGCGTGCGCGCGCACGAGGTCGCGCGTGACGCGGTGGTCGAGGAAGATGCCCGTGTCGAGGTAGTCGTCGAAGTTTACGAGGAACGTGAGCCCGCCCTCCTCGATCTGCGGAAGGGCGCGATCGGTCGGCGCGGTCTCGGCGCGGCGCTCGGTGCGCCGGCCGTACTGGGACCCGCCGCGTGCGCGCGTCCGCACGCGGGCATGGACGCATGCGGGGTCAACGTCGAGGATGCGGGGAGCGATGGCGAGGATGTCGAGCATGCGGGCGCGGGCGCGGTCCGCGTCGACCGTCTTGGGGGCGGCGTATTCGGCGATCACGAGCCAGCGGCCCGGCGTGGCGGGCGCGCCCGTGTAGAGGTCGATCGAGGCGGCGTAGTCGGGGAGGTCGGCGTCGTAGACGCGATAGCAGGTGACGCCCGCGCGCTGGGCCCATCGACGGCGGAGGCGCGCCATCTTGCGCAGGCGATGGGCGAACTGCTCGGACTCGGGGAGCAGGAC
>CAZLGF010000009.1:19347-26597 GCA_964558955.1 uncultured Coriobacteriaceae bacterium
GCGTCGGGTCGCGACGCGCCCTGCGCGACGAGAGCCTGCCTGATGGCGGCGGCGTCGGGAGCGGTGAAGGTGACGGCGTCCGCGCAGCCCGCCGCGGCGAGCAGCGCCTCAGCATCGGCGCGCGCGGCGGGATCGAGGTCGCAGCCGATGAGGGCGCCACGGCGCCGAGCGCCCGCGTCGGCCCGTGCGGTTGCCTCGACGAGCAGGCGCGCCCAGGCATCCGCCTCGAAGGCGCCCCAGGCAGTGAAGCCCCAGCGCGTCCGCGCGAGCCCGGGCGCCTCGTCACGCAGCTGCTGCACGGCCTCGAGCAGGACGCCGCCTCCGGCGCAGCTTACGTCCACGAGGGCGGGCCGTGCTGCGGAGACGCCCGGCCAGGGCGCTTGGGCAAGCACGAGCGCCGCGTAGTCGGGGCGCAGCACGTGGGCGTGCGGGCGCGCGAGATGGGCCAGGACGCTTCGCGGAAAGCGCTTGAAGAGCGGCTCTCCCGCAAGGTCGAACGCCACGGTGGCGCGGTCGCCGCGGATGGTGAGGGCGATGCGCGCGTCGGGATGGCGCGTGTCGACGCGCGGCCGCGCGTGACGGGCCTCGGTCAGGCGGTCGCAGATGGCGTCCTTCATGCGGACGGCGCTGAAGTGGGTGTTTCTGAGCTGCGCGGTGGTCCCGGTGGCCGCGACCGCGATGCTCGCTCCGGGGGCGATCAGGTCCTCCCAGGGCAGGTCGACCGCACCCTCATAGAGCGCGCGCTCATCCGCGCAGTCAAAGCGGTCGATCACCGCGAAGACGCGGCTTGCGAGGCGCGACCACAGGCACGCGCGCAGGCCGTCGGCGACGTCACCCTCGAAGGAGACGCGTCCGGTGAGTGGGCGGACGCGGCGCATCCCGAGCGCGCGGAGCTCGTCGGCGAGAGCCGCTTCGAACGTCGACGGGCAGCTTGCGTAGCATTCCATGGGCACCTCGGGCGATGGGGGACGGGTCGTTTCATTATACGGAAGCGCGCGCGGCGGGTTGGGCGCCCACCTCGAGGCGCGCGGACCCCGAGCATGACGCGCGGCCGTCGCGCCGCCGGCATGATTTGACCCCTCAGCGGGGCGGGTACAATGGGCCCAGGCATCGCATCGTTGATACGAGAGGGGTATCTATGAACGTCATGCTGGTAAACGGCAGCCCGCACAAAGAGGGGTGCACCCATCGCGCGCTCGAGGAGGTCGCCGCGGCTCTGCGCGACGAGGGTATTGGGGCCGACATCTTCTGGATCGGGCCCAAGCCGGTCGGCGGCTGCGTCGCCTGCGGCGGATGCGCCCGCACGGGCGCCTGCGTGTTCGATGATGTGGTCAACGAGGCGCGCGCCATCGCGGCCAAGGCGGACGGCTTCGTCTTCGGCGGCCCGGTGCACTACGCCCACGCGGGCGCGTCGCTTCTGGGCTTCATGGACCGGCTCTTCTTCTCCGATGGCAGGGGCGGGCAGCCCAGCGTCTTTCGCGACAAGCCGGCCGCGGCCGTGCTCAGCGCGCGCCGTGCGGGAACCACCGCGGCCTTCGACGACGTGAACAAGTTCTTCACCATCTCGGAGATGCCGATCGTGAGCTCGCGCTACTGGAACAACGTCCACGGCAGCACGGCCGCCGATGTGGAGCAGGATGCCGAGGGCCTGTGGGTCATGCGTGAGCTCGGCCGCAACATGGCCTGGCTCCTCAAGTGCATCGAGGCGGGTCGCGCCGCGGGCATCGAGCGCGCCCCCCGTGAGTCCGGTCCGCGCACCGACTTCATCCGCTAGCGTCCGTCGGCACAGAAAGGACGGCCCGCGCGCGAGTCGCTTGCGCGCGGGCCGTCCGCGGTTCTTGTTCGCAGGTTCTTACGCGTTCTCCTCGAACCCGCCGGTGTAGAGCTGCCAGTAGCGTCCGCGCTTCTCCATCAGCTCGTCGTGGTTGCCGCGCTCGATGATGCGCCCGTGCTCCATGACCATGATGCAGTCGGCGTTTTTGACCGTGCTCAGGCGATGCGCGATCACGAACGTGGTGCGCCCCTTCATGAGCGCGTCCATGCCCGCCTGCACCGTCTCCTCGGTGCGGGTGTCGATCGAGCTCGTGGCTTCGTCGAGGATGAGGGCCGGCGGATCGGCCACGGCGGCGCGGGCGATGGCCAGAAGCTGGCACTGGCCCTGTGAGATCTCGGCCCCGTCGCCCGAGATCATCGTCTGATAGCCGTTCGGCAGGCGGCGGATGAAGCCGTCGGCGTTCGCGAGCTTGGCGGCGGCGATGCACTCCTCATCCGTCGCGTCGAGGCGCCCGTAGCGGATGTTCTCCATGACGGTGCCCGTGAACAGATGCGTGTCCTGCAGCACGATGCCGAGGGAGCGGCGCAGGTCGCCCTTCTTGATCTTGTTGATGTTGATGCCGTCGTAGCGGATCTTGCCGTCTTCCACGTCGTAGAAGCGGTTGATGAGGTTCGTGATCGTGGTCTTGCCCGCGCCGGTCGAGCCCACGAACGCGATCTTCTGGCCGGGCATGCTGTAGAGCGTGATGCCGTGGAGCACCGTCTTCTCGGGCGTGTAGCCGAAGTCGACGTCGTCCATCTCGATCGCCCCGGCGAGCTTCACGTAGGTCACGGAGCCGTCGGCCTTGTGCGGATGGCGCCAGGCCCAGGTGTCCGTGCGCTCCTCGCAGGGCTCGATCGTGCCGTCGGGCAGCTCGCGCGCGTTGACGAGCTCCACGTAGCCGTTGTCCTCCTCGGGCTCCTGATCCATGAGGTTGAAGACGCGCTCGGCGCCCGCCGCGGCTGTGGTCACGAAGGCCATCTGCTGCGAGATCTGCGTGATGGGCTGCGAGAACTGACGGTTAAGCGTGATGAACGAGGCGATCGCGCCGATGGTGAGCCCGCCGATCCCGTTCAGCGCCAGCACCGCGCCGACGGCGGCGACGATCACGTAGGAGAGATTGCTGATGTTGCCGTTGATGGGCATGATCAGGTTCGAGACCAGGACGGCGTTCGTGGCGCTCTCACGCAGGCGGTCGTTGACCGCGCGGAAGTCAGCGCGCGCGGCGTCCTCATGGCAGAAGACCTTGACGACCTTCTGGCCGTCCATCATCTCCTCGATGAAGCCGTCAACATCGCCGAGGTCATGCTGCTGCTGCGCGAAGTAGCGCCCGGAGCGCTTGGAGAAGAAGCTCGTCACGACAAGCATGAGCGCGATGAACAGGCACGAGACGGCCGTGAGCGGCACGGACAGCATGCACATCGACGCGAAGGACACGACGAGCGTCACGAGCGAGTTCACCAGCTGCGGGAGCGTCTGCCCGTAGAGCTGGCGGAGCGTGTCGACGTCGTTGGTGTAGACGGACATGATGTCGCCATGGGCGTGCGTGTCGAAGTATCGGATCGGCAGGCTCTCCATGCGCTCGAACGTGTCGATGCGGAGTTGGCGCATGGTTCTCTGGTTGATGGTCACCATGATGCGGTTGTACGCGTAGGCCGCGATGACGCCCACCGCGAGCAACACGGCGAGCTCGCCCATCGCCGAGGCCAGCCCCGAGAAGTCGGTCGACCCCGTCTCGAGCATGGGCTCGATGTAGTCGTCGATAAGCGACTCGGTGAAGAGCGCCAAGCGGGCCGTCACGACGGCGGAGATGATGATGCACACCACCACCACGGCGAAGGGTGCGCCGTAGCCCTTGAGCATGTAGAGGATGGCGCGCTTGAGCGCCTTGAAGGAGAACGTGCGCCCGGCGTCCGAGCGCGCGGTCTGGTTGTTCTGCGCCATGCGCTTACGCCTCCGTTTCCTGGTCGTTGTCGGCGGAGTCGGCTGCGATGTCGAAGTCGCCTGTGCCTTCCGCCTGTGACTCGTAGATGCTGCGATAGATCTCGTTGGACGCGACGAGCTCGTCATGCGAGCCGATGCCGTTCACGCGCCCCTCGTCCAGCACGATGATGCGGTCGGCATGCTGCACGGACGAGATGCGCTGCGCGATGATGATCTTCGTGGTGCCGGGGATGTAGCGCTTGAAGGCCTCGCGGATGCGGGCGTCCGTGGCGGTGTCGACGGCCGAGGTGGAGTCGTCGAGGATGAGGACCTTCGGGTGCTTGAGGAGGGCGCGCGCGATGCACAGGCGCTGCTTCTGGCCGCCCGAGACGTTGGTGCCGCCGCGCTCGATGCGCGTGTCGTAGCCGTGAGGCAAGTGGTCGATGAACTCATCGGCCGCGGCCGCCCGGCAGGCCTCCACGAGCTCCTCGTCGGTCGCGTCCTCGTTGCCCCAGCGCAGGTTCGAGGCGACGGTGCCCGAGAAGAGCACGTTCTTCTGCAGCACGACGGCCACGTTGTTGCGCAGGGCCTCGAGGTCGTAGTCGCGCACGTCGCGCCCGCCGACCTTGACCGTGCCGGTCGTGGCGTCGTAGAGGCGGCTCACGAGGTTCACAAGGCTCGACTTGCCCGAGCCCGTGCCGCCCACGATGCCGATCGTCTCTCCGCTTGTGATGTGCAGGGTGATGTCCTCGAGCACGTTCTCGCCATCGCCCTGGGCGTACGCGAAGCTCACGTGCTCGAAGTCGATCGAGCCGTCGGCCACCTCGTACACGGGGTTCTCGGGGTTGGCGATGTCGGGGACCTCGTTCAGGGCCTCGGAGATGCGCCGGGCGCTCGCGAGGCTCATGGTGACCATCACGATGATCATCGAGAGCATCATGAGGCTCATGAGGATCTGCATCACGTAGCTGAACATGCTCGTGAGCTCACCGGTGGTCATCGAGCCGCCGACCACGAGGTTCGCGCCGAGCCATGAGATCGCCATGATGCAGCCGTAGACGGTGAGCATCATGGCGGGGTTGTTGATCGCCACGAGGCTCTCGGCCTTCACGTAGAGCCGGTAGAGCTTGTCGACCGCGCGGCGGAACTTCTCGTTCTCGTACGCCTCGCGGACGAACGCCTTCACCACGCGGATGGCGCCGACGTTCTCCTGCACGCTCGCGTTGAGGTCGTCATAGGAGTTGAACACCTCATCGAAGACGTGTATGGAGAGCACCATGATGACGCCGAGCACCGCGGCGAGAAAGACCATCGCCACCAAAAAGACGGGGGAGAGGTCGATGCTGATGGTCAGGCAGGCGATGAGGCTCGAGATCAGCATGATCGGCGAGCGCACGGCGACGCGCAGGATCATCATGACGGCGTTTTGGATGTTGGTGACGTCGGTGGTCATGCGGGTCACCAGGCCGGCGGTCGAGAAGGTGTCGATGTTGGCGAACGAGTACGTCTGGACCTTGTCGAAGATCGTCTCGCGGAGGTTGCACCCGTATCCAACGGAGGCACGGCCCGAGAAAAAGCCGGCGATCAGGCCGAAGACCAGGCTCAGGAACGCCATGACCACCATGGTGACGCCGTAGCGCACGACGGCGCTCACGTTGCCCGCTTCGAGTCCCTCGTCGATGAGATAGGCCATGGTGAAGGGCAGGAGCACCTCCATGATCACCTCGCCGACGGTTCCGAGGGCGGCGATGATCGCATCCCTCTTGTATCGCCCCCAGGGAGCGAAGAGTGCGTGCATAGCCACTCCTTTCTGTGTCGCTTCGTGTGACAGTGAGAGAGTCTTGGCTATTATGAGCAGCGCACGCGGCCCCAATCTGTTGACTTTTCTATCATTAATAGAATAACGTTATAACCTGACGTTATCCGATGCATACCTGAGGAGGTCGCCGTGAACACCATGCAGCTGTCATGCTTCGTCGAGGTGGCGGTGACGCTCAGCTTCTCCAAGGCCGCGGAGAACCTGCACGTGTCGCAGCCCACGGTGAGTCACCAGGTCAAGGCGCTCGAGCAGGAGATGGGATGCCAGCTGCTCGTGCGGAGCACCCGCTCGGTGCACCTCACCGAGGAGGGGATGGCGTTTCTCGGCTACGCGAGCGACATCTTGGATCTCGCGGATCGCGCGCGCCGGCGCATCGCGCAGGGCAAGAGCCCCGATGCCCATCATCTCGGCATCGGCGTCGGGGCGGGGTACGAGGCGCAGCTCTTCGCATCGACCATCAGGCGCATGAGCAAGGAGGACGAGGCGTTCGAACCGGTCCTGCGCATGGGGCCGAACTCGGCGCTCATCGACATGCTTGAGGGCGGCTCGATCGATGTGGCGCTGAGCTATCGGGACCCTGCGGGCGAGGCGGCGGGGGCGACCGTCTTCCGCCAGCTCTTCACGGTTCCCGCGGCCGTGGTGTGCGCGGACGACCATGCGCTCGCGGGGTTGGCGACGACGACGAGCGGGGAGCTCGTGCGGGCGGGGAAGCTCGCGCTGCCCAATCCCCGCAACTGCCCGGCCGCGATCGTGCACACGCAGCGAGCGATCGCGGCCATGCTCGATCAGGCAGATATCATGGTGTGCGCGAACGCCGAGATCGCGCTCGCGATCGCCGCATCAGGCGTCGCCTGCGCCATCATACCCGACATCCCCGCCCTGCACCGGCGGGAGGTCAGCTTCGTGCCCATCGAGGACGTCGATCCGATCGTGATCGGCGTGCGCGTGCGCCGCGGTCGGCGGCCCGCCCTGCTCGACCGGTTCATCGCCGTGCTCTCCGAGGAGCTGCAGCGCTCCGCGGTGTGAGCGCACGTTGACCGTGCGCGTCGATCCCGTGTCACGAACGCAAAAGGCGGGGACCCCGTGAGGTCCCCGCCTTCGTCTCTCAGGTATGCGCGCGGGCGTGCCCCCGCGTGTCCCTGTGCTACTCGAGCTCGAACGCGCCCGTGTAGAGCTGGTAGTACGTGCCGCGCTGAGCGATGAGCTCCTCGTGGCTGCCGCGCTCGATGATGCGGCCGTGGTCGAGCACGATGATCGCATCGGAGTTGCGGACGGTCGACAGACGGTGCGCGATGACGAACGTGGTGCGCCCGCTCATGAGGGCGTCCATGCCCTTCTGCACGATCGCCTCGGTGCGCGTGTCGATCGAGGAGGTTGCCTCGTCGAGAATCATGACAGGCGGGTCGGCGACGGCGGCGCGGCTGATCGAGAGCAGCTGGCGCTGGCCCTGGCTCAGGTTCGAACCGTTATCGGTCAGCTTGGTGTTATAGCCCTCGGGCAGGCGTTGGATGAAGCCGTGCGCGCCGGCGAGCTTGGCCGCGGCGATGCACTCCTCGTCGGTGGCGTCGAGCCGGCCGTAGCGGATGTTATCCATGACCGTGCCGGTGAAGAGGTTCACATCCTGGAGCACCATGCCGAGCGAGCGGCGCAGGTCGCCCTTCTTGATCTTGTTGATGTTGATGCCGTCGTAGCGGA
>CAZLGF010000010.1:0-4588 GCA_964558955.1 uncultured Coriobacteriaceae bacterium
AGCGGCCATCACGATCGTGGTCAGCTTCGCGGCGACGTGGATTCTCGGATTTGACGATAGCTGCTATGGTGGGGAAGAGGCCAAGAAGGCCGAGGCGTAAGCAGTCAAGCGGACGAGGAGAGGAGCGCGCCGTGGGTTCTTCGATGGTGTACGACGTTAAGCGCATCGCAGATGACCTGTACGTCATGACCGAGACGGGGAGCGTTCACTGCTATGTGGTGATCGGCACCGAGCGCGCTCTTCTCTTCGATGTCGGGTATGGCTACGAGGACATCCATCCGCTGCTCGAAGAGATCACCGATGTGCCCGTGATGCTCGCACTGAGCCATGGTGATCCCGACCATTCACTCGGTGCGGGCTGGTTTGAGGACGTGTGGCTCCACCCGCTTGATTGGGGCAAGGTGCTCGTCAACGACACGGTCGAGATGCGCCGGAGCGCGCTCGACTATCGCCTCGCCAAGATGCCCGAGCTGCGCGGCTATCTCGATGAGGAAGCGTTCATGTCGCGTCGCATACGGAACGCCACACCGCATTTCGTATGCGATGGCGACGTGATCGACCTCGGGGGCACCAAGCTGGAAGTGCTCCACACCCCCGGCCACAGTTACGGGCACATCATGCTGCTTGACCGGGCGCACGGGAGGCTGTTCTCAGGCGATCAGGTCAGCGCGCACAACATCTGGTATTTCGATTCATCGGACGGGCAGGCCCCGTTCGCGCAGGCGGTCTCAAGCCTGAAGAGGCTGCTGTCGTTGCGTGAGAGCATCGAGGCCATCTTCCCCGCTCACGGCGAGATGCCGATCGGCATCGAGGCGATCGAGGATCAGCTCGCATGTCTCGAGCATGAACTGGCTGAGACCTATCGGGATGACGAGCGTTTTGAAGCCTTTATCGGGAAGGGCGGATGGCGTCACCGCTACCGGTCATGCGAGCTCATCTACTCAGACGAGCGCCTGGGCGAATGGCTGGGCCACCCGATCGAGCGATAATACCGGGGGCGCGGCCACAGAACCGATCCTGAACAGCCCTCGAAGAGGAGCCGCCGGCCACCTATCTTGTACGGATAGCGCGCTGGTGCGTGCGTCGCACGCTACCTCAGGCGCTCGACGAAGAAGTCGGCCATGTCCAGCAGCAGGTCACGACACGCGTGGTCGAGTTCGACGTCCGCGAGCGCGGCCTTCGCCCGCGTGGTGAGCTCGAGCGCGTGGTGGCGGGCGAATTCAAGCGACCCGGTCTGCTCGAAGAGCTCGACTGCGCGGGCGAGCTGCGTCCGATCGGTCGTGCCGGAGCGCAGGATCGCCTCGATCTCGTCGCGGGCGTCCGGGTCGTTGAGCGCGTGCACGGCGATGAGCGTACGCTTGCCCTCGGTGACGTCGGTCAGCACGTCCTTGTCATTCGGGTTTCCCGTGAGGTTGAGCAGGTCGTCTTGGATCTGAAACGCCAGACCCGTGTCGAGGCCGAATGAGCGTAGCGCCTCGATCTGCTCGTCGGTTCCCCCGCCGATCAGGGCGCCCACGGCAAGGGGGACCGCGCCGCTGTAGTGGGCGGTCTTGAGCGTGGCCATGGTGAGGTAGTCGTCGACGGAGAGGTCGAAGCGCTCGTCGCGCACCCACCCCAGATCGAGTGCCTGGCCCTCGATGGTGCGAGCCGTCATCTCGGTGAGCTCGTGCAGCACGCGGAGCTTGAGCCCCTCGTCGAGTACGGGGTCATCGAGGACCGCTTTGGTGACCAGCATGAGGTCGTAGTCGCCGCAGTTGATGGCGAGTCCCGTGCCCTCGGTCAGGTGCATGCACGGCTTGCCGCGCCGAACCTGGCCGTTGTCGGCGATGTCGTCATGGATGAGGGCCGCGCTCTGGAAGTGCTCGATGGCCGCCGCCGCGCTCAGCGCGCGCCGGGGATCGCCGCCCACGGCCTTCGCCGCGAGCAGGCAGATGAGCGGGCGGTGCCGCTTGCCGCCGTTGGCCGTGTACGCCCTGAGGGGGGCGTAGAGGTACGCCTCGAGATCCTCGCGCGCGGTCTGATCGGTGAAGAAGGACGCGAGGTAGGCATCCAGGTCGGCGTGGTGCGCGGCGAGATGAGCGGCGAATGATGAGGCCATGGCGGTCCTTTGCGAGATGAGCGTGCGGGCGGGTTGGCGGACGGCGCGACCCCTCCCGCCGTGGGAAGGCTAGATCGTGGGCGTTGCGTAGCCGTCGGGGTTGTGGGACTGCCACCTCCAGGAGTCACGGCACATGTCATCGAGATCGCACTGCGCGGTCCAACCCAGCTCGCGCTCGGCCTTGCTCGCATCGCACCAGTTGGCGGCGATGTCGCCGGCACGGCGCGGACAGATGCGATAGGGGATCTCGGTGCCGCAGGCGCGCTCGAACGCGTGGATCACGTCGAGCACGCTCGAGCCGGTGCCCGTTCCCAGGTTGAAGATGCCCACCTCGGAGCGGCCCTCCATCCACTCGAGCGCGGCCACGTGGCCGCGGGCGAGGTCGACCACGTGGATGTAGTCGCGCACCCCGGTGCCGTCGGGGGTGGGGTAGTCGTCGCCAAAGACCTGAACGTAGGGGCGCTTGCCCACGGCCACCTGGGCGACGTAGGGCACCAGGTTGTTGGGGATGCCCTTGGGGTCCTCGCCGATGAGGCCCGAGGGATGCGCCCCGATGGGGTTGAAGTAGCGCAGCAGCACCACGTTCCACGCGGGATCGGCGGTATGGAGGTCCATGAGGATCTGCTCGATCATCCACTTGGTCCAGCCATAGGGGTTGGTCGCGGGCTTCTTGGGGTCCGTCTCGGTCACGGGCGGCTTGTCCGGATCGCCGTAGACGGTCGAGGAGCTCGAGAAGATGATCGACGTGCAGCCGTGTTCGCGCATGACCTCGCAGAGCACCAGGGTGCTGCCGATGTTGTTGCGGTAGTACTCAAGTGGCTTGCCGACGCTCTCGCCCACGGCCTTGAACCCGGCGAAGTGGATCACGTGATCGGGATGGTGCTCCGCGAAGATGGCGGACAGCGCCGCACGGTCATTGACGTCGGCCTCGCAGAAGGTGAGGCGTTCCGCCGCCGCGCCGACGATCTGCTTGATCCGGTCGATGGCGACGGGGCTCGCATTGGAGAGGTTATCGACCACGACGACCCGGTAGCCGCGCTCGAGCAGCTCGACCACGGTGTGCGAGCCGATGAAGCCGGCGCCGCCGGTGACGAGCACGCAGGACTCAGAGGGGCGGGATGACATGGGCGTTCCTTTCGCGACGCTGCAGAACGATCACGGATGAGTATAGTGGATATTGCGTTCGCGCCGGTGTTTTGCGGTATGCTGGGGCTGCGAGACGAGTGACATATACACACAACTTCAACGGAGCACGTATGTCTACGCATGATCTCCCCGCGCACACCGATGCGCAGGATGCGCCTAGCGCGCCCCAGATGAACCAACCGCGCGCCCTCACCCGGCGCGTCGCCCTGAAGGGTCTCCTCGGCGCGGCCTCTGCGGCCGTGCTCTTCGGCCTGCCGACGCTGGCCGTGGCCGCCGAGGCCACACAGGAGACCTTGGACGCGCTGAGCGACGCCGAGGAGGAGTACGAGGCCGTCGAGGCGCAGCTCGACGAGCTCGCTGCCCAGTTTGAGGAGCTCAGCGTTCAGCAGGACGAGACCATCAGCGAGATCGAGGCCGTCCAAGCCGAGATCGAGGCCATCGAGGCTGAGATCGAGGAGAAGGAGGTTGAGCTCGAGGCTCAACAGGAGGTGCTCGCCGCGCGCGTCGCGTCGAGCTACAAGGCGGATTACGACATCTTCACGATTCTGTTCTCCGCGCGGTCCCTCGATGAGCTCATCTCCAACGCCTACTACATCGCCAAGCTCAACGAGCGTGACCAAGAGGTCATCGCCGAGGTCAAGCAGATCCAGGCGGAACTCGAGGCCAGCAAGGCTGAGCTTGAGAGCCAGATGGCCGCGCTCGAGGCGCTGCGGGAGACGCAGACCGAGCAGCTGGCGAGCATGCAGGAGACGCAGGCTGAGGTGCAGGAGCTTCTGAGTGACCTGAGCGAGGAGGTCGAGGCGCTCATCGAGCAGCGCGACGCCGAGATTCTCGCGGCCGCGGAGGCCGAGGCTCAGGCGGCCCTTGAGGAGGCGGCACGTCAGGCCGCCGCTTCGAGCGGGCTTGACTACATTCCCGAGGTGGGAAGCGGAGAGGACTACGAGGCGGCGTCGGACGCCCAAAAGCGCGTGGTCAACGCCTGCTACGTGACGCCCTCACCGGGTGCGGGGTACTGCGCGGCGTGGGTGTCCTTGGTGTTCAGCAACGCGGGGTTCGGCTACATCGGCGGCAACGCGTGCGACATGTATTCCAGCTGGTGCACGAGCTCGAACAAGTCGGACCTGCAGGTGGGCATGATCGTCGCCGTGTCAAGCTACAGCAAGAGCTACTCGGGGCGCATCTGGGGGCACGTGGGCATCTACATCGGCGATGACCAGATCATGGACAACACCGGCTCCATCGCCGTCAACGACCTCGACACCTGGCTCACGTACTACGGCGACACCGTGTCGCCGCGCTGGGGCTGGGCGAGCGGTATCGATCTGTCGGCGCAGTAGCGCCCGG
>CAZLGF010000010.1:4688-15198 GCA_964558955.1 uncultured Coriobacteriaceae bacterium
TCGCCGCGCTGGGGCTGGGCGAGCGGTATCGATCTGTCGGCGCAGTAGCGCCCGGCGGCCGGTCGCGCGCAGGCCGCGACGACGCGCATCCGCGCGGCATCTCCGTCACCGCGCCGCGGGAGTGCGCGGCGTTTTCGCAACCGCGACGCGCGCCCGCGCGGCGCCTGCCGTTTCGCGCTTACTCTTCGAGTCGCGACAAAAACGCGCGGGTCCGCTGCTCGCGGGGATGGTCGATGACCTGCTCAGCCGGGCCCTGCTCCACGATCACGCCGCCATCCATGAAGATCACGCGATCGGCCACCTCGCGGGCGAAGCTCATCTCATGCGTCACGATCACCATGGTCATGCGCTCGGCGGCGAGTGCCTTGATGACGCGCAGCACCTCGGCGGTGAGCTCAGGGTCGAGGGCGCTCGTGGGCTCGTCGAAGTAGAGCACGTCTGGGTCGAGGGCGAGCGCCCGGGCGATGCTCACGCGCTGCTGCTGGCCGCCCGAGAGCTGGCAGGGCACCTTGTCCTCGCAGCCGGCGAGCCCCATCTTGGCGATGAGCTCGCGTGCGCGCGCCTCCGCGCGGGCGCGGGGTTGGCGCTGCACGCGGATGGGCGCGTCGGTGATGTTGCGCATGACGGTGAAGTGCGGAAACAGGTTGTAGTTTTGAAACACGAGGCCGAAGCGCGAGCGCGCTTGCTTGAGCGTGGCGGCGTCGGCGTAGACGCAGGGTGAGGCGGGGCTCGCTCCCGCGCGGGTCAGCGCGAGGTCGCCATAGGCGAGCATCCCGTGGTCCAAGGTTTCGAGCAGCGTGAGGCAGCGCAGAAGCGTCGACTTGCCGCCACCCGACGGCCCGATGATCGCGACGACCTCGCCCGGATCGACGGCGAGCGAGATGTCGCGCAAGACCTCGTTCTCACCAAAGGCCTTGCGTGCTCCTTGGAGGGACACCACGGGAGCGGTGGCGCGTGCGGTGGGCTCAGACATGCGGGCTCCTAATCGTGGTAGTAGTCGAGCTTCTTCTCAACCTGACCGAGCGCGATCTCGACGAGGAAGTTGAAGACCCAGTAGAACGCGGCGGCGATGGCGAAGGGCACCATGCTCACCTGCGCGGCCACGAGGGCGCGCGCGGTCGAGAACATCTCGGCCACGCCGATGGAGAACGCAAGCGACGTGTCCTTGACGAGCGTGATGATCTCGTTGCCCATGGCGGGCAGGATGCGCTTCACCACCTGCGGCAGCACGATGACGGCGAACGTCTGCGCGCGCGAGTAACCGAGGACCTCCGCCGCCTCATACTGCCCGCGCGGTATGGACTGGATGCCCGAGCGGTAGATCTCGGCGAAGTACGCCGCGTAGTTGATGATGAAGGCGATGATGGTGGCGTACCACTTGGAGTCGGTGGTGAGCCGAATGCCGAGGAGGTAGTAGGGGGCGAAGTAGATGGCGAACATCTGCAGCATGAGCGGGGTGCCGCGCATGATGGAGATGTAGGCGCGCGTGATGAGGCGCACGGGCGCCAGGCGGCTCATGCGCATCAACGCCACCACGATGCCCAGCGGTACCGCGCCGAGCAGCGTGAAGAAGAAGATCTGCATGCTGACGAGGAACCCCTCGGCGAGCATGCCCGTCATCGTGGCGATGTTCATGTGGCCTCCTCGTCGTGGTGGGCGCCCCGGTCGCGCACACTCGCGCGTCAGGCGCGCTGGTACCGGGGCGAAAACGACGCAGGGGGACGGCGCGAGCGCGCGTCCCCCTGCGCGGGCGAGCGAGAGCGCTCGATCCTCGGCGCGTTACTCGAGCACCCAGTTGTCGTAGCTCATGCCGTAGTCGGCGTACTTCTCGCAGAGCTCCTCCACCACGCCGTCGGCGTTGAGCTCGCGCAGGGTCTCGGTGACGAGGTCCGCCGTCGCGGTGTCGCCCAGCTTGAAGCCCACGGCGTAGTGCTCGGATGAGAGCGCCTCGTCGAGCTGCAGGTACGCGTCGGGGTTCGCGGAGAGCTGGTAGGCGGCGATGGACAGGTCGCAGGCCACGGCGTCGACGGCGCCGCTCTCGAGCTGCATGAAGGCGGTGTTGTAGTCGCCGATGGTGTCGAGCGAGGCGAAGGTGGCGGCGAGCTCGGCCTGGTCACCCTCGAGCACGTCGAACGCGGCGGAGTCGGTCTGGGTGACCACGGTCGCGCCGGCAAGGCCGTCGAAGTCGGTGATGCCGCTGTCGGCGCGGACGACCACGACCTGCTCGTTGAGCATGTACGGCTCGGAGAACGTGTAGTCGTCCTCACGACCCTCCATGGTGAAGCCGTTCCAGATGCAGTTGATGGCGCCCGAGTTGAGCAGCGTGTCCTTGGCGTCCCAGTCGATGGGCTCGAGCTCGAGCTCGAATCCCAGGCGATCGGCGGTCTCGGCTGCCAGGTCGAGGTCGAAGCCGGTGTACTCGCCGTCGTCGTCCACGAAGCCGTAGGGCGGGTAGGCCTGGTCGAAGCCGACGACGAGCGTGCCGGTGACGGCGGCGCCGGTGTCGACCTCGGAGGACGCGTCCGCGCTGCCGCTCGATCCCGTGTCGTCCGAAGACGAGCAGCCTGCGAGGAACGCGGAGCCGCAGAGGGCGGCGGTGCCGACGAGCAGGTGGCGGCGAGTGGGTGCGAAGGACTTCATGGCGGCTCCTGTCAACGATGTTTTACCAGCGTGGACTTTAGCTTAATAAAGCGTCAGTCGGAATAGCTCAACTCTATCCGTTGGCGTGGCGAAGCGCAAGCGAGGCGCCGCCCGGCGATCGATCGCGCCCGCGCGGCATCTCCGCCGCCCCGTCGTTCGTACCCGCCCGCCCCGCCCCTCGCCGCGCTTGCCGAAACCACCGCATGCCCGCGCGCGGGGCGGGGTAGCCTTGCGGTGATGTTCAAGTCAGTGCGCGTGTGGCGCGCCTGCTTGCGGCGCCTGCCAGTCGCGCCCTCCGCGCGCCGCGCACCGCGCCCTCGGCGCCCATACGCCTCTGGGATGTGAGGAGGCTGCCATGGGTGCGCCTAAAACCGGCAATGTGAGGAACGTCGTCTTGGTGGGCCAGGGAGGAGTAGGAAAGACCTCCCTGGCTGAATCGATGCTGCACCTTTCGGGCAAGACCGCGCGCCTGGGCGGGCACGCGGGCACCAAGCCGACGCTTGACTACGACGCCGAGGAGGTCAAGCGCGGCGTTTCCATCTCGACGTCCATCGCCCCCATCGACTGGAAGGGCTATCGCATCAACGTCCTCGACGCGCCGTGCTACCCCGATTTCATCGGCGACGCCCACGCCGCGATGGCCGTCTGCGAGACCGCGCTGTTCGTGGTCGATGCATGCGAGGGACCGCAGCCCACGACGGTCAAGCTCTGGTACGCCGCCGAGGACCTGCGCCTCGCGCGCGCGGTCTTCATCAACCGCATCGACAAGGAGAACGCCGATTACGACGCCACGCTGGCAACCCTTCGCGAGCGGTTCGGCATGCGCCTGGGCGCCGTGACGCTGCCCTGGGGCACGGGCGATGCGTTCGAGGGCGTCATCGACATCGTGCGCATGAAGGCGCGCCACTGCGAAGGGGTCACCCAGACCGAGTTCGACATCCCCGAGGAGTACCGGGCGGCGGCTGAGGAGGCGCGCGAGACGCTCTGCGAGCTCGTGGCCGAGGCTGACGACGACCTCATGGAGAAGTACCTCGAGGGCGAGCAGCTCACCCAGGAGGAGGTTGAGAGCCTGCTCGGCAAGGCCATCGCGCAGCGCCTCTTCGTCCCGGTGTTCGTGGGGTCCTGCACGCGCGAGCTGGGCGTGCACTCCGTGATGGACGACATCGTGACCTACTTCCCGGCGCCCACCGACTACGGCGAGATGCCGCTCGTCGACGGCGATACCCTCAAGATCTCGTCGGAGGACGAGCGCCCCGTGGTCTTCGTCTTCAAGAACCTGAACGACCCGCAGCAGGGCCGCATCTCCTTCTTCAAGGTCCTCACCGGCACGATCACGCCCGGTCTCGAGCTCGTGAACGCGCGCACGCGCAAAAGCGAGCGCCTGGCGCACCTGTACACGATGTGCGGTCGCGAGATGACCGAGGTGGGCAAGGCCGAGGCGGGCGACATCATCGTGACCACCAAGATCGCCGCCGAGACGGGCGACACGCTCTCGGTCTCGGGCAAGGTCGAGGCTGCGGCGTTCCAATTCCCCAACAGCCAGTACCGCATCGCGATCGAGGCTGAGAATCGCGGCGATGAAGAGAAGCTCTACACCTTCGTCGAGCGCGCCTGCGACGCCGACCCCACCATGCGCATCGAGCGCGACGAGGAGACCGGTCAGACCATCATCTCGGCGGTCGGCGAGGCGCAGGTCTCGGTCCTGCTCAACCGCCTCGAGGAGCGCACCAAGGTCAAGGCTAAGAGCGTGCCCATCAAGATCCCGTATCGCGAGACGATTCGCCGCGTGGCGAGCGCCCAGGGCCGCCACAAGAAGCAGACGGGCGGCGCGGGTCAGTTCGGCGACTGCTATCTGCGCGTCGAGCCGCTGACCGACGGGAACGACTACGAGTTCGTCGACGAGGTCGTGGGTGGTCACATCCCGCGCGCGCTCATCCCGGCGGTCGACAAGGGCGTGCAGGAGACCATGAAGCACGGTGTGATCGCGGGCTTCCCGCTCACGGGGATCCGCGTGGCGGTGTACGAGGGCTCCTATCACCCGGTTGACTCAAACGAGATGGCGTTCCGCGCGGCGGCCCGCATTGCCCTGCAGAAGGCCTGCGCCGACGCCTCGCCCGTGGTCCTCGAGCCCATGGAGAACATTACCGTCACCATTCCCGAGAGCTACGCCGGCGCGGTGATGGGCGACGTCTCCGCGAGCCGCGGTCGCGTGACGGGCATGGACACCAACGAGCGCGGCGACACGGTGGTCACGGCGACCGTGCCCTACGCCGAGCTCACCGACTACGCCACGCGCCTGCGTTCGCTTTCGCGCGGAACGGGCGACTTCACCATGGAGTCGGCTGGCTACGAGCAGGTTCCGCATGACGTGCAGGAGCGTCTGATCAAGGAGTATCAGGAGTCGCGCGGAAAATAAGGGCGGGACGAAGGATCGGGGGTAATCCCGGTGTTGCAACGCGCCGCGGAAGGCATGATCTCAGGTGCCCTCCGCGGCGCGCCGTCATGATGCGGCCGGCGCGTTCATGCTGCCCGAGCGATAGGGGCGCGCACGGCGCGCGACGGGGCACGCCGCGCGCCTGGCGAGCTCGGCTCGGACGTTCGCGCTGAGGGTGACGGTTCCATCGTCCGCAGGGGAGGTGCCGGCCGCGGCGAGCGCCGCGAGGTCCTGAGGGGCCGCCTCGATCGTGACGACGCCGTTCGCAAGGCGGGCGCGGACCTGCGTCAGGCCGCGGTCATGCAGATAATCCTCGCAGGTGCGCACGGTCTCGAGGGCGTCCGCGGTGAGCGCCGTGCCGCAGGGGATGCGCGTGGCGAGGCAGGCGCCGGAGGGCATGTTCCAGGTCTCGAAGCCCCAGGCGCGCAGGCAGGCGCGCTCCTCGTCCTTGCGCCAGCCGGTCTCCAGGAGCGGTGAGCGCACCTCGAGCTCATGAATGGCGCGCATCCCGGGACGATGGTCGTTCGCGTCGTCGGCATTGCTGCCGTCGAGCACGGTCTGGGCGCCCCACGCGCGTGCCGCGTCGATGATCCGCCCAAAGCCGGCGCGCTTGCACCAGTAGCAGCGATCGGCGTCATTGCGCACCACGTGCGGGTCGGACAGGGGGTCGACGTCGATCTCGATCAGCGGCAGCGCGATGTGGCGGCGCAGCGTCGCGAGGGCCGCGCGCTCGGGCGAGGTCGCGAAGGGGAGGACGAGGTGCACGAGGAGCGCGCCATCGGGGATCGCGCGCTCGCAGACGGCGGCGAGAAAGGTGCTGTCGACGCCGCCTGAGAAGCCGAGGGCGACGGGCGCGAGGGAGCGCAGGTGCGCGGAGAGGGCATCGAGCTTGCGCGTCAGGTCGGATGCGAGCATGTCGTCCATAGGGGCCTTTCTGGTCGTCGAGCGCTTCCGATCATTCACCGACAGCCTTGTACCCGCGGGCGTTCGGCGCGTATCACGCCGTGCGGGACCCGTGATCCCGCTGATCGTTCGCGTGCCGTGATGACTGAGGTCTGGCACAATGCTTGCAGGCATATCGCGAGCAAGGGGGACGCATGATTGAGGCCGTGATTTTTGACATGGATGGCACGCTCGTCGACTCGGAGCGCATCGGCATCGAGGGTTGGCGCCGCACCGCCGAGGAGATGGGGCTCGACGTCCCGCTCGCGTTCGTGAAGAGCTTCATCGGGCGCACGCCTCCCACGATCAAGGCCATGCTCGCCGAGCGCTTCGGTGACGCGGACGTCGCCGAGCGGTCGTACGAGCGATGCGTTCAGATTCGCCGCGCGCTGTCCGAGACCGACCTGGTCACGAAGCCCGGCGCGGTCGAGGTCGTGCGCGCGCTCCATGCAGACGGCTACCGCATCGAGCTCGCCACGTCATCGCCGCGCGCGGTGGCCGAGTCGAACCTGAGCCGCTTCGGGATCCTCGAGTTCTTCGACGTGATCACGAGCGGTGAGGAAGTGACGAACGGCAAGCCGCATCCTGAGATGTATGAGCTCGCCGCGCGGAAGCTCGGGCTCGATCCGGTGGCGTGCGCGGCGGTCGAGGACTCCCCCAACGGCGTGCGGTCGGCCGCGGCCGCGGGGCTGCGCGTCTTCATGGTCCCCGACGTGATCGAACCCACGCCCGAGATCGCGGCGCTCTGCCACCACATCCTGCCGAGCCTGCACGAGCTGCCGGCCTCGATTGCCGCCGACTCGGCCGCGCAGGACGCGGGAGAGGGCCGGTAGTCGGGCGCTCAGAGCAGCGCGCCGATGTTGACCTCGGGGATGCGCGCGGCGCGCTCGGCGAGATCGAGCGAGGCCACCGACGCCGCGGTGGGGCTGGCGCCGGTGCTCGCCCGCGCGAGCAGAAACGGCCGCACGAGCTCGACCTGGTGGTCGGGCGCATCCTCGTCTGCGCTCGCGCGCTGAGCGCGAGGGTCGTGCGAGCGCGGGCCGTCGTCGCGCGCCTCGAGGGACTCGAGCACCTCTGAGAGGAGCCGCACGCCCCGGCGCCCGATCTCGTAGCTCACGGGGGCGCACGTGGTGAGCGGGATCGCGCCGGTCCAGGCGAGCGGGTTGCCGTCGGTTCCCGCGATGATGAGGTCATCGGGCACGCGCGCTCCGGCGGCGACCGCGCCGGCCAGGGCGCCGGCCGCGAGCACGTCCGTGAGGCCGATGATGGCGTCGGGCCGCTCTCCATCCGGTCGACGCGCGAGTTGCTGCCCCAGGCTGTACCCGTCGCCCGAGGCGTTCCACGCTCCGGCGTCAAGCACCTCGCAATCGATGTCGGGTCGCTCGGCGAGGGCCGTGCGGATGCCCTCGAGCCTCAGGCGCAGCTGCTGCTTCGTCGCGTGCCCGATCACCGCGAGGCGCGTGGCGCCGAGGCCGATGACGTGCGCGGCCACGACGCGGCCTTGGCCTCGGTTGTCGGCTGCGACGTAGTAGCCGCGCTGATCGCTGTGCATGCCCAGGTAGACGGTGCGCTCAGGAGCCGTGCTCGAAGGATGCCAGTCCTTCGCGTCCACGGGCTGCACGAGCAGGCCGGCGACGGGGATTCCCATGAAGTAGTCGATGGCGCGCTGCTCGAGCGCGGGGTCCTCGTTGGCGTTGGCGATGAGCAGGCCGAGGCCGAGGCGCTGGGCCTCGGCTTGCGCGCCGTTCGCGATCTGCAGGCTCGCGCCATGATTGAGGCGGGGGAGGACGAGGGCGATGGTGGCGTTCCGGCCGCCCGCGAGGAGGCGGGCGCTCTGGTTGGGCACGTAGCCGAGGCGCTTGACCGCGTCCTCGATGAGGCGCCTGGTCTCGGCGCGCACCCGCTCGGGATGGTTGAGCGCATTCGACACCGTGCCGACCGAGACGCCCACCTCGCGCGCCACGTCGACGATCCCCACCCGAGCCATCGAGCCTCCTCTGTCGCGTCTTGCGCCTCAGTCTATCAAGGTTGGCCCCGTATTGAAACGTTTCATAGAGGAAGGAGGCGCGCGCAGCGCTTGATTTTCCGCTCGTTATCTGCGCGTTTGAATAGATCTCCCCTCGATGGGGCATACCTAACCTCGATATACCTGCGATTCGAAGGTGCGCTCTGCGCTGCTGCCTTGATTTCTCGATGCTGTGATGGACGCCGGGTCGTTGATCTGCGGCGTCCTTGTCGTTTTTACGATGACTTTTCGCGCTTCTTCGATCGCCCGTCCGACGCCCCGTGCTCGCGCGGGGAGGAACCCTGGAGGTGCCATGCACGGAGATACCGTACTGCTCATGACCTTTGTCTTCACGCTTGTCGCCGCGTTCGCCGGCGGCATCGTGGCCCGCGCCCTGCGGCTCCCGCCCATCGTGGGCTACCTGGTCGGCGGCCTGGTGGTGAGCCCCTTCACCCCGGGCTTCATCGGCGACTCCGACGCCATGAACCAGCTGTCCGAGGTCGGCGTCATGTTCATGATGTTCAGCACGGGGCTGCACTTCTCGCTCAAGGACCTCTTCGAGGTCAAGGGCATCGCCGTTCCCGGTGCCGTCCTGCAGATCCTCGCGGGCACGGTCGCCGGCTACGCGCTGTCCCAGGCGTTTGGCTGGGAGCCCGCGGCCGGCGTGATGCTGGGCCTGTCGGTGAGCATCGCCTCGACCGTGGTCCTCATCAAGAACCTGACCGACGCGGGGCTCTACCAAAGCCACGGCGGCCGCGTGGCAACCGGCTGGCTCATCGTTGAGGACCTGGCCACGGTCGTCATCCTCGTGGTGCTGCCGGTCATCTTCGGGCCGGGCGAGGTCTCCGGTTCCGAGCTCGTGTTCGGTCTCGTTGAGGCGCTGATCAAGACCGTCGTCTTCGTGGCGATCATGCTCGTCATCGGCTCGCGCCTGCTGCCGTGGCTGCTCGGTAAGATCGCGCGCTTCTGCCCGAGCGAGCTCTTCCAGCTCGCCGTGGTGGTCATCGCGCTCGGCACGGCCATGGTCGCGTCGCTGCTCTTCGACCTGTCCGTCGCGCTCGGCGCGTTTCTGGCCGGCGTGGTGGTGGGCGGCTCCAAGCTCTCGCACCGCGTGGCGGCCGAGGCCATCCCCTTCAAGGATCTGTTCTCCATCATCTTCTTCGCCTCGGTGGGCATGATGGTCAACCCGGCGACGCTCGTCTCGTACCTGCCCGAGCTCGTGGCGCTCGTCGTCCTCATCATGGTGGGCAAGTGGCTCATCAACATGGTGCTCGGCACGGTGCTCTCGGCCGGCCTGCACACCACCCTCACCGTGGCGGCCGGCCTCTCGCAGATCGGCGAGTTCTCGTTCATCATCGGTCAGACGGGCATCTCGCTCGGCATCCTGTCATCCGAGCAGTACACCCTCATCCTGGGCGGCGCCCTGGTCTCGATCGCGCTCAACTCGTTCGTCTTCAAGCTGATCGATCCCATCGAGCAGAAGATGAGCAGTCTTCCGTTCATCGCGGGGCTGTACGAGCGGCACGTGCATCAGTTCACGCCGCCGTCGGATGACCTGAGCGGCCACGTGGTGGTTGTGGGATACGGCAACGCGGGCATGTGCGTGACCGAGGTGCTCAAGAACCTCGACATCCCCTGCCTCGTGGTGGAGCGCGACCTGCCCTCCGCCGAGGAGGCCGAGGCGGACGGCCTGACGGTCCTTGTGGGCGATGCGGCGAACTCCGAGGTCATGGCGCATGCTCATCTCGACACCGCGCGCGTGCTGGTGATCGCGAGCCACGGTGACTCAACGGCCGAGCACATCGCGCGCGAGGCGCGCGCGCTTGCGCCCGAGCTGCTCATCGTGACGCGCGCGGAGACGGAGGATGGCCTCATGGCGCTCGTCGACGCCGGCGTCAACGAGGTCGTCCGTCCCGAGCTCGAGGGCGGCATCGAGCTGATGCGCCATACGCTGCTTGACCTGGGCTACCGGCCGCGACAGATTCAGGACTACGCCAACGACCTGCGCGCGAGCGGCTACGAGGCGCTGGGCGACGGGGCGCAGGGCAAGCGCATGCACGCGTTCGAGCGCCTGCTCGAGTCGATTGGCGATGTGGACCTGCACTGGGTGGTCGTGGGCGATGGCTGCCCCAGCGAGGGTTGCACGCTGGCTGAGCTCGACCTGCGCGCTGAGACGGGCGCTCAGGCGGTCTCACTGCGCCACGGCGGCCAGCTCGAGCTGTTCCTCCATGCTGAGACCGTGCTACGCGCGGGTGATTCGGTGGGCCTGATGGGCACGGCCGAGCAGCTCGATGCGGCTGAGCGGCTGATCGTGAACGGCCCGGCGGCAGTCGCGGCCGCGGGCTCCGACGCCGCTGCGGTGGTCGAGGCGGGGGAGTCCGGGAGCGACGCGTCTGAGGGATCTGCGGCGGTCGTGGACGCCTAGGTGCCGGTTCGATAGATGTGCGAGCGGGGCTGGGTGCCATGCGGCATCCAGCCCCGCTCTGGTA
>CAZLGF010000010.1:15298-18889 GCA_964558955.1 uncultured Coriobacteriaceae bacterium
TCGTCGAGCATCGCCTGGCGCGCCTCGACGCGGTCATCTTCGACGGCGTCAGCCTCGAGACGCAGCCAGGTGCCGTCGGTGCCCATGGCGCACAGCGCGATCCGCGGATGCGCGTGCATCTGCTGGGAGACGGGTTTCACCTTGCCGGTTTGGATGTAGAGCTTCCCCTCGAACTGCGCGATCGTGCCGAACGGGCGAACCTGCGGGTTGCCGTCGGCGTCGACCGTCGCGAGGAAGTACGTCGGATTCTTCTTCAGATAGGCCAGAACCTCGTCCATGCGGCGCTCCTTTCGCGTGGGGGTGTGACGCTGTCGTTATACCCGGAAGTGCAGGGCGATCGGGCTGAGGTGCGCCATCCGTTTGGACGGGGCCGGGTCGGGCGGCGCGCGGCCCTCGTTGCGCGGCGTTCTGTGTAGAAATGGTATCCCGCCCCGCGTGAGCAGGGTGTTTCACGCCGCCCGCCGGCATGCGCACCCCCGGCTGACCCGCTTGGCCTATTATGGCTGTTGCAGCAGGTGCTTGACCACGATGGGGAGGGGAGCGATGGCGCCGCACGAGAATGCTCACGCCGCGTGGCGCCGTGGGCGCGTCTCCATTTCGGATGAGGTTGTCCGCGCGCTCGACGCCTACTGGCGATGCGCCAACTACCTCTCCCTTGGGCAGATCTACCTCCGCTCCAATCCGCTTCTGCGCCGTCCGCTTGAGGAGGGGGATGTCAAGCCGCGCCCCGTGGGCCATTGGGGGACCATCCCCGGCCTCAACTTCCTCTACGCGCACATCAACCGTCTGGTCGCCGCGCATCAGCAGCCTGCGCTCGTGGTGATTGGCCCGGGCCACGGCGGCTCGGCCGGCGCGGTGAGCGCCCTCGTGGACGGCTCGTATCGCGAGCGCTATCCGCAGGTGACGGATGACGAGGCGGGGCTCACCGAGTTCATGCGGGCCTACTCCGCTCCGCAGGGGATGCCGTCGAACTGCACGCCCATGCTGCCCGGCTCCATCCACACGGGCGGCGAGCTCGGCTACACGCTGACGCATGCGTTTGGCGCGGCCTTCGACAACCCGTCTCAGCTCATCATTCCGATCATCGGCGACGGCGAGGCCGAGGAGGGCGCGATCGCGTCCGCCTGGTCGGCCACGCGCATCATGAACGCCGCGACCGACGGCATCGTGCTGCCGATCCTGCACATGAACGGCTACAAGATCACCATGCCCTCGATGATCTCGGCATCCCTGCCCGCTGAGCGCGAGATGTTCTTCCGAAGCCTCGGGTACGACCCGGTGACCTTCACCGTCGGCTTCGACGACGAGGAGCCGACATCGTTCCACGCCCGTTTCGCCGAGCTCATCGAGGACGTGTACGACCGCATCTGCGCGCTGAAGGAGCAGGCCGTCTGCGATGACGGCCGCGCGGGAGCCGCCGCGCCTGACGCTGATGAGGCCGCACGTCCGCGCTACCCCCTCATCATCTTCCAATCGCCCAAGGGGTGGACCACCCCCGTCGCGCCTGATGGCGAGCCCCTTGCGGACACCGCGGCCGTTCATGAGGTCCCGCTGCGTATCAACCACTCCGAGGAGCGCTTGCGCTGGCTTGAGCGCTGGCTTGCGAGCTATCGTCCACAGGAGCTCTTCGACGAGCGCGGGGCCCTGGCGCCCGCGGTTCGCGCGGTCGTGCCGACGAGCGATCTGCGCCTCGGCGTGAATCCCATCGCCGACGGGGGTCTCGTGCGGACCCCGCTCGACCTGCCCGATCCCGCCGCCTTCGCCCTGTTGCTCACCGAGGGAACCCGCGGAGATCGCAGTGTGAGCTTGGCGGGGATCTGCGGCTCTTACACGCGCGAGGTCATGCGCGCCAATCCCGATGTCTTCCGTCTCTTCTCGCCCGACGAGCTCTCGTCCAACCGCATGGACGCCTTGCTCGAGGTCACGGGCAAGCAGTGGAACGCCTGCTACTCCGTTGAGGACGACGAGCTCGACCTCGTGCCGTCGGGCAAGGTGGTCGAGGTCCTTTCCGAGCAGCTGTGCGAGGGCATGCTCGAGGGCTACGTCCTTACCGGCCGGCATGGCATCTGGGCGACCTACGAGGCGTTCGCCCAGGTCGCCGGCTCCATGGTGATGCAGCATTGCAAATGGCTCGAGGAGACGGTGCGCTATGCTCGCTGGCGCGCGCCGCTTTCGAGCTTGAACATCTTGCTCACGAGCCATGCGTGGCGCCAGGATCACAACGGCTTCTCGCACCAAGACCCCGGCTTCGCCGACCTGCTCATCAACAAGGCGGCGTCCGGCGAGCACATCGTGCACCTCTACTACCCGGCGGACGCCAACATGATGCTCGCCGTCATGCAGCGCTGCTACGCGGCGACCGATTGCGTGAACGCCATCGTCGCGGGCAAGCACGAGTCGCCCGCCTATCTGACGTTCGATGAGGCGCGCGCCGAGCTCGCGGTCGGTGCCGCCGTGTGGCCCTGGGCCTCGAGCGCGGACGCCGCGGGCCCGGTCGATTTCGTGATGGCCTCGGTGGGCGACGTGGTGACCGTTGAGGCGCTCGCCGCCGCGCGCCTGGTGTCGGCCGAGGGCGTGCGCGTGCGTTTCGTCAACGTGGTCGACCTGCTGCGCCTCGGTGATTCCGCAACCGACGACCAGGCCTTCACGCGCGCGGAGTTCGAGACGTTCTTCCCGGCGCACGTGCCCGCGCTCCTCTGCTTCCATGGCTATGAGGGGCAGGTGCTGCGCCTCATCGCGCGCCGCCCGGGCGCGGTCGCGCGCATCGACGTGCACGGCTTCCGAGACCAGGGCGCGACGACCACGCCGTTCGGCATGCTCTATGAGAACGAGATGGATCGCTTCGCCCTCGCCGCCGCGGCTCTCGCGCGGGTTGACGCTGCCGCGCACGCCACCGCGATCCGCGCGCTCATGGAGCGTCGCGAGGCGTGCATGGACTATGCGGTCGAGCATGGGGTCGATCATCCGTCGCTGGGCCTGATGTAGCCCGCCGCGGATCGCGCGCCGGGCGGGCTGGGTTGCTCGCGTGTGTGCCATGGGCCGCCGCGCGGTCGCGATTGCGCTTCAACGCCGCTTCAACGCGCCGCCCCGTCCACCACGGATGCCCCACCGCCCACCTAAATGACGGTATAGGGGCCCCTTGGGCCGGGTTTACTAACAGTACTTTGAATTGTCGGCTGGCGCGCTGACAAGGCGCCCGATCTGAGGAGGTACCATGGGACTCAAGGCAGAGGAGCCGATGGACATCGACTTCGAGGGCTTCATGGGGCACCTGCGCTCCAAGACGCGCATCTTTATGGATGTCGAGGGTGATCAGTACTACATCACGCACACCGACGGGTACTGGCGCGTGCAGGACTGTTCTACGCTCAATGAGAAGGGCCGCTTCACCGATTGCTCAGAGCTCGTCCCCACCATGCCCGAGCTGATCGACCTCCCGTGGCGCGACGGCGCGAGCATCCGCGATCTGTTTGATCAGGCCACGTTCTACGAATCGATTCAAGAGGGTTGGGAGCTGTAGCGCGAGCAGCCATCGCGGCGCCGCACGACTCGGCATCTGTCGGCGCGCGAGAAGCGTCATATCGGCGCACA
>CAZLGF010000010.1:18989-25113 GCA_964558955.1 uncultured Coriobacteriaceae bacterium
GGCGCCGCACGACTCGGCATCTGTCGGCGCGCGAGAAGCGTCATATCGGCGCACATGAGGGCCGTCAGCCATCGGGCTGGCGGCCCTCCTTCATGCGCAGCTGACGTGGTCGGCTCGGTGAGGCGTGGCTAGGTGGCCGTGCACCGGGCCGGCTCGGCAGGGAGCGGTTGAGTGTGCGGTGCGCCGGGTCGGCTCGGCGGGGTGCGTCCTGGTGCGCGGTCCTCCGAGCCGGTCCGCACGCGGGCCTCGCCGGTTGACGGTCGTCCGAAAGGGAACTAGATTGGTGCGCGTGCTTCGGAATGGCGCGAGGGGGACGTCGCCGCTCAGCAAGCTCACCTGATCATGGTCGTACCGTGCGCAGGCCATCACCTCGGAGCTCAAGGTGCCTCAGTCGCGCGGCGTGACGGAATCGGACTTCGTCGCGTGCGCCCGCCACCACTGTCGCGCACGCTGCCGTGCAGCGCGCAGGAAGGAGTCCCGGTCCATGAAGATGCTGCTGCGCTTTCTGAAGCCCTATCGCGTCCAGACCGTCATCGTTCTCGCCTCGCTCGCCATCAATTTGGTGGGCGTGCTGCTGGTGCCCACGATTCTCGCGAACATGATCAACATCGGCGTCTCCTCGCGCGACGTCGACTACATCATGGGCCAGGGCGCGCTCATGCTCGTGGCCGCGATCGTCTCGGGTGCCGCGGCCTTCTCATGCAACTACTTCTGCGCCGACCTCGCCACCAAGGTGGGGCGCGACATCCGCAACGCCGTCTACGACGCCTCGCTCGCCTTCTCGGGCGGCGACTTCGAGCGCTTCGGCACCGGGTCGATGGTCACCCGCACCTTAGGCGACGTGAACGTCATCCAGCAGGCGATCAGCATGACCATCCAGATGATGCTGCCCGTGCCCTTCGCCGCGGTGATCGGCATCGCGCTCGCCTGCTCGATCGATCTGCAGATGGGCGTCCTGCTCGCTTGCTCAACGGCGATCGTGGCCCTCATCGCCGTCGTGACGGTGAGGCGCTCAGCCCCGATCTTCCAGCGGCTCCAGGGGTTCATCGACCGCATGAACGTGCGCCTGCGTGAGAGCATCACGGGCGTGCGCGTGGTGCGGGCGTTTGGCAAGGAGCGGGCGGAGCAGGCGAGCCTCGATGAGGCCTTCGGCACCTACGCTGAGAGCGCGATCCGCGTGAACTGGATCTTCGCGACGTTCGACTGCTCGACGTTCTTCATCATGAACGTGGCCGAGGTTGCCGTCATCTGGCTCGGCGGTAACCGCGTGGGCGCGCACGCGATGGAGATCGCCTCGATCTCGGCATGCGTGGAGTACGCGATGCTCATCCTGTTCTTCATCATGATGGCGCAGATCAGCGCGCTCACGCTCCCGCGCGCGCTCGTGTGCCTCGAGCGCTGCCGCCAGGTGATCGATCATGAGCCGTCGATCAGGGACGCCGCGCCCGAGGTAGCGCCGCTCACCACATCCGAGACGGAGCCGCTCGCCGCGTCCGCGCGCGGCGAGGTGGTCGCCCATTTCCAGAACGCCTCCTTCCGCTTCGATGATGCTGACGAGGACACGCTCCATCACCTCAACTTCCTCTGCCGCCGCGGCACCACGACGGCGATCATCGGCCCCACCGGTTCGGGCAAGTCCACGATCGCGAAGCTTCTGCTGCGCTTCCATGACGTGACCGACGGCTCGGTGCGGATCTGCGGGGCCGACGTGCGCGATCTCACGCAGCGCGCCCTGCGCGCACGCATCTCGTACGTGCCGCAGAAGGCATGGCTCTTCTCGGGCAGCATCGCCGATAACCTGCGCTACGGCCGGGACGACGCGACCGACGAGGAGCTCTGGCACGCGCTCGACGTCGCGCAATCCGGGTTCGTTCGCGAGCTGCCGGACGGTCTCGCGAGCCGGGTGGCACAGGGCGGGACCAACTTCTCGGGCGGGCAGCGCCAACGTCTGGCGATCGCGCGCGCCCTCGTGAGGCCCGCGGACCTCTACATCTTCGACGACTCGTTCTCGGCGCTCGATTTCAAGACCGACGCGGCGCTGCGTCGCGCGCTTGCCGAGGAGGTCAAGGACGCGGCGGTGCTCATCATCGCGCAGCGCATCAACACGATTCTCACGGCCGATCAGATCGTCGTGCTCGCGGACGGCCGCATCCAGGGCCTCGGCACGCACGAGGAGCTCATGCGAAGCTGCGCGGCCTATCAGGAGATCGCCCGCTCCCAGCTGCGCGCCGACGAGTACGCGGAGATGCGGGACGCGTCCGCGGCATCGGAGCCGACGGAGGGGTTGGGCCGCGCGACGGAGGCCGTGACCGCGAAGGGAGGTGCGTAGCCATGGCGAGCGAGCACACCGAGGAGCGCGAGGCCCCGCGCGACGCCCGCGCCGTGGTGCGCCGCCTGTGGGCGGTGTCGGACGGCGAGCACTGGCGCTTCGCCGTGGTGCTCACGTGCGTGGTCTGCTACACCCTGTCGAGCATCATCGCGCCGGCGTACAGCGCGTATCTGATTGACCTGCTCTGGGAGCGCATCCAAGCGTGCTTCGCCCGCGGCGAGGCCTTCTCGATCGGATGGGACACGGGCGGGCGCGAGATCCTCACGTTCTTCGGGATCTGGACGGTCGCCTGGGCGTTCTACACCGTGCAGAGCTTCACGATGGCGAGCTTCGCCGAGCGCCTCAACCTGCGCTTGCGCCGGCTCATCGCCGCGAAGCTCAATGTGCTCCCGCTCAGGTTCTACGACGCGCGCAAGCCCGGTGACATCATGAGCCGCGCCACCAACGATCTCGACAAGGTGTCCGAGGTGCTGCAGCGCGGCCTGTTGTCGATGCTCATCGCGGTGGGCTCGGTCGTGGGCGCGATCATCATGATGCTGCGCTACAACGTCGTGCTCACGGCGGTCTTTCTGTGCTTCGCCACCGCGGCCGTTCTCATGACGCGCGTCGTCGCGAAGAAGACACTCGCGCTCGCCGCCGCGCAGCAGCGAGCGGTCGGCGTGCTCACAGGCCATGTGGAGGAGGCGTATTCGGGCCGCGTCGTCATCAAGGCGTTCAACCAGGAGGGCGCGAGCTCGGCGCGGATCCACGAGGCCACGCAGGAGCTAGCCGACACCATGCGTATGACCGACTTCGTGACCAACGTCGTGGCGCCCATGGTGCGCTGCCTCGTGCGCCTCTCGCAGGTGGTGCTCGCGCTGCTCGGCACGGGCTTCCTCATGCGCGGCGAGCTCACGATCGGCACGCTCCAGGCGTTCTTTCAGTACGTCAACACGGCGTCCGAGCCGCTCACGCAGTTCTCGCTCACCATGAACACGCTGCAGAGCGCGCTCGCAGCGGTGGAGCGCGTCTTCGACATCCTCGATGAGGAGGAGATCGAGCCCGATCCGGCGCTGCCGGCGGCGGTGGCCGAGCCGGTGCGAGGCCGGATCGCGTTCGAGCATGTGCGCTTCGGCTACGATCCCGCCCATCCGCTCATGCGCGACGTGAGCTTCGTGGCCGAGCCGGGGCAGAAGGTCGCCATCGTGGGCGCCACGGGCGCGGGCAAGACGACCCTCATCAACCTGCTCATGCGCTTCTACGAGATCGACGGCGGCGCGATCACGCTCGACGGCGTGAGCACGCGCGAGATGGCCCGCGCCGATCTGCGCAAGACCTTCGGCATGGTGCTTCAGGACGCATGGTTGCGCGAGGGGACCATCGCCGAGAACATCGCGTACGGCAAGCCCGACGCCACGCGCGAGGAGATCGTGCAGGCGGCCAAGGCCGCGCAGGTCGACTTCTTCGTGCGGACCATGCCGCACGGCTACGACACCATGCTCGCGAACGACGCTGAGAACGTGAGCCAGGGTCAGCGGCAGCTGCTCACCATCGCACGCGTGCTGCTCGCGAACCCCGCGATCCTCATCTTGGACGAAGCGACCTCAAGCGTGGACACGCGCACGGAGAAGGCGATCGTCCAGGCGATGGAGGCGCTGACGACCGGGCGCACGAGCTTCGTGATCGCGCATCGTCTCTCGACGATCATCGACTCCGATCTCATTCTCGTGATGGATCACGGCACCATCATCGAGCAGGGATCGCACGAGGAGCTCCTCGCGGCGGGCGGGTCGTACGCCGAGCTGTACAACTCGCAGTTCGCGTAAGAACGCAGACGGGCGCGGGAGGCCTGCTCGATCGCAGCCCGCCCGCGCCCGACGACCGCACCTTGCTGCTATGCGGGGCCGTCGCCCGGATTCTCGTTCATGGGGATCGGCTTGTCGGGCGGACGCGCCTCGGTGAGCGCCGAGTAGTCCACGGGGGCCGTGGAGGGTTGGGGCTCGCCCGGGGCGTACCAGTCGAGCGCGCAGTCGATCCACGCGTTCCAGAACGGCCATTCGTGCCCGCCGATCTCGGGCTCCCAGTAGGTCACGTCGAAGCCGGCCTCGCGCAAGAGCGACATGACCTCGCGGTTGGCGGTGCACAGGTTGTCCGACTCGCCGCACGCGCCGTAGAAGCGCGGCTTGGGGAGGTCGGGGTCATTCTTGAAGCGGTCGACGAGGGCCATGTAGTCCTTGTCGGACCCGATGACCGTGTCGAGATCGCCAAAGAACCGCTCGTAGTACTTGCGCTTGCGCGGCGAGTGCGACTCGACGGCGTCGAGGATGCGATCGCGCATGAAGGCGCCCGACAGCATGATGATCGATCCGAAGCGGTCCGGGCGGAGCAGGCCGTTGATGAGGGCCGTGTAGGCGCCGATCGAGATGCCGGCGAGCGCGGTGTCCTCGCGCTTGCGCGAGAGCGGGAAGAGCCGGCGCGTCACCTCGACGAGCTCCTCGCTGATGAACTTGCCGTGCCACTCGTTGATCTCGGGCTTGTTCAGGTACAGGCCGTCCTCACCGGAGGGCATGATGACCACGACGTCGCGCGCCTCGGCCGTCTCGATCACATGGGTGCGGTCGATCCAGTCGTAGTCGCGTCCGAAGAGCCCGTGCAGCAGATACATCGTGCGGTACGGTCCCTGGCGACGTTTGGCCAGCTTGTCGCCGTCCATCTTGTCAACGGGGATGACGGCGGTCAGGATGACGTTGCGCTCAAGGTAGCGCGAGTAGAAATCGACTCTGAGCAGGGCCATCGCATTCTCCAATCATCTTGGGCGCTGCTTGCCGCACGATGGCGAACCCGTGATGGGCCGAGCGCTATCGCAGCGGGAGCCAGTCGATCGCCCGGGGGAGGGCCTGGTTCCACAGGTTCCAGTCGTGGCCTCCTCCGAGCTCATGATACGTGACATCGAGACCGATGCCGCGCAGCTTGTCGGCGAGGACGCGGTTCGCTTGGGCAAGCGGGTCCTGGTTGCCGCAGGCCATGAAGACGCGCGGACGCGGGCGGTCGCAGTAGACGAGGTCGGCGGCGAGGCGCGACGGGTCCTTGTCGGAGTCGACCACGTGATCGAGGTCGCCGAAGATCGACTCGAGGAACGCCCGGCTCAGGAAGAAGAGGTCGTCCGAGATGATCTGGTCGAAGCCGTCGACGATCATGGCCGTGGAGAGCGCGATGATCGATCCGAAGTTCTCGCAGTACTTGAGGCCGTTGCGCAGGGCTCCGTACGCGCCCATCGACACGCCCGCGATGAAGGTGTCCTCGCGGCGGTCGGAGAGCGGGAACATCTGACGGGTCACGTCGAGCAGCTCTTGGCCCACGAAGCGCCCGTAGTAATTATGGGCGTCGGGGTCATCGAGGTAGAACGCGTTGTAGCCCGAGGGCATGACCACGGCGACGTTGCGCTCCTCGGCCCAGGCGCGGATGCGCGTCTCGGAGATGAGGTCGGTGTGGTTGCCGGTGATGCCATGGAGCAGGTACAGGGTCTTGAACGGGGCCTTGCGGCGCGGGTAATCGCGGCGATCCCAGGCGGACGCGTCGTGGCGGCGCGCGTGATCGACGCCCATCGCCTCGCCGGCGTTGTCGACGGGGAGGATGACGTCGAGCGTGGTGGTGCGCATGAGCGCGGCGGAGAAGTAGTCGACGCTGAGTCGTGCCATGAAGGCTCCTTTCTCATGCCGACGCGCCCGGTGGGCGCGCGGCGGTCAAGCGATGACGGCGCGCCGGCAGCGGCGGGCGCACGGCAGTATTGTAGCGATCTCGCCCGCGGCGCGCGGG
>CAZLGF010000011.1:0-25063 GCA_964558955.1 uncultured Coriobacteriaceae bacterium
AGGGCATCGTGGTGCTCGCGGCCACGAACCGCCCCGACTCGCTCGACCCGGCGCTCCTGCGCCCCGGCCGCTTCGACCGGCGCATCCCGATCGAGCTGCCCGATCTCGCGGGACGCAAGGCCATCCTCGAGCTGCACGCCAAGGACGTGAAGATCCAGCCGCCGATCGACCTCACGGCGATCGCGCGGGCGACCCCGGGCGCCTCGGGCGCGGACCTCGCGAACATCATCAACGAGGGCGCGCTGCGCGCCGTGCGCATGGGCCGCACGCGCGCCACGCAGGAGGACTTCGAGGAATCGGTCGAGGTCGTCATCGCCGGCCAGCAGCGTAAGTCCACCGTGCTCTCCGACCATGAGAAGCAGGTCGTCTCCTACCATGAGATCGGCCACGCCATCGTCGCCGCCAGCATGAAGGGCACGGCGCCCGTCACCAAGATCACCATCGTGCCGCGCACCTCGGGAGCGCTCGGCTACACCATGCAGGTCGAGGAGGACGAGCGGTTCCTCACGACGCGGCAGGAGGCGCTCAACAAGCTCGCGGTCTACTGCGGCGGGCGCGCCGCCGAGGAGCTTATCTTCGGCGAGATGACCACGGGCGCCTCGAACGACATCGAGCAGGCGACCAAGCTCGCGCGCAGCATGATCACGCAGTACGGCATGTCCGACGAGTTCGGCATGGTGGCCCTTGGCACGGTGCAGAACCCCTATCTCAACCAGGACGCCGCCCTCACCTGCGCGCCGGGCACCGCTGAGCGCGTCGACGAGGCGGTGCGCGTCATCATGGAGCAGGCGCATGATCGCGCGATGCAGATCCTGAAGGAGAACAAGTTCAAGCTGCACGAGCTCGCGCGCTACCTCTATAAGAAGGAGACGATCACGGGGGATGAGTTCATGACGCTGCTCAAGCGCGAGAACCCGCTCATGCCCGGCGCCTCCACTTCGGCGTCGTCGTAGCCGGCGTGCGCCATCGCGATGACTCGGCCCCGACCCGGCGGCACGCGCGGGTCGGGGCCGCTCAGGTATGATCGAGGCGATGCGCCCCGAGGCGCCGCAGCCGAGAAAGGGATTCGATGCCAGCCACCCATGAGAACGATCCACGATTCGCGATTCTCATCGACGCGGACAACGTGTCGGAGAAGTACGTCAAGATCATCATCGACGAGGTTGCGAACCTCGGCATCGCCACCTATAAGCGCATCTACGGCGACTGGACGAGCTCGCGCCTCGCAAGCTGGAAGAGCTGTCTGCTTGAGCACTCGATCATCCCCATGCAGCAGTACAGCTACACCTACGGCAAGAACGCGACGGACTCCGCGATGATCATCGACGCGATGGACATCCTCTACTCCGGCAACGTCGATGGCTTCGCGATCGTGAGCTCCGATTCCGACTTCACGCGCCTCGCATCGCGCTTGCGCGAGAGCGGCATGCAGGTCATCGGCATGGGCGAGCAGAAGACGCCCGAGCCGTTCATCGCGGCCTGCAACCAGTTCAAGTACCTCGATCTGCTCTACGCGGCGCGGAAGGCCGAGGAGACGGACGACGACGCGTCCGATGAGGGCGAGGAAGCATCGCGCGCCAAGCGTCGCAAGAAGGCCGGGAGGAAGCAGCGGGCCGCGCAGCGGCAGCGGACCGGTGAGGACGAGCCGGTCGATCCTGAGGAGGACGAGGGCGCGCCCGCGCCCGGCGAGGAGGCGAGCGCGCCCGCGCGCCCGCACCGCCGCCCGGGTGACGCGGGCGGGGCGCGCTCCGACGCGGTGGAGTCCGACGAGGCGACCGCGTCGATCGACTTCGCCGAGATGAGCCGCGCGGCGCGGCGCAACCACATGAAGCGGATCCGCTCCACGATCAACGCCATCATCGACAAGTTCTCGGATGACGAGGGCTGGGTCTCGCTCGGGCGCCTCGGCGACGAGCTCTCCAAGCGCCTCTCCGACTTCGACGTGCGCAACTACGGCTTCAAGAAGCTTCGGCCGTTTTTGAAGTCCCTCGGCGTCTACGAGTTCGACGAGCCCGATGGGACGTCGGGTCAGCGCCAGATCTACCTGCGCATTCGCGAACAGGATCACGAGAGCTGACGCGAGGAGGCCCGCATGCCGCCCCGCCGTCTTCGGTTCGTGCGATTTCGCGCCGCCGCAGGCGAGCGCGCGGGCTCGTGCTACAATACCGCGCAATGGCTGTGAAGGGGACGAGTAACCGGCCTCCGCGCACCTCAGAGAGCGGGTGGGAGCTGAGAAGCCCGCGTGCGCGACCGAGCGAACATCACCCCGGAGCCGCGGCCCGAACGGGCGGGAGACCGCTTCAGTAGGCGTCGCCGGGACGACCGTCGTCATGTGGTCGGCCGAGTACGGGTGCGATCGCACCCCAGCTGGGTGGTTACAAGCGAAGAGCCGCGCCGTGTGCGCATGCGCTTCGTCCCAGCTTGAGACGGGACGGGCGCTTTTCTTTTGTAAGCGCCTTCGAACCAGGGGCGCACTCGCCGCGCGCCCCGCCGAGGAGGAGGGCACATGGCGAAGGAGAAGAGCATCTACAACAGCACGATGAACCTGCCGAAGACCGGGTTCCCCATGCGCGCCGGGCTGAGCGCCTCCGAGCCGCGCCGCCTTGCGACCTGGAATGAGAACAAGGTGTATGAGCAGGTCCTCGAGAAGAACGAGGGGCACGAGACGTTCGTGCTGCACGATGGCCCGCCGTACGCCAACGGCCCCATCCACATCGGCCACGCGATGAACAAGATCGCGAAGGACATGATCAACCGCTACGAGATGATGCAGGGCCGCGAGGTCGTCTACGTCCCCGGTTGGGACTGCCATGGCCAGCCCATCGAGCACAAGGTCGAGGAGGCTCTCGGCACCGAGCGCTTCAACGCCACGCCCGTCTCCGAGATCCGCGCGATGTGCAACGACTTCGCCGTCGAGAACATCGAGCTCCAGAAGCAGGGCTTTCGCCGCCTTGGCGTGCTGGGCGACTGGGACCATCCCTATCTCACCCTCTACCACGTGCACGACGCCGCCGACATCGAGGTCTTCAAGGCGATGTTCGACAAGGGCATGATCTACCGCGGGCGCAAGCCCGTGCACTGGTGCACCCACTGCCACACGGCCCTCGCTGAGGCCGAGATCGAGTACGCCAACGAGGTCAGCCCGTCCATCTACGTGCGGTTCGAGCTCATCGACGCACCGCAGGAGCTCGCGGCCTCCGGCATGCCCGTCGACGTGGTGATCTGGACCACGACGCCGTGGACCCTTCCGGCGAACGCCGCCGTCGCCTTGAGCCCCGAGGCCGACTACGTGGCCGTCGTCTCGGGCGGGCGTCTCGGCATCATGGCGCGGGCCCTGTGGGAGCAGGTCTTCCATGGCGTCGCGCAGGATGAGGAGGCGGCGCTCTTCGTGCCCGCGGGCGCGAGCGAGCCCTGGTGCGCGCACGGCGCGGACCTCGTCGGGATCACCTATCGCCAGCCCATCTTCGCGGACGTGGCGGGCCAGATCGTCACGGCCGACTACGTGACCCTCGAGGACGGCACCGGCTGCGTGCACACCGCGCCCGGCCACGGCGTCGACGACTACTACACCGGCATGCGCTACGGTCTCGACGTCGTCATGCCGGTCGATGATGACGGCCGGTACTACGAGGGCGACGCATACGGCACGGGCGGCCCGTTCTCAGGTCTCAGCACCGCCGAGGCCGACCCCAAGATCATCGATTGGCTCGATGAGCGCGGCGCGCTCGTGGCCGCGAAGCGCATCGACCACAGCTACCCGCACTGCTGGCGGTGCAAGGAGCCCACGATCTTCCGCGCGACCGATCAGTGGTTCGTGTCGATGGACGAGACGGGCCTGCGCGAGCAGGCGCTCGATGCCGTGCGCAACCACGTGACGTGGTATCCCGAGCGCGCGGCGAACCGCATCGGCGCCATGATCGAGGGGCGCCCCTACTGGTGCATCTCGCGCCAGCGCAACTGGGGCGTGCCGATCCCGAGCTTCACGTGCGCCGACTGCGGCGAGAAGGTCATGAACGACGACACGCTCGACGCCGTCATCGCGCTCTTCCATGAGAAGGGCTCGGACGCCTGGTTCACCGACGCCCCCGCGGACTACCTCGGCGACGCCTGCGTCTGCCCCTCCTGTGGCGGGCACCACCTGAAGCCCGACCGCGACATCCTCGACGTGTGGTGGGATTCCGGCGTCTCCTGGAAGGCCGTGTGCGAGGCGCGCCCCGAGCTCACCTATCCGGCCGACGTGTATCTCGAGGGCTCCGATCAGCATCGCGGCTGGTTCCAGAGCTCGCTGCTCACGAGCGTGGGAGCGAATGGGCACGCCCCCTACAAGGCGGTCGTCTCCCAGGGCTTCACCCTGGACGGCCAGGGGCGCAAGATGTCCAAGTCGCTCGGCAACGTGATCGACCCCAACGCGGTCTGCGACGAGATGGGCGCTGACATCGTGCGCCTGTGGGTCGCGAGCGTCGACACCGCGTCCGACGTCGCGATCGACCACGAGATCCTCGCGCGCACGGCCGACGCCTACCGTCGCTTCCGCAACACGTTCCGTTTCCTGCTCGGCGAGCTCGAGGGCGATTTCGAGCCCGCGCGCGACGGGGTGCCCTTTGACGAGCTCGAGCCGCTCGACAAGCTCATGGTCGCGCGCCTCACGCAGGTGCAGGCCGAGGTTGACGACGCTTATGCGGCATACGAGTTCAACCGCGCCTACCGCGCGCTCTACGACTTCGTGGTCACGGAGCTCTCGAACGTGTACCTTGACGCGCTGAAGGACCGCCTCTACTGCGAGGCTCCCGCCGCGCCCGCGCGCCGGAGCGCCCAGACGGTCCTCGCGGAGCTGCTCTCGATGCTCCTGCGCGACCTCCAGCCGATCCTCGCGTTCACGTGCGACGAGGTCATGGCGTACGCGCCCGCCGGCTGCCGTGACGGCCAGACCTTCGCGGCGATGCTCGACTGGTATCAGGCGCCGATCACGATCGACGCGGCCCGAGACTACGGTCGCACCCTCGACGCCGCCCTTGAGCTCCGCGCCGCGGTGACCAAGGCGCTCGAGGACGCGCGCGCGGCGGGGACCCTCACCAAGAGCCAGGCCGCCCGCATCGTGGCGACGGCGCCGGAGGAGGCCTTTGCGCTCCTCACTGGGGAGCACGCCTGCGATCTCGCCGAGTTCTTCATCGTGTCCGAGGTCGAGCTCGCACGCGGCGATGAGTTTACCGCCCAGGTCGAGCCGGCGCGCGGCGAGCGGTGCGATCGCTGCTGGAACTACCGTGAGAGCACGGGTGCGCACGGCGCGCACGCGCACGTCTGCGCGCGCTGCGCGGACGCGCTGGAGGCCTGATCGATCGAGGGGGGCGCCGCGCGCGGTGCCCGGGAAGGGGATAGGGTGAGGGAGCAGCTGCGCACGGACGTGCGGCCGAGGCGCGCCATCCGCGCGCTCATGGCGGCCGCGCTCGCCCTCGCCGTGGCGGGGGCCGATCAGCTGACCAAGGCCGTCGTGCGCGCCGCCCTCAGCGTGGGCATCACATACGTGCCGCTCATCCCCGGCGTCCTGAGCTTCTCCTACGTCGAGAACACGGGCGTCGCCTTCGGGCTCGCGAGCGGCTTCGGGCAGCTCTTCGTCGTGCTCGCCGCCGTGGTCATCGTGGCCACGGCGATCTACCTCGCCCGCGCGCCGCTCGTGTCGCGCCTTGAGGTCGCCGGCCTCGGTCTCGTCTGCGGGGGCGCCGTGGGCAACGCCATCGACCGCGCCCTCCAGGGCTTCGTGACCGATTTCATCTCCGTCGAGCTCATCAACTTCCCCGTCTTCAACGTCGCCGACATCGGCATCACGGTGGGCGTGGTCATGGCGCTCGTCGGCTTCCTCTTCCTCTCGCCGGCGAACGCGCCTGCCCCGGACGCCTCCGTCGATGACGCGCGTCGCGTCCCGTCCGACGGCGGCCGAGGCGAGGAGTCCGATGCGGACGCGCCGGAGGGGCGCTGACATGGCGCGCGTCCTGCACCTCATCGCCGAGGCGGTTGACGCGGGAGCGCGTCTCGACGCGTACCTGGCTTCGCAGGCGGGCTGTCCCTCGCGCTCGGCATGCGCGCGCCTCATCGAGGAGGGCGCGGTCGCCGTCGAGGGGGAGCGGTGCCTGGCCAAGAGCCATGTCGTGCGCTCGGGCGAGCGCATCGAGGTCGAGCTTCCCGACCCCGTGGAGCCGGGCGTCATCGTCCCGCAGTGCATCCCGCTCGACATCCGCTACGAGGATGACCACCTCATCGTCCTCTCCAAGCAGCGCGGCCTCGTCTGCCATCCCGCCCACGGGCATGAGGATGGGACGCTCGCGAACGCGCTCGCCTATCACTGCGGCCTCGATCACCTGGGCACCCTCCAAGGCGAGGACCGGCCCGGCATCGTGCACCGCCTCGATCGCGACACCTCGGGCCTCATGGTCGCGGCCAAGGACGATGACACGCAGCGGGCCCTCCAGGACCTCATCCGGCTCCGCACACTCGATCGGCGCTACATCACGCTCGTCCACGGCCACGTGGCGCACGATCAGGGCACCATCTCGACGGGCATCGCCCGCTCGACCCGCGACCGCCAGAAGATGGCCGTCTCGGATGACCCGACCGCTCGCGAGGCCATCACGACCTTCCGCGTGCTCGAGCGCTTCGACGCGAGCCGGGGCGATGAGGGGTACACGCTGCTCGAGTGCCATCTCTACACCGGGCGGACGCATCAGATCCGCGTTCACATGCGCCACATCAACCACCCGTGCGTCGGCGACCCCCTCTACGGCAAGGGCAAGGGGGCCGCGCGCGCCGATCGCGGGCTCACGCGCCAGTTCCTTCATTCATGGCGAATCCGCTTCACGCACCCGGTCACCGGGGAGGAGATCGCGTGCCATGACGAGCTGCCGTGGGACCTCGCGGCCGTTCTCGACGAGCTGGCGCCGCTCTCTCTCGGGCGGACCGCGGCGGGAGAGGAGATCGTGTCCCGTCTCGGGTTGCTCCCCGACGAGTAGCGCGCCCGCACGCGGCGTTGATGAGCCGCGCCCTCCCGACGTGCCCGCGCTGCCCCGCGCCTTTCTCCCGCGCGTTCACGGATCGCCGACCGCTCGGCCCGCGGCTTCGCGCGCCCAAACCTTCAAGGTTGAATGGAATCTTTAAGCTTCCCCGCATCTGCGCTACACTAACCCCGTCAAGCTTTGCTGCATGCGTGATCTGCGACGGAAGGGCATATGGTGACGAACGAATCTGGCGCCCACGCTCGTTCTGGGGGAACGAGGCGACGCACGGTCCGCACGGGTGGGGCGGCGACCCCGTCAACGGGGTCGCGGTTCAGGGCCGCGGGAAGCGCCCCGGCGGCGTCATCGCGCGCCCACGCGTCGTCGCATGCGTCCCATCGACGCAGTGCACCTCGGGCGCATGCGCCCGCCTCCCGGCCTCTCGCGCCCGCGTATCGCTCGGGTTACGCGCAGGGACATGCACGCCGTCCACCGCGCCGGAAGCGCGGCGTCGTGGCGGTTGTCATCGCGGTGCTCGCGATCGCCGCGGTCATCGCCGGCCTGCTCTTCGTCGTGGTGCCCGCCGTCTCAGGGCTCCTCACCTCCGATGAGTCCACGATCGAGGCGGGCATCGAGGTCCAGGTGACCATCCCCGAGGGCGCCTCGGGCGACGAGATCGCGTCCATCCTCTCCACGAACGACATCATCCCCGATCCCCAGGACTATTACGCCGCGGTCACGGCGCTGGGCGCCGAGACGTCGCTCAAGCCCGGTGATTACCTCTTCACGACCCTGCAGGACCCTGAGGAGGTCGTGGCGCAGCTCGTGGCGGGTTCCAACGTGGAGGGTCTCACCCTCACCATCGCGGAGGGTCTTACGGTCGCCCAGACGGCTGAGCGCGTGGAGAGCGTCCTCGGGATCAGCCAGGAGGAGTTCATCGCGCAGGCCGTCGCCTCCAACTACGTTGATGACTACGAGTTTCTTGAGGACGCGGCGAATGACTCCCTCGAGGGCTTCCTCTATCCCAAGACCTATACCTTCAGCGATGAGCCCACCGCCGATGACGTGATCCGCGTCATGCTCGATCAATACGAGATCGAGGTCGCCTCGCTCGACTTCGACGCCGCGCGCGCCACGATCCTCAGCCGCTACGGCATCGAGATGAGCGATTACGACTTCCTCATCCTCGCCTCGATCATCGAGCGCGAGGCCCTGACCGAGGAGCAGCGCTACAACATCGCGTCCACCTTCTACAACCGTCTCGAGATCAACATGGCGCTCCAGAGCGACGCGACCATGATGTACGTAACGGGCGGGGAGGTCACGGCCGACGACCTGACCGTCGAGAGCCCCTACAACACCTACCTCAACACCGGGTTCCCGCCGACGCCCATCTGCGCGCCGTCGCTGTCGTCGATCAAGGCGGCGCTCGACCCCGCCGACACCGACTACTTCTACTTCTACATCACGACCGAGGTCGAGTACTTCTCGGAGACGTACGAGCAGCACCTCCAGGCGATCGCGGAGGACAGCTGATGGGTATCGCGACACCCGGGCGCTACGTCGCCTCAGTCGAGGTCATCGACACCGATGCGCTCTGGGAGCAGGGCAAGCGCGCGCTTCTGCTTGACCGCGACAACACGCTTGTGCCGCGCGACCGCGCGACCGCGCCCGCGAGCGTCGCCGCGTGGCTTGACCATGCGCGGGACCGGGGCTTCAAGCTGTGCATGGTCTCCAACAACTGGCACCGCGACCAGGTGCTTCGCTCGGCCTCCGAGCTCGGTCTCGAGGCGATCAGCCACGCGATGAAGCCCGCCCCCTTCGCCCTGCGCGCCGCCCTCCGGCGCCTGGACGTGGCCCCTCAGGACGCCGTCATGATCGGCGATCAGCTCTTCACCGATGTCTGCGCCGGCAACCTGGCGGGGATCGACACGATCCTCGTGCGGCCGCAGGCCACCGCCGACCTCTGGTACACGCATCTCTTCCGCATCGTTGAGCGCCGCGTGCTCGCGCAGGTGCCGTGCGAGGAGTAGCGTCGTGGCAAATCCGGTCAAGCACGGAAGCGACCACATCTTCTTCGTGGGGTTCCTCGGCGCTGGCAAGTCGACGCTCGCGCGGAATCTCGGCCGGATGTTCGGCCGTCGCTACGTTGACACCGATCGGCTCGTCGAGCGCCGCGCGGGCCTTCCCATCGCGCGCATCTTCTCCGAGCAGGGTGAGGACGCCTTCCGCGTGATCGAGACCGACGTGCTCCGCGCGCTCGAGCGCGAGCGGAGCCTGCTCGTCTCATGCGGTGGTGGTATCGTTGAGACGCCCGAGAACATCGAGCTCATGGCCGCGATGGGGTTCACCGTGTACCTCGAGGGGGATCTCGCCGACTCGATGCGCCAGATCCGGACGCTCTCGCAGCGCCCCGATTTCAAGTCGCCGCGGCATGCGGCGCGCCTTCTCGAGCATCGCCGTCCGCTCTACGAGCGGGCCGCGGACATGACGATCGACATACGGGGGCGCTCGTTCAAGGACGTGTCCTACGAGTGCGCCGAGAGACTTTGGGAGCGTGGTCTGCTGTGACGGTCAAGCGACAGCTGCTGAGCTTTGGAGCGAGAAGCGTCGACGTGCGCTACGGGTCGGGCGGCGTCGATGAGTTGAGCCGGCTGGTGAAGTCTGCCGTCGGGAAGCCGAATCGAGCGCTTCTCGTGCATGCGACCGGCCTCGATCCCGCGCTCGTGACGCGCGTGCGCCACATGCTGAGCGACGCGGGGTTCACCTACGAGGTCCATGCGGTCGAGCTTCCGGAGGGGCCCTTCGTCCCCCTGGATGCGGTGGGATCCGTCTGCGACGCCTGCGCGGCCGCGGGCATCACCGCCGACGACCTCGTCATCGCGACGGGCGACGCGCGCATCTGCTCGCTTGCGGCCCTCGCGGCCAAGCTCTGGCAGGGCGGGTGCGCCTGCGTGCTCGTTCCGACGACGCTTGGCGCCATGATCACGGCGCCCACCGCGCTGCCCGCCTTTGACACCGCGGGCTCGCACGGCATGCTCTGGCACCTTCCCGAGCCCCAGATGGTCGTGAGCGACGTGGCGCTTCTGCACGATGCCTCCGCAGAGGATCTCGCGTTCGGGCGCGTGCTCATCGTCGGGGCCTTCATGGCGGACAGCCGTCGCGCGTGGGAGCATCTCGGCGAGCTCATGGACGGTCTTGTCGCCCGCGACGACGCGGCGCTCCTCGACGCCTTCGCGACTACTCAGACCGCGCGCCGCGCGGTCCTCTCCGCCGCGAACCCCTCGGCGCGGCACGCGCTCGAGTACGGCGTGACCACCGCGCGCGCCCTGCGGCGCTGCCTCGGCCCCGAGGTGCCGTGGTGGCGCCTTCTCGCCGAGGGCATGCGCTTCGAGGCGCGCCTCGCGGTCGACGCGGCCAGCATGTCGGTCGATGACGTGTTCGAGCAGGATGATCGCCTCGATGACCTCGGCATCGAGGAGCTTCCGTTCTCATTGGGGGTCGATGAGTTCGTCGCCGCCATCGATGAGGTCCGCGCGCGCCACTCCAACCGCCGCCTCTTCGCCCTCCCCAAGCACGTCGGCTCGATTCGCCTCACGGCCGTGAAGGACGACGTGCTCGCCCGCCATGCCGAGGCCTACCTGGCGTCTCGCGCGGAGCTTCTCGCGGGGTAGACGACGTGCTCGCGCGGGCGCGCGCGGGGTGGTAGGCTATCGGGGGCACCGAGAAGAAAGGATTCATCATGGCGATCACCGAATCTGGTCCGACCGCGCGCGTCGCGCGGGTGCGCGCGCTCATGGAGGAGCGCGGCTACGACGCCGTCGTCATTCGCGACGAGGCGAACCTCCGCTGGCTCACGGGCGTCGAGGGCGTCTTCGACTTCACCGGCGAGCTTCCGCACGCGGCCTTCATCACGGCGGACGAGACCTCGTTCCACACGGACTCGCGCTACTTCAACAGCTTCGAGGAGCACCTGCCCGCCGGCTCTCCGTGGAAGTTCGACATGGAGGTCATCGACATTCCGCGCTGGGTCGCCGAGCGCGCCCGCGCCGCGCGCTCGCGCGTCGTGGCCGTCGAGGACACGATGGAGCTCGCCTTCCACACGGGAATGCTCCGGGGATTCGAGGACGCGTCGATCTCGGTCGAGGTTCCGGTGATGCATGGTGACCTGCGGCGCATGCGCGCCGTCAAGGACGCCGAGGAGATCGAGCTCATGAAGCGCGCCCAGGCGATCACCGACGCCGCCTTCGATCACATGCTCGGCTTCATCCGTCCCGGCCTGACCGAGAAGGAGATCAAGCTCGAGCTCGAGAACTACATGCTCTCCCACGGCGCCGACGCGCTCGCCTTCACCTCGATCGTGGCGTCGGGCCCCAACACGGCGAACCCTCATGCCATCTCGAGCGATCGCGTGGTCGAGCGCGGCGACTTCGTGCTCATGGATTACGGCGCGGGCTACCGCGACTACCGCTCAGACATGACCCGCACGGTCGTCGTCGGCGAGCCCACCGAGCAGCAGCGCGCGATCTACGACCTCGTCCGCCGCACGCACGAGGAGTGCGCCCAGGCCATCCACGCGGGCGTCGACGGTCACGAGGTCCATCAGCTCTCGGTGAAGATCATCTCCGACGCGGGGTACGGCAACTACTACGGTCACGGTCTCGGGCACGGCGTGGGAATCGACATCCATGAGCTGCCCACCCTCGGGCGCGTGAGCAACATCCTCGAGGAGGGCGGCGTCGTCACCGTCGAGCCGGGCGTCTACCTGCCGGGTGTGGGCGGCGTGCGCCTTGAGGACTACGGCCTCGTGACGGCGACCGGCTTCGAGCCCTTCACCAGCTCAACTCACGAGCTGCAGATCATCCCCTGCTAGCTCGGCACGCTCTTTCAGTCGCCCGCAGGCGTGCGGCGCCCGCAGGGTGCGGCGCGCCGCGCGGCCCTGCGGGCGTCACGCTCCTGTTCAGGCACCGTGCGTCGCCTCCTCAATCCCCATGGCCTCTTTGGGGAACATCGGGCGGCGCGCGAGCGCGTGAGATGGGGTGGAGTATACTGAGGGGCGAGTTATGCTTCGGCGCTTTGCGCATCGAGAGGAAAGGCTGTACATGGCAAGCATCACCACCGCTGACTTCAAGAACGGCATCGGCCTGCGCATCAAGGACAAGGTCGTCACCATCGTCGAGTTCCAGCACGTCAAGCCCGGCAAGGGCGGGGCGTTCGTCCGCTATAAGACCAAGGACGTCAAGACGGGCCGCGTGGTCGAGAACACCTGCAACGCCGGGACCAAGTTCGAGAGCGTCATGCTCAACACGCGCGAGATGCAGTATCTCTACCACGACGGCACCGACTACATCTTCATGGATAACGAGACGTACGAGCAGCTGCCCGTGCCCGACAGCTTCGTGGGCGACAACGCGAAGTGGCTGCGCGAGAACGACACCTGCCAGCTGCTCTTCGCTGACGACGAGCTCATGGGCGTGAACCCGCCGATGTTCATCGAGGTCGAGATCACGAGCACCGACCCCGGGTTCAAGGGCGACACCGTCCAGGGCTCAACCAAGCCCGCGACCATCGAGACCGGCGCTGTCATCCAGGTGCCCATGTATCTCAACCAGGGTGACATGATCAAGGTCGACACGCGCGACGGCAAGTTCGTCTCGCGCGTCTAGGGTCTGCGCGTCCGTTCCGCGTCAGGAATGAGGGATCACATGTCTCACGAGATCGTCATCTCCGGTATCGGCATCGCCCCCGAGGTCCTTTCGGCCGTCGTTTCGCGCTCGGTCGAGCAGGTCGAGGGCATCGCCTCGGTCGGCGCCAGGGATCTGGCGAGCAACCTCGTATCGATGTTCTCCTCCCGCATGATGCCGGGGACATCGGCGGTCGAGGCCGACGTCGTCGACGACCGCCTCGTCATCACGGTGCACGTGGCGGTGTTCTTCGGCTACCCCTTCAAGAAGCTCGCCGAGGCGGTCCGCGCCGCCGTGCTCCGCGCGATCGACGCTCAGGTAGGCGTCGAGGTCGAGAGCGTGAACGTGTGCATCGACGGCATCGTCTTCCCCAAGGAGTAGCGCGTGAGCCTCAAAGTTGATCGCGGTCGCACGCGCGCCCGCAGCCAGGCCATGCAGCTGCTCTTCCAAGCTGAGGCGCTCGACGTTCCCCTGCACGACGTCATCGCCGGCGACTACCTCGTGTCCAAGGGACCGCTTGAGGACTTCGCCGTCGATCTCGCCGAGGGAGCCTATGAGTACCTCGACGAGATCGATGCGGCGCTTTCGCGCGTCCTCGAGAACTGGGAGCTTCACCGGATGCCCGCGACCGATCGCAACCTGCTGCGCGTCGCCGCGTACGAGATGCGCTTCGCGCGCGAGCGCATCGACAACCCCATCATCATCAACGAGGCCGTCGAGATCGCGAAAGCGTTCGGCACCGATGAGTCGGCTCGCTTCGTGAACGGGGTGCTCGGGCGCATCGCCCGCGCCCACGATGATCTGTTCACGCTTGATGACGAGCCGGCGAGCGAGGACGTTGAGGGCAGCGCCCGCACGACTGAGGGTGCATGATGGCGCAGACCACGACGCGCACCTTCGAGGACATCACCGCGCGCCTCGACGAGATCATCGCGACGGTGCGCTCCAAGGACACCTCGCTCGAGCGAAGCCTCGACCTCTTCGATGAGGCGATCGCCCTCGGCTCCAAGGCCGTCGAGCTCGTGGACAGTTTCGACATGAGCCCTGCTGAGGCGGCGATGCTCGAGGCGGCGCAGGTTGCGCCTGAGGAGGCCGGGGAGGCCGACGGCGACACGGGCGCGCCCGGCGCGGATGAGGAGGGCGCGCGCGCATGAAGCGCGTCCGCCTCGATGATGAGATGGTTTCCCAGGGCATCTGCGCGGATCGCGCCGATGCCCTGCGTCTCTTGATGGCCGGGGTCGTCTCGTCGGGCGGCGAGCGTCTGACGAGCGCGGGCATGCTCGTCAAACCCGGCGTCTCCTTGCATGTGAAGGGTTCTCGCACCCCGTTCGTGGGCCGGGGCGGCGTCAAGCTCGCTGGCGCGCTCGAGGCCTTCGGGGTCGACCCCGAAGGCTTCACCTGCCTCGACGTTGGTTGCTCGACGGGAGGCTTCACCGACTGCCTGCTCAAGCACGGCGCCGCGCGCGTCATCGCGGTCGATGTGGGCCGCGCGCAGTTCGACTGGTCGCTCAGGCAGGATCCGCGCGTCGAGCTCCTCGAACGCACCAACATCGTCGACGTGCCGGCGACGGGGAGGCGGGCGTGTTGCGACCTCGCTGTCTGCGACGTCTCGTTCACGAGCGTCGCACACGTCCTGCCCGCCGTGCTCGAGCTCCTGACGCCGGACGGCTCCTTCCTCACGCTCGTGAAGCCCCAGTTCGAGGTTCCTGCTGACGAGGTGGGGGAGGGGGGCGTCGTGCGCGACCCTGCCGCGCGCCGCCGCGCGCTCGTCGCGTGCATCGATCTCTTCGCCGCGCACGGTCTCGCTCCGCTCGACGTCGCCCGCTCGCCCATCACGGGCGCGAAGGGCAACGTCGAATATTTCTTGCTCGGCAAACGAGGTATGCTGATGACGGAGGGCGCCGCGATGGACGCCTGCGTGGCCCGTGCGATCGACAAGGCGGGATCCCTATGATGAAGGTGCTGCTGGTTCCCAATTTCTATCAGTCCGCGGCCGTGCAGACCGCGCTCGGGCTCGAGCTGTGGCTCGCGCGCCAGGGATATGAGGTCGTGTGGGCGCCCGATCAGCGCCTGAAGACCGCGGCGGCGCCTGATGTCGAGGGGGTGTGCCTCGTCATCTCCCTTGGTGGCGACGGGACGCTTTTGCGCGCCGCTCGGTTCGTGGGCTATCGCGAGATCCCGATCCTCGGCCTCTCCTACGGGCACGTGGGCTTTCTCACCGCGGCGCGGCCCGACGAGGACGACGTGCTCTCGGTGGTGGGTGATGCGCTCGCGGGCGAGCTGCACGTCAGCCGCCGATCGACGCTCAGCTGCGAGGTCATGACGGACGAGAGCGACGAGCCCTTCACCTCCTTCGCGCTCAACGACCTCGCGCTCACGCGCGGCCCCCTCTCCGACATGGTCGAGTTCGACGTCGACGTCTCGGGTCACCACATCGACCGCTTGCGCGGCGACGGGGTCGTGGTCTCGACGGCGACGGGATCCACGGGGTACGCGCTCTCGGCGGGCGGCCCCATCGTGAACCCGGGGTTCACGGGCATGGTCTGCGTGCCCATCGCGCCCCACACCATCCAGGCGCGCGCCTTCCTGACGTCTCCGGCCGACGTGGTGGAGATCACGATGTCGACCAGCCGCCCCTCGGTGCCGGCGATCGCCATCGACGGCCAGTTCTTCACCGAGGAGGGGACGGTCACCGGCGTGCGCGTCGCGCGCGGACCGGGTGACGTGCTTCTGCTCGACCATGGTCCCGAGAGCTTCTACTCCTCGGTCTCGCGCGTGTTCTACGGGGTGCGCCATGATCGATGAGATCCGCGTCTCCAACCTCGCGCTGATCCGCGCGGCCGAGCTCGCGCCCTCTGGCGGGCTCACCGTGCTCACCGGGGAGACCGGCGCCGGCAAGACGGCGCTGCTCTCGGCGCTGAAGCTTCTCATCGGCGAGCGGGCCGACGCCGCGATGGTGCGCGAGGGGGAGGAGGGCGCGCTCGTCGAGGGACGCGTCTTTGCCGGCGCGCGCGACGTTGAGGGATTCGCGGTGAGCCGCCGCGTGGGCGCGGACGGCCGGAGCCGCGTGCGGATCGACGGGTCCATCGCGAGCGTGCGCGAGCTGGCGGAGCGCGTGGGGCCGCTCGTCGACCTCTGCGGTCAGCACGAGCACCAGCGCCTCCTCGATCCCGCGACCCATGTGCAGCTGCTCGACGAGTGGGCGGGCGAGCAGGTGACGCATGCCCTGACCAGCTATCGCGACGCCCTTGCCCGGGCGCGCGCCGCCGCGGCCGAGCTCGAGCGCGTCGAGGCCGCGGCGCGCACCGAGGGCGGCCGTCTGGAGAACGCGCGCTTCGCTCTCGAGCGCATCGATGAGGTGGGCCCCGCGCCCGGGGAGCTCGAGGAGCTCGAGGAGTTGCTGCCGCGGGCGGAGCACGCCGAGTCGCTCGCCGCGACCGCCCATGGCGCGAGCGAGGCTTTGAGCGGCGAGGGCGGCGCGCTCGACGCGCTCAACGCGGCGATCGCCGACCTGGCGCGTATGGGGGCCGTCGACGGCGCGCTCGCGACGTTCGCGGACGCGTTGAGCGAGGCGGCGATCACCCTCGAGGACGTCGCGGCCGATCTCAGACGCTATCGCGACGCCGTCGACTTCGACCCCGGTGAGCTCGCTCGCGCGCAGGAGCGCTACAGCGCGCTCAAGGGGCTCATGAGGCAGTTCGGGCCGCATATGGACGACGTCTTCGCGCGCCGGGACGAGGCGCGCGAGCTTCTCAGTCTCGTCTCGGACGCCGAGGCGCGCATCGCGCGCGCCCGCGCGGCGCGCGATGAGGCCGAGGCCGCACTCGCCCAGGCGGCGCGCGAGCTCAGGCGCCGGCGGGATGCAGCGGGGCCGCGGTTCTGCCGCGCGGTGGGCGCTCAGATGGCCCGGCTTGAGATGGGGCGTGCCGAGCTGGTTTGGGAGGCGCGGAGGCTGCCGCGCGAGCGCTGGAGCGAGAGCGGCCCCGATCAGTGCGAGCTGCTCTACCGAAGCGGCCCCGGGCTCACGCCGCGTCCTTTGCGCCGCATCGCCTCAGGTGGCGAGCTCTCGCGCGTCATGCTCGCCGCGACCGTGGTCCTGGGCGAGGCGGACGGGGTGGACACGCTCGTCTTCGATGAGGTCGACGCAGGCGTGGGCGGGGCCGTGGCGCGATCGCTCGCGGCCGTCATCTGCGATCTCGCGCGCACGCATCAGGTCATCGTCGTCACGCACGTGGCGCAGGTGGCCGTCATGGCGGATCGGCACTACGTGGTCAGCCGCAATGACGCCGACGTTCCCGAGACGCGTCTCGAGGAGGTCGTCGGTGAGGCGCGCGTGCGTGAGATCGCGCGCATGCTCTCAGGTGACGCGTCCGAGGCGTCGCTCGCGCACGCGCGTCAGATGCTCGGGGAGGCGGGGCGGCTCTCACCTGAGGAGAGCCCGAGGCGCGCGGCGAGCAGCTCGAGCGCGTGACGGTAGCCGGCGATGCCCTCGCCCGTCACGCGGGCGAAGCAGGCCATGCCGGCGTAGGACACCTGGCGGAAGTCCTCACGCTCCTCGACCGCTGAGATATGGATCTCGACCGCGGGGATGCTCACCGCCTTGAGGGCGTCGAGGATTCCGATGCTCGTGTGCGTGTAGGCCGCCGGGTTGATGACGATGCCGTCGACGGTGCCGTACGCCTCCTGGATGCGGTCGATGATCGCGCCCTCATGGTTGGACTGAAAGCACTCGATGTCGCTGAACCCGAGCTCATCCGCGGTGGCGTGGCAGAGCTCGACGATCTGCTCGTAGGATTCGCTTCCGTAGATGCCCGGCTCGCGGATGCCGACCAGGTTGATGTTCGGCCCGTTGATGACAAGCGCCCTCATGCGTCCTCCTTGGTTTGAGACAGCGTGCTCGCCCCGTCCCACCCAAGCGCGTCATGCACCGCCCGCGCCGTCGCCGCCGCGCTCTCGCGCGAGGTGATGACGAGGTCGGCCCACGATCGGTAGCGGGGCATGCGCTCGGCGGCGAGACGCTCGACGCCGTCGCGCGCGCTCACCGGGCGCCCGGCGCTTGAGAGCTCCGCGAGCGGGCGATCGAGCATGACGATCCGGCTGTTCTGATGAAGCAGCGGGTAGTTCTCATCGCGCGTCACGACCCCGCCGCCGCATGAGATCACCAGCCCGCTCGCGCCCGCGATCTCAGCGAGGATGGCGGTCTCCTCGACGCGGAAGGCGTCCTCGCCGCGCTCGATGATGTAGGTTGCGCAGCTCATGCCGGCGCGCTCCTCGAAGGCGGCGTCGAGGTCGACGTGCGTGCGCCCGAGGAGCTGCGCGAGCTGCTGGCCCACGCGCGTCTTGCCGGCACCTGGCATGCCGATGAGCGCGATGTTCTCCTCGCGGCGCGCGAGCTCATCGGTGACCTCGCGCACGCGCTCGGGGGAGACCGCAGTCCCCGTGTAGCGCTCGACCGCGGCGGCCGCTTGCGCGACGAGCATGAGCAGGCCCCCGACCGCGGGGATGCCCCGGCGCTCCGCCTCCATCATGAGTGCGGTGCGCGCCGGGTTATAGACGATGTCGACGACGGCCTCGAGCGCCGGAAAGGCGTCGAGCGCGCAGACCTGCGCGGGACAGTGGGGGTACATCCCGACGGGTGTGGCGTTGACGACGAGAGCGGCGTCAGGGACGTCGGAGAGGTCGGCGTAGGTGATGCTCGGGAAGGCGCCGGTCACACCGGCTGCGTCGCCCCCTCCGATCGCGCGGCAGACCGCGACGGGCTCAAGCCCGAGATCGCCAAGGACCGCCATGCAGGTTGACCCCGCGCCGCCGTGCCCGCCGAAGACGAGCGCCCGCTTACCGGCGAGATCGATCCCGAGCGACTCCACGAGCATCTTGAAGCCGTAGTAATCGGTGTTGTCGCCGATGAGGCGCCCGTCCGCGGCGCGCGTCACCGTGTTGACGTTGCCGAGCCGCCGCGCGATCGGCGTGAGCTCATCCACGAGCTCGGCCACGACCTTCTTGTAGGGGATGGTGACGTTCACGCCCTCCCAGGCATCGCTCGCGATGAAGGCGGCGACCTCCTCGGGCTCGCGCTCGAAGCGCTGGTAGTCGAGGTTGGCGAGCGCGCGGTAGATGGCGGGCGTGTAGCTGTGGCCGAGTGTGCGGCCGAGCACGCCGTACGCGCGCGCGGTCAGGGCGTCGCTCATCAGAGCACCTCCGTGTAGCTGCCGAGGAACCAGTGGCGCTCGCAGACGTCGTCGAGCGCGTCGAGGAGCGTCGCGAGCGAGTCGGATCCCACGGGGCAGTCGAGGTCGAAGTAGAACACGTACTCGTAGTCGCGGCCGGGGATGGGGCGGCTCTCAAGCTTCACGATGTTGATGTCGAGGGCGTAGAAGCGCTCGAGGACGCGGTAGAGCGAGCCCGGCTCATGCGAGACGGTGAGCATGAGCGAGGTGCGCGTGGCGCCGGGATAGACCCGCGGGGTCGCCGAGATGACGACGAAACGCGTGTAGTTGCTGCCGGAGTCCTGCACGTCCTCGTCGAGGATCTCGAGGTCGTAGAGGGCGGCGCAGCTGCGGGAGGAGAGCGCGGCGACATCGGTGCGCGGCGACGTCGCCACGCGCTCGGCCGCCATGGCGGTGTTCGCGCAGATGTGGGCGCGCGCGCCGAGCCGGTCGAGGTACTCGGCGCATTGGGCGACCGCCTGCTCGTGCGACCAGACCTCGGTCACGTCCTCGATGCGGGTGCCGGGCTTGGCCAGCAGGTTGTGGTCGATCTTCAGGCGCAGCGCCCGCACGATCGAGAATCGGTGCGAGGCGAGCAGGTCATAGACGGCGTTGACGGAACCGGCGGTGGAGTTGTCGATGGGCAGCACGCCGAACTCGCAGAACCCGTCGCGTACCGCGCGGCAGACCCCTTCGAAGGTTCCGAAGAAGCTGATGTTGGGAACGTGGAAGAGGCGGGTCGCGGCGATCTGGCTGTAGGCGCCCTCGACGCCCTGGCAGGCGACCGTGGCCGTGGTGGGGAAGGGCTCGTCGACGGTCTCGAGCGCGGCGTGGGCGCGCTCTGCCGTCGCGGCGCCGTCGCGTGCGGCGAGGATGCGCTGCTGCTCGGCCTTGTTCATGCTGATGAGAAGCGAGAAGAGCGAGGTCGCCTGCGCCTCGAGCCCGTGTGGCGCGCGCGTGACGATGTCATAGAGCTTGGCGCGCTCGCGGGCGGGGTCGAAGACGGGCTTGCCGGTCTCGGCCTTCGCCGCGGCGACGTCGGCGGCGAGGCTCATGCGCTCTGAGAACAGCTCGAGGAGCTGGGTGTCGATCTCATCGATGCGGATGCGGATGTCTGCGAGGTCCATGGAGGCTCCTGGGTTGGGCTCGCTGCGCGGCGAGCTGTTGGACAAGGCGTGCGGGGACCGCGCGTCAGCTCTGCGCGCCTGTCGGTCGCGCAGAGGCGTCGCGGGGCGCCGGGATGGCGAAGCGGCCGTCCTCGAGCAGGGCGTCGAGCAGCGCGAAGGCGCACGCCGCCTCAGCGACGGGGACGGCGCGCGGAACGATGCAGGGATCGTGGCGCCCGCGGATGACGAGCTCGGCGTCCGTCCCGGCGTCGAGGTCGACGCTGTGCTGCGGGCGCGCGATCGAGGGCGTGGGCTTCACGGCCATCCGCCAGACGATGGGCATGCCGGTGGTGATGCCGCCGAGGATGCCGCCCGCGTGGTTGGTCTGGGGCCGCACGCGCCCGCCCTCCATGCGATACGGGTCGTTGTTCTCGCTGCCACGCAGCGTCGCCGCCTCGAAGCCAGCTCCGAAGTCGACGCCCTTCACGGCGGGAATCCCGAAGGCGATGCGCGCGATGCGGTTCTCGATGCCGTCGAACAGAGGGTCGCCCACGCCGATCGGCATCCCGTACGCCACGCATTCGATGACGCCGCCGACGCTGTCGCGGTCGTCCCGCGCGGCGAGGATGCAGGCGCGCATGCGCTCAGCCGCCTCGGGGTCGATGACCGGCAGGGGGTTCTCGAGGTAGGACGCGAGCTGGCGCTCGTCGGGCTCGAGCGGGTTCAGGCGCTCGTCCTCGATGCCGTCGGGTCCGAGCGAGGCGATGTGGGCCGCCACGCGCACGCCGATCGTGCTCAGGGCCTGCAGGGCGATGCCGCCCGCGACGCACAAGGGCGCCGTGAGGCGTCCGGAGAAGTGCCCCCCGCCCGCGACGTCATGCCAGTTGCCGTACTTCACGCGCGCGGGGAAGTCGGCATGGCCCGGGCGCGGGATGCGGCGCAGCTCGTCGTAGTCGCCGGAGCGCGTGTCGGCGTTCTCGATGAGCGCCGTGAGGGGCGCCCCGCAGGTGCGGCCGTCGACGAGGCCGCTCACGAAGCGCGGCGCGTCGGTCTCTCGGCGGCTCGTCGCCACATCGAGGCGTCCGGGCGCGCGCCGATCCAGGAAGCGCTGCAGCTCGGTGAGGTCGATCTCGATCCCCGCGGGCAGGCCGTCGACGGTGCAGCCGATGGCGGGCGCGTGCGACTGCCCGAAGATCGAGAGCGTGAGCGCGGTGCCGATCTGCGATGCCATCTCAGGCCTCCTCGATGTCAACGCTGCCGCCGAGCGCGCGGTAGTGTTCAAAGAACAGCGGGTAGGACTTGTTCACGGCCTCAGCGCCCCTGATGGTCACGGGGCCGTCGCAGCGCACGGCCGCGACGGCCGCCATCATGGCGATCCGGTGGTCGTTATGAGCGTTGACCACGCCGCCGCGCAGGCGCCCGACGCCCTCGATGATGAGGGAGTCCTGCTCGATGGTGATGCGCGCGCCGAGGGCCGTGAGGGCCTCGGCCGTGGTGACGAGGCGGTCGGACTCCTTGATGCGCAACCGGCCGCAGTTGCGGATCACCGTCGTGCCAGACGCGCACGCCGCGACGGCCGAGATCACGGGCACGAGGTCGGGCACGTCCTGCGCGCTCATGGGGAAGCCGACGAGCTTGTCCGGCCGGACGGTTGCCGTCGTCGTGGAACGGGCGATGCGCGCCCCGAAGCGCGAGAGCGCGGCGAGGACGGTGCGGTCGCCCTGGGCGGAGGAGAGCGCGAGGCCCGAGACGCACACGGGCTCGTCGCCGAGCGCGCCCGCGCAGAGCCAGAAGGCGGCGTTCGACCAGTCGCCCTCGACCTCGATCGCGCCGGGGGTCCGGTAGGGGCACGAGGGGTCCCAGCGATAGACGCACACGGGCTCGCCCGTCTCGTCGCGCCCCTCGTCCACGGTTATGCGCACGCCGAAGGCGGCGAGGGCCTGCAGGGTGAGCTGGATGTAGGGCCTGCTCTCGACGCGGCCTCGGACCACGATCTCGCTCGCGCGGTCGAGCAGCGGCACCGCGAGCAGAAGGCCCGAGATGAACTGCGAGCTCACGGTCCCCGGGAGCTCGAAGCGACCGGGGCGCAGGCGCCCCGTGGCGCGCAGCGGCAGCCCGCCGAGCCCCTCCAGGTCGCAGCCGCCCGCGATGAGCTCCTCGGCGAGCGGGGAGAGCGGGCGCTCGCCGAGGCGCCCCGCCCCGATGAAGGTGGCGTCGGCCCCGAGCGCGCAGGCGACGGGCAGCATGAAGCGCAGGGTCGAGCCGGACTCGCCGCAGTCGAGGGTCGCCCCGGCGAGCGCGCGCAGGATCCCATGCTCCTGGCTCTTGGGGATGGGGTGCACGCGGAACCCGGTTGCCGACCGCTCGACGCGGGCGCCGAGCGCGGTGAGGCAGCGCACGGTGGCCTCGATGTCCTCGCAGGTGGTGTTGCAGGTAACCTCGGTCGTGCCGTTGGCGAGCGCGGCAGCGATGATGACGCGGTGCGCGACCGACTTGGATGCGATGGCGGAAACGGTCCCGGCGAGCGGGCGCGGGTCGATGCGGGCGATCATGCGCGGGCCTCCTCGGGGGTCGCCGCGGCGCGTGCGGGCACGGGCGCGTCGTCGAGGCCGTCCGCGATGAGCGCGCGGAACTCGTCGAGCGGGGTCCGCTCGATGGCGCACGTCCCGATCGCGTGCGGGATCACGAGGTCGATCGCATCGCCCGAGCGCTTCTTGTCGTGGAGCGCCGCGGCGAAGATCTCGTCCGGGGCGCGGTCCGTGGCGGTGGCGAGGCCATGGCGCCGGCAGAGCTCATCGATGCGCGCGGGCACCTCCGCGTCGCACCAGCCGCGCCGCGCGGCCGCGCGGCTCATGGCCACCATGCCGATCGCCACGCAGGTGCCGTGCCCGAGCCGGTAGGCCTCGCAGGCCTCGACGGCGTGACCGATGCTGTGCCCGAAGTTGAGGAGCTTCCTGAGGTTCTGCTCGCGCTCATCGAGCGCCACCACGTCACGCTTGATGGTGATGTTGCGGGCGATGAGCGCGGCGCTTTGCGCAAGGTTGCTGATGAGGAACTCGTACGTGAGCGGGGTCTCCTCGAGGGCGTGGAACAGCGCCGCGTCGCGGATGACCGCGTGCTTCACGACCTCGCCGCAGCCGTCGGCGAACTGCGCGGGCGTGAGCGTGCCGAGGCACCCCACGTCCGCGAGGACGAGCCAGGGCTGCCAGAAGGCGCCCGCGAGGTTCTTGCCTCCCGCGAGGTCGATCGCGGTCTTGCCGCCCACCGAGGAGTCGACCATGGCGAGGAGGCTCGTGGGCATCTGGACGAGCTTGCAGCCGCGCATGTAGGTCGCCGCGGCGAAGCCCGCGAGGTCGCCGGTCACCCCGCCGCCGAGCGCCACCACCACGTCGCCGCGGGTGAGCTCCGCGCGCGCGAGGAACTCGAGGATCTCGACGTAGGTGGAGGCGCGCTTGCGCTCCTCGCCGGCCTCGAACGTGAAGACGCTCGCCCGGTATCCCGCGCTCGCGAGGCTTTGCCGCACGATATGCGCGTAGAGCGGCCCCACGTTGGAGTCGGTGACGATGACCGCGCGCTCGCCGGCGCAGGCGTCCTTGATGCGCCCGCCCGCCTCCTCGAGCAGGCGCGTGCCGATCAGCACGTCATAGGGTCGGCCGGTCTCGACGTGTACGCTGTACATCGCTTCGCATCAACCTTTCTCGCCGTCCGCGCGCGGCGGGGCCGCGCGCCGTGTTCCTCAGTCGTCCGCGCGCGCGTCATCGAGCGCGCGCTTGATCCGGTCGCCCTCGGCGAGCAGCATCCGCAGTCGCGTGCGGTCGCCGGCGTCGAGAGCGTCGCGATAGGCGCGGAGCCCCTCGATGAGCCACGTGATCTCCCGGCTCAAGGGCCCGGCGTTCTCGCACATGAGCTCCGACCACATGGAGGCGTTGAGATGCGCGACGCGCGTGAGGTCCCGGTAGCTGCCCGCTGAGAAGCCGTGGTGCGCCTGGGCGGTCGGGCTCTTCACATAGGCGTTCGAGACCACGTGGGCGAGCTGGCTCGTGAAGGCGATGACCTCGTCGTGCGCATCGGGCGTCGTCACGCTGAAGGAGCCGAAGCCCAGAGGCTCGAGCAGGGTGTGAGCCCGATCGAGGAGGATGAGCCGGTCGGTGTCGCCGAGCGGGGGCGGCACGAGGACCATCGGCGCCCCGCGGAAGAGGTCGGCACGCGACCAGGCGAACCCCGAGTGCTCGGTTCCGGCCATGGGGTGCGCTCCTAAGAAGGAGAAGCCGTGGCGCGCGGCGAGCGCGAAGGCGCGCTCGCAGACGGTCGCCTTGACGCCCGCGGTGTCGATGACGAGCGGGCCCGATCCGGCCTCAGTCGCGGCGCCGAGCGCGGCACCATGCTCGGCGAGCCACGCGACGGACGCCTCGGGGTAGGCGGCGAGCACGATGAGGTCGCAGGCGGCGAGGGTTTCGTCATCGAGCACGCCCGCGACGACCTCGATCTGGGCGAGATCCATCGTGTCGGGGTCGGTGTCGATCGCGAGGACGCGCGCGCCGGCCGCCTTGTAGGCGCGGGCGAAGCTGCCGCCGATGAGGCCGAGGCCGACGACGCCGACGGTGAGCTGCGCTGATGCGTCTGCCATGATCACTCCCCGTCCGCCGGCTCGATGGCGGCGCGGATGAGGGCGATGCGGCGCATGAGGTCGTCGAACATGTCGGGGGTGAGGGCCTGGGCGCCGTCCGACCAGGCGTGGGCCGGGTCGTCGTGGACCTCGATCTCGAGGCCGTCGGCGCCCGCTGCGGTCGCGGCGAGGGCCATGGGCGCCACGTAGCGCGTGTATCCGGTCGCGTGGCTCGGGTCGGCGACGACGGGCAGGTGGGAGAGGTAGTGCAGGACGGGCACGGCGTTGAGGTCGAAGGTGTTGCGCGTGCGCGTCTCGAACGTGCGGATGCCGCGCTCGCAGAGGATGACGTTGTCGTTGCCCTCGCTCATGATGTACTCGGCCGCCATGAGGAGCTCGTCCACGGTGCCCGACAGGCCGCGCTTGAGCAGGACCGGGGTCTTCGTCTTGCCCACCTCCTTCAGGAGGGGGAAGTTCT
>CAZLGF010000012.1:0-24801 GCA_964558955.1 uncultured Coriobacteriaceae bacterium
ATCCGCGAGAAGTTCATGACGCTCATCCCGCCCACCGACCACAAGTTCGCGGCGCTCCACGGGGCCGTCTGGAGCGGCGGCTCGTTCGTGTACGTTCCCGCCGGCGTGAAGCTCGACTTCCCGCTTCAGAGCTACTTCCGCCTCAACGCGGCCGGGGCCGGCCAGTTCGAGCACACGCTCATCATCGTGGAGGACGACGCCGACCTGCACTTCATCGAGGGATGCTCGGCCCCGAAGTACAACGTGGCGAACCTCCATGCGGGCGCCGTCGAGCTCTTCGTGGGCAAGCGCGCGCACCTGCGCTACTCGACGATCGAGAACTGGTCGAAGAACATGTACAACCTCAACACCAAGCGCGCCCGCGTGGACGAGGAGGGCGAGATCGAGTGGATCAGCGGCTCCTTCGGAAGCCACGTGGGCTACCTCTACCCCATGAGCGTGCTCACGGGGCGCCGCAGCCGCTCGAGCTTCACGGGCATCACGTTCGCGGGTGCCGGCCAGAACCTCGACACCGGCACCAAGGTGGTGCTCGCCGCGCCCGAGACGAGCGCGAGCGTCGAGGTGAAGGGCATCTCCAAGGGCGGCGGCATCCAGACCTTCCGCAGCTCCATCGTCGCCACCGAGGCCGCCACGGGAGCGAGCGCCACGGTCTCGTGCCAGTCGCTCATGCTCGACGACCAGAGCCGCTCGGACACCATCCCCGCGATGGACGTCCGCGCCAAGCACGTGAGCATCGGCCACGAGGCGACGATCGGCCGCATCGGCGATGACAAGATCTTCTACCTCATGAGCCGCGGCATCTCGGAGGAGGAGGCGCGCGCCATGATCGTGAACGGCTTCGCCAACCCGGTGGCCAAGGAGCTGCCGCTTGAGTACGCCGTCGAGATGAACAACCTCATCAAGCTCGAGATGGAAGGAGCGATCGGCTGATGACGCAGCAGGCGAACGCGGCGTCCGGGGCGGCAGCGCCCGAGACGCTGCGCGTGAACGCGATGCCGGCTCCCACCTGGAGCTGGCTCAAGATGAACGACGCGGCCCTCCCGGTGCCGCAGGGCCTCAAGGACGCCCAGATGAACGTGGCGCTCGAGCTCGACGGAGTCGAGTTCGGCGCGCCGCACGCCCTCGACCGCGCGCTCGCCGGCGCCGCGGAGCGCTTCGCGCACCTCCGTCGCGCCAGCGCGCCGGGTGACGCGGCGGATCGCGCGCGGGTAGCGGACGCGGACGACGAGGCGCTCGACGTGCCGGCCCTCTCCGCCTATCAGGAGGGCGCCGTCGCGCTCGAGGAGGACTACACCCCCCAGCGGGCCTGCGTCACGGGCATGGGCCCCGAGGCCCTCGCCTACCTCCGCCGACGCCAGCCCGTGATCACGCTGCTCGCCCAGACCCCGGCGGACGCCGCGTCGACGGCGACCATCCGCGTGGCGGGCGAGCTCGGGCGCCGCTGCGTCGCGGCCACCGACGTCATCGTGGCCGACGGGGCCGCGCTCGACCTCGTGATCGCTCTCGATGGCGCGAGCGAAGCCGGCGTCGCGGGCGCGGCGGGCGAGACGCCCGAGAGCTGCGGCCTGGTCGGCTCGTCGCTGCGCCTCCTCGCGGGGCGCGGCAGCCGGGTGCGCATCACCTGCGTGCAGACGGCCGACGACGCCTTCACCGCCCTCGACGACACGGGTCTCTTCCTCGACGAGGACGCCCGCGTCTCCGTGCGCCACGTGGTCCTCGGCGCCGGCGCGTCCTACACGGGGCTCGCCGCCGAGCTCGCCGGCGACCGCTCCCGCATCGACCTCGACACGAGCTACCTCGGCGCGCGCACCCAGACGCGCGACTTCAACTACGCGATCCGCCACCGCGGGCGCGCGACCGAGAGCGACCTTGAGGCCAACGGCGTCCTCGCCGGCTCGAGCGCCAAGTGCCTGCGCGGCACGATCGACCTCACGCATGGCTGCAAGGGCTCAAGCGGCTCCGAGCACGAGACGGTGCTTCTCGCCGACGACCGCGTGGACAACAAGACCGTGCCGGTCATCCTCTGCGACGAGGACGACGTCGCCGGCAACCACGGCGCCACGATCGGCCACATCCAGCCCGAACAGCTCTTCTACCTGCAAGCGCGCGGCATCTCCGCCGATGAGGCCGAGGGGCTCTTCATCCGCGCCAAGCTCGAGGACGCCGCCCTCTCCGCCCCCGACGACGAGATTCGCGCGAGCGTGATCCGTCTCGGCAGCGCCGCGTTCGCGGACTTCGCCGAGACGCTTGAGGAGGAGGTCGCATGATCGACATGGAACGAGCGTCTCGCACGGGCCGCGACAGCGCGCCCGAGGCGTGCGATGCGCCAGGCGCCGCGCCGCGCGCGCGAGCCGACATCGAGGCCAACCCCTATAAGGCGGCGTTCCCGCTGTTCACCCAGCATCCCGATATCGCCTTCCTCGACAGCGCGGCGACCGCCCAGCGCCCCGCCTGCGTGCTCGACGCGCAGCGCCGCTTCTACGAGACCATGAACGCGAACCCCCTCCGTGGCCTGTACTCCCTCTCCGTCGAGGCGACCGAGGCCATCGCCCAGGTGCGCGCCCAGGTCGCCGGGCTGCTGGGCGCCGTCGATGAGACGGGGGCGCCGCGGTCGCGTGAGGTCGTGTTCTGCCGCAACGCGAGCGAGGCGCTGAACATCGTCGCGCGATCCTTCGCGCCGACCGTGCTCGAGCCAGGCGATGAGGTCGCCATCACGATCATGGAGCACCATTCGAACCTCATCCCCTGGCAGCAGGCATGCCGCGCCGCGGGCGCGACGCTCGTCTACCTCTACCCCACCAAGACCGGCGAGCTCACCGATGAGGAGATCGCGGCGAAGATCGGCCCGCGCACCAAGATCGTCGCGGCGACCCTCGTCTCGAACGTCCTCGGCTGCCGCGTCCCGGTCGAGCGACTCGGCGCGGCGGTGCACGCGCACGGCGGCTACCTGGTGGTCGACGCGGCGCAGGCGATTCCGCACCTGCCGGTCGACGTCGTCGGGCTCGGCATCGACTTTCTCGCGTTCTCGGCCCATAAGGCGCTCGGCCCGATGGGCGTGGGCGCGCTCTGGGGGCGCCAGGAGCTGCTCGACGCCATGCCCCCCTTCCTCACCGGCGGGGAGATGATCGACTCCGTGACCGAGCAGGACGCCGTCTGGGCCCCTGTTCCCGAGAAGTTCGAGGCGGGCACGCAGGACGCCGCCGGCATCTACGCCACGGGCGCGGCGCTCAGCTACCTCACCGAGCAGGTGGGCTACGACGCCGTGCAGGCCCGTGAGGAGGAGCTCGTGCGCTACGCCATGAGCCGGCTCGTCGAGCTGCCCTACATCGACATTCTCGGCTCGATCTACGCGGACCGCCACCACGGGGTCATCAGCTTCAACGTCCGCGGCATCCACCCTCACGACGTGGCGAGCATCCTCGACATGAGCCAGGTGTGCATCCGCGCGGGGCACCATTGCGCCCAGCCGCTCCTCGCCTGGCTGGGGTGCGAGAACCTCGCGTGCTGCCGCGCGAGCCTCGCCTTCTACAACGACGCCCACGACATCGACGCCTTCATCGAGGGCCTCACCACGGTTTGGAGCACCTTCCATGGCTAACCTCTACAGCTCGACCACCTTCATGGAGCACAACGCCCATCCCGACTACAAGTACGAGATGGATGAGCCCACCCATGAGCACGCGGGCATCAACCCAAGCTGCGGCGACGAGCTCACCTTGCAGCTGCGCGTCGCGGACGGCGTGATCGAGGAGGCGAGTTTCACGGGTCACGGCTGCGCGATCTCGCAGGCCTCGGCCGACATCATGGCCGAGCTCATCACCGGCGAGACCGTCGGGGAGGCCAAGCGCCTCTCAGGACTCTTCCTGTCGATGATCCGCGGGGACGAGCTCACCGAGGAGGACTACGAGGACCTCGACGAGGCCGCGCAGCTCAAGGACATCTCGCATATGCCCGCGCGCGTGAAGTGCGCGGAGCTCGCCTGGCGCACCCTCGACGGGATCCTCGCGTAGCGCCGCTCGAGCCCACGCCGCGCCGCCCGCGCGATGCCCGGTTCGCGCGTCGCGCAGCTTATGAGCAGCTGGGGCGCCCCGTTGCGCGCGCACCCGCGCGGCGCGCGAAAAAAGTGCGATTGGGGCTTGCACCCGTGCCGCGAGACTGCCATAATGGTCAAGCGCTTTGGCGCAGGGAAACACGGTGGGTGTAGCTCAGTTGGCTAGAGCGCCGGGTTGTGGTCCCGGAGGTCCAGGGTTCGAGTCCCTGTACCCACCCCACGCGCCTTTCTCACATAGTTGGACCGTTAGCTCAGCTGGCTAGAGCAGGGGACTCTTAATCCCAAGGTCCAGGGTTCGAATCCCTGACGGTCCACCACGCATTTTCACCCGGGCAACGCCCGGGTTTTTCGTTTCGAGAAACGTCATCGGATGCATATCAGATTGAAGATGCTCGCGTAAAAGCGGCGGGCATGGGGTACCATGTTCCCTGCGGCTCTTCGCCGCATTGTTCACGCGCGCAAGCGCATGTTTGCCGCATCGGCACGAAAGAAAGGCACGCCATGGCACAAGGTACTGTCAAGTGGTTCAACCCTGAGAAGGGCTACGGCTTCATCTCCCGCGAGGACGGCGATGACCTGTTCGTTCACTTCTCTGAGATTCAGATGGACGGCTACAAGACCCTCGACGAGGGCCAGCCGGTCGAGTTCGAGATCACGACCGGCCAGAATGGCAAGCTTCAGGCTTCCAACGTTCGCAAGCTCTAATCGCGACCACAGCTGAGCCACCGAGCGGGGCGCCCCACGGGCGCCCCGCTCTCTTTATAGAGCGAAGCGCCAACCCGCGGCGCGCGGCGCTCACGCCTGGGTCAGCAGGCGCTGGTACGCGGCGTGACCCTCCAGGAGCACGCGCTCATCGAAGGCGAACGAGTCCGCGTGGAGCGGGATCCCCGTGCCGGTGCCGAGCAGCAGGAACACCCCAGGCAGCCGACGCTGATAGAACGCGAAGTCCTCGGCGATGAGCAGGGGCTCGCCCACGCGCTCGAGCTCGGGCAGAGCCGCCTCGACGCGCGCGAAGAGCGCCTCGTCGTTCACGACCGGCGGATACCCCTCGGAGAACGTCAACTCGAAGGTGCAGCCCTCCTCGTCCGCCGCCGTCTGAGCGAGCGCGCGGATCTCGGCGCGGGCGCGATCGAACATCTCGTCCGAGAAGACCCGCAGGCTCCCCTCAGCCCGCGCCTCGGCGGCCACGGCGTTGCGCACCGTCCCCGCCTCGAGGCGCCCGAAGCGCAGGACGCAGAGCTCCTCCTGCTCAAGCCGGCGCGAGAGCCACCGCGCGCCCACCACGAAGCGCGCCGCCGCGCCGAGCGCGTCACGCCCCTCGCGCCACGTGGCGATATGGCTCGAGACCCCGTGGAAGGTGATGGTCGTCTCGCTCGACCGGGCGAGCAGCGCCCCCGGCCTGCTCGCGATGACGCCGGCGGGCAGATCCGGCCACAGGTGGAACCCGAAGATCCGCGTCGCCCGGACCTCCTCGAAGATGCCGCTCTCGCACACGCGCTGGGCTCCGCCCGTGGTCTCCTCGGCAGGCTGGAACACCACGAGCACGTTGCGCGGAAGGTCGCTCGGCGCCACGCCCGGCTCCCGTCCCGCGAGCACCCGATCAACCCAGGTGGCCGCAGCGAGCGCCATGGCCATGTGCCCGTCGTGGCCGCAGGCGTGCATCCGACCCGCATGACGGCTCGCGAACGCGACGCCGCTCGCCTCCGTCACGGGCAGGGCGTCCATGTCGGCGCGAATCGCCACCGTCTCGGGGCGCCCGAGGTCGAAGAACGCGCAGACGGCGCTGCGGCACGGCTCGATCACCCTGCAGGCGAGCGGGGCGAGCACGCGCTTCACGTAGGCGATGGTCTGGGGCAGGTCGTCATCGAGCTCGGGGATCTGGTGCAGGTCGCGCCGATAGCGCGTGAGCTCCTCCAACGCGGCGGCGTCATCGCCATCCCCGCGCGCACACCCATCAGTCGCCGTCGTGCGATCCCTCATCGGGCACCTCGATCCTATCCATGCCATCAATCACCCGCCATTATACGATCAGCGCCTGCACGCGCCCCACGTGGCCGGAGCGCCGCAAGATGAAACCTGACACTCTGTCCTATGTATAATGGAACACCTGCGTTCATCAAGAAACACCACAGGAGCAGGCATGGATCGCGAGAGCTTTTTCATCGACGTCGTAGGCATCCCTTCACACCTCGCCCCCGCACTCGCCCGCGTCGCGACACAGCGATCGCTCGCCCGCGGCGAGGCGTTCATCCGCGCCGGAGAACCGCTCGCGCACATCGGCTTCCTCATCTCCGGATCGCTCCGCACCTTCACCCTTGAAGCGGAAGGACGCGAGCAGACCGACTGCCTCCAGGTGGTGCCGGGCTCCATCATCGCCACCACTCCTGACTTTGGCCTTCCCTCGCCGGGAACGGTCGCCGCCCTCACCGATACCGAGCTCTACGTGGTCGATGCGGCGCTCATCCAGCAGCTTGTGGAAACCGACCCCGCGGCCGAGGCGTTCTACACCGCCTGCCTGCACGGCGTCTGGGAGGAGTCTCGCGCGTTCCGGCATGTGATACGCAACATGGACGCAAACAATCGCTTCCGCTGGTTCAGCGAGGAGTACCCGGAGATCGTCGGCTCCGTGCCCGACCACTACATCGCGTCGTTCCTCGGCATCAGCCCCGTCACGCTCTCGCGCGTGCGCGCGGCGATGCGCGCGATCGAGCAGGCATAAGCTGCCCCAGCGCGCACCTGCACAGGGATCACGCTCCGGCAAGCGTGCTCAGCTGCGACGCAAGGTCCTTGACGGTCTGAGCGGTCTCCTTGCACGACACTTCGTCCGACGAGCTATCCCGAAGCGACGACTCCGCTGTGCTTCCCAGGTGCGCGAGCAGGTAGGTCGTCTCGGTCGTCAAGCGCTCGATATCCGACGCCGCGGTCGAGAGGCGCCCGAACGACCCGTCGGCATCCACGCCAAAGCAGGACAGCGCCTCGTTGCCGTTCACATCCTCCCCCATCGCGACGAGCGCGATCCCGCCCGTGTCGGCGTTCTCGACGTAGCGCAGGTATGGCCACCCGGAATCGTCGCCCGCGGGCGTGATCGTGGCAACGCACACGGCCGCATCGGATGCGGTGTCGTACTCCCACACCTCGATGGTGTAGTCCTCCGTGTGCGGACCGTACACGCTCGCCCGATCCTCGACGGCCTCGACGGTGCGTGAACCGCCGAGCTCGGGATCCGTGCAGAAGGCCACGACCAAGCGCTCGATCCCGTCGCCGAAGTCGACGAGCTCCGCATAGGACGTGCCCGCCGTCCAGCCGAGGTAGAGGTTCTCATCGATCCACATGGACACGAGCTCCGCGTCACCGTACGTCGCGATCACGTTCTCGAGCACGTCGTTGAAGCACGCGTAGATGCCCGCGCGCGCAAGGCCCTCCGCGCTCGTCGCCCCGTCGGGGTACGTGACGACGAGCTCACCGGGCGCGTCGGCCGCCTGGGACGCGTCCAGAACGAGCGGAGGCAGGTCGAGGCTCGTGCCGTCAGCGCTTTCGATGCAGAGCTGATAGGTCCCTTCGGCAAGGTCTCCCAGACTCTCGAGCGTGAAGCCGTCCGTCCCGTCGATGGAGAGGCGCGGCATCTCGGTGATGTCAAGCGCGACGCCGTCGAGATCATCCGCCTGCTTGACGCGAACGACGTATGACGTGAGGCGCTCACCGGAGAGGTCCTCGGGCACGATGAGGGTCGTCTCCGTCACCGCGACGGCCGTGGTCGATGCATAGGTGGCCGTGAGCTGACCGGGCTCCTCCGCGGCCTCATCGGCCGCGTCGGCCTCATCGGCGCTGCCGGTGAGGCGCGCCCAGGCGGCCGCGGGGCCGCCGCTCACCGCGATGAAGATCCCCGCCCCCGCCCCGGCGAGCACGAGGAGCACCACGACGACGATGGCGACGATCACGGCCGGCCGGCGGCGCTTGCCCGTACGTGCAGGACCATCGGCGGCTGATGCGGCGCCGACCGTGCGGGACGCCTCAACCTGCCCCGAAGCGCCCGCATACCCAGCCGCACCTGATGCGGCCTCGGAACCCGCCGCGGCCTCGTGCCATGACGATGTCCCCGCAGAGGCAACGGGCGTCCCGCAGGCGGTGCAGAACGCATGCCCGGGCACGATCGGCTCACCGCACACCGAACAGGCTGCAGGCGAGGAGACGGCATCCGCCGCACTCATCGGCATCGTCGCCGCTTCCGGAGCCTCCATCGGCGCCCCGCACGACGTGCAAAACCGCATTCCGCTGCCGACCTCGGCACCGCACACGTTGCATCTCATGATTCGCCCCGCCCTTCGCAGCCCACCGCCCGAGCCATCACATAATGGACAACGCGTAGCTGGCGCTCACGTTCGTCCCCACCGCGCTCTCGAAGCCGGCGTTCGCCACAACCACGACGTCCATCGACCCATCGCCGTAGGAGAACCCCATCGAGTAGGTGGGAAGCCAGATGGCCACGCCCTCCTCGAGGAGAAGATACGTGCACGTCCCCGAATCCACCAGCGCTTCCGCAGCCGCGCGGATCGCGCTCTCGCTGTCGTAGTCAGCGCTTACCACGTCATCAGCGCTCACCAACGCCACGATCGCATCGACGGCGGCAGCATCGAGCTCGTCCTCGCTCATGCCGGCGAATTCCCAGGCCTCGAGCTCCTCCCCCGTGGAGAGGTCGTAGATCGCGCCTGAGATCTCCGTGTCGCCGCGCACGCCCCACCACGCGCGGTACTGCTGCACCTGCACGCCGATGACGCCATCCGCCGCATAGGTAAGAGCCGAGCGATAGCTCAGACACGTCTCATCATCTGCCGCAGGGGATGCGGCCTTGTCCTCGGTATCGGCGAGAGCGGCATCGTAGTCCGCCTTGAACTGCGCGTTGAGCTCGTCGATCACGGCGCTGTCCGCATCGTCCGACGAAAGCTCCAGATACCCCCAGAGATATGACGTGGTGCCGGAGCTTGAACTCAGGTCGTCGGGATCATCGTAGTAGGGCAGATCGACCGTCTCGGTCACCTCGTCGGCGACGACATCGGTCACCGCGGCGGCATCCGAGCCGTCGCTTCCGGCGGCCGCGCTGATGCGCTCCTCGAGCAGCGCGATCGTGTCGGGCACGGTCTGCACCGTGGCAGCGGGGTAGAGATTATCCGAAGAGGAGCTCGCGTACCCGTTCAACGCCTCATCCCGATCGGGAGAGATGAAGTAGATGTAGACCGATTTGATTCCGCTGTATGCAGAGCCGGCAAACATCTCCTCACGAGCAGCTGCAAACTCCTCGTAACTCATAGGCTCACCGTTGATGTACAGCGAAGTTTCAGACGCCGAGGTACTGCCCACCTCTTCCCAGATGACCCCGAATACGCCGGTGCCATCGACCCCATAGTAGGTATCAATGCTCGATGAGGTGCCGTCGCTCTCTTCATATAAGTAGATCTCGAGGGCAAGGTTCCCATCGATGAGTTCGTAATACGTAAACATCATGCGGAACAGCTCGATGCCATCGCCGCCGTTGAGGACCGCGACCAGCTCGTCGGTATCCTCGTCGTATTCCCAAACCTCGACCGTGCCGCTGAGCGCGGACGTCGTGCCCCCTTCCCATTGCGCCTCGAGCGAGTCACCGTCCTCGCCTTCGTCCTCGTTCCACATGACGACCAGGCGCTCTTCCCCATCGCCAAAGTCAACGAGCTCCGCGTACGCCAGGCCATGAATCCATGCGTAGTAGGTGTCGCTATGCTCCGTCACCTCGATCGTGGGTTCGCCGTACTCCTCCTGCAGCTCCTCGATCTTCTCGAGGAAGAGGACGTCAGCGCCACGCACGGCGTCCACGGCATCGACATCGACATCGGAGACGGAGTCGTCCGCGCTCTGCGATGGCTCGATCTGCACCACCTCGGAGGTGCCGTTCTCCTCGTCGATCACGATCGGCGGGGTCGTCTGGACCTCGTCCCCGTCATCGATTTCGAGCACGTACGTGCCGCTCTCCTGGTTGGGGACGATGCTCTCCATCGTGAAGCCACCGGTACCCGAAACCTGCACGCTGAGCGGCTCGTTGCTCAGATCGATCTCCTCCCCGTCCTCGTCCGTCGCGCTCAGCACGCGCACGACGTAGTGCTCGAGCGGGGAGCCATCGGCCGCCGTCGGCACGATGCGGGCCGTCCGCGTGACGGAGACCGACTCATCCGATCCGAAGGCGGCCGTCACCACGTCACTCCCCAGACCTCCCGTGAGCACGACCGCCACGACAGCCGCAAGGGCGATGAGCACGATCGCGAGCGCGCCGATGATGACCCGGCGCTTGCCCGCGGGACGCGCCTCGGCTGCCGCGGGGGTCTCGTCCACAGGCTCTGGTTTGGGCATCTCGGTCGTCTTCGCGGCAGGCTCATCCGCCTGCGCGCCCTCGGCATCCACCGCGACGTCCGCCGCACCAGCCACTTCCCCCGCAGGCTCGAGCACGCGCGTCATATCAGGATCGGGCGCGGCACCTCCCCCATCATCAAACGGAGCCGCGACCCCCGCGTCGTCGTCGACACCCGATTGGGGCGCCCCGCAGTTCGTGCAGAACCGCACGCCGGCCTCGATCTCGTGCCCGCACTGTGTACAGAACATATCCGTGCCTCCATCGTGGTTGCATGCATACGGGGCGCCCGGTGGCTTCGCTCTTAGCTCAGCGCCTCAAGCCACAGATACCAGCCCCCATCGATCTCGATCGCGACGAGCCCGATCGAGTCATACGTCTCGCTGTAATACTCGGTGCCACCCATGAGCGTTGAGATCTCGAGCTCGAGGTTGACCGCATCGTCAACCGTCGCGTCGACACCAAGGAGCTCCATGAGCTCGTTCACACCGGTGAGAAACTCATCGTCGAGCGCGTCAGCGGCCGTGAACGCGAGGTCGATGTCCATGTCCAAGGAATCGTCGACATACGTGCTCATCGATGTGCCGTATTCGGTCAGCGAGGTGAGCATGACGTCCATGAGCTCGTCGGCGTCGGAGTAGCCATTCGTCTGCGCAACGGCATCGATGGCGTCACTCGGCATCAGGCCCACGATCGACGACACGAAGGTCGCGATCGTCTCCTCATCAAACCCGTCGTCGACGAGCGGCTGCATCGCGTCCGTGACCTCGTCGGCCACCCCTTGGGCGGTCGTCTGCGCACCGCTGCCGAAGCCGAGACCCCCGAGCGCGAAGACGGCCACGACCGCTATCACGACGACGGCCGCTACGGCCCCGATAATGAGCGGAAGCTTGCTCTTCCGGGCGGGCGGCGCCACCTGCGCGCCCGCGCCCTCCGCGCCGGTCAAACGCGCGCCGCATCCCGAGCAGAACCGCGCGCCCTCGGTGTTCTGCGTCCCGCAGCTTGGACATACCATCATGCTCTCCTTTGCTCATCCCGGTCGTTCCCAGCCATCCACTCCTCCTATGCGAGCAGTCCGCACGCGCGCGGAACCGCGATGCATCACCTCGCGCGCGCCTCCTTCCGCACGCGGCGTCTCACGCGCCGCCAGAGGAAGCGAAAGCGCAGCAGCGTCACCGCCACGAAGAGGGCGATCACCACCGCGGCGATGATCCAGGCGGTGATCCGGTTGTCGAACACCTCTGCCTCCTCGCCCGCCCCTGCGCGCCAGGCGACGTCGATGAGCCCGTCGCCGTCCTCATCCACGTAGAGCGCGGTCGCATCGCCCCGCGCCACCGTCGTGCGCGCGGTCATCGTGGCGGTCACCGGGATCGCTGAGAACGTGCGTTGATCGGTGTAGACACCATCCTCGTCACAGAACCCGACGGTGTAGTCCATCGTGCCCTCGGCATAGCCGGTGATCTCGATCTCGTACTCCTCCCCGTCGCGCAGGCGCAGCACCTTCGTCGTGCCGTCATCGTCCTCGCTCTCACGGATGGAGAGCGTTCCGAACGAGGTGCGCGTGCAGAGGTTCTCCTCCCGCGAGGAGAGCGTCTCGTCCCCGAGCGTCACCTCCACGTCGACCGGGCAGGCGAACTTGACGTAGTGGAAGCGCTCGCCGTTGATGAAGCTGGCGATGTCGGTGAAGAAGCCCGTGAGCTCGTCGCTCTCGGTCGCGGAGTAGTCACAGCATTCGTCGGCCATCGCCGTGAGAAGCGCCTGCTGCTCGGCGCCCGCGTTGAAGCAGACGGTGTAGATGTGGATGCCGTCCGCCTTGAGCTCATCGGCATAGGCGATGAGCTCGTCATCCACGCGGCCCTGGTTGGGCATTCCGTCGGACATGAGCACGATGATGCGCGTACGGTCGTCATCGGTGGCGAGCAGGCGCGCGGCATCCTGGAGTCCCGCGTCCATGTTGGTCTGCCCCGTCGCCCCGAGCTGGCCGATCGCATACGTGAGCGATGACGAATTGATGGCGAGCGGCGATAACACGGTTGACGTGTTTCCATACGAGACGAGCCCCACGCGCACCGTCTCCGACTCGACCGCCTGGACGAAGCTCGATGCGGCCTCGCGCATGCTCTCGAGGGGATCGCCGGTCATGCTGCTCGAGGTGTCGAGCACGAGCACGATGTCGATCTTGTCCTGCACCGCGGTCACGGCGTCGGTGGCGGCATCCACGGCCGCGTCCGCGCTCCCCGACTCATCGGTGCGCAGCGAGCTCGCCGCCCAGGCGGCGCTCACGTTGACCGCGTCGAATGCCGCGGCGATGCGCACGAGCTGGTCGTTCGTGAGCAGGCGCTCGTTGGCCATGATGCGCCCGGCGAGCTCCATGCAGGTGCGGAACTGCGCGAAGCTCGGCTCGTCCACGAGCAGGTGCACGGTCCCGTAGACCAACCGCGCCGCCTCCTCCATGGACAGCGCGGATCCCAGCAACCCGTCCTCATCGGTGCACATGAGGTAGAGCGCATGCGAGATCACCGTGCTGTTGTTGTGCGCGTACCCATCGTCATAATCAGCGCCTGAGGGATCGACCCAGTACTGGTCTTCATAGGCGCTCGGATGGGCTGCCGTGCGCTGGCTTTCGTTCGCCGTGCTCGCCGAGGGGTCGGCGAGGTTCCGCCCTCCTCTGACCCAGTCGCAGTCCCCATCGAGGTACCCGTCGTTTTCGTAATCCGCGGCAACCACGCCCATGAAGTCGGCGAGCGCCTCGGAGATAGCCCTCGGCTCACCGTCTGAGACGAGACTGCCTATGGTCCGCAGGACCCCATGGGTGTACTCGTGGCCGATGAGGTCGATCGTCGGATCCGCTTCCGTGCCCAGCGACAGCACCATGGAGGTTGCCGCGCTCGCCCACGAATACGCGTTGCTCGTTTGCCAATCTTGGAAGTTGTTCACGAAGAGGTCGACGGTTCCGCCCGCATCATCGAACCCCGTGCGCCCGAGCACGCTCGCATAGAAGTCGTAGACCGTCTGCACGCCCACGTAAGCGGTGACGGCTTGCTCGTCGTCGAACTCCGTCGTGTCACTCGTGATCGTCTCGAGCGAGCCCCAGGGTGCCTTCACGCTGTAGCGCATGCCCACATAGACGATATCGCTCGGAACGCTGCTCTCCTCGATGACGCCGTCGTCCGTGCTCCACCGCTTGCCCTCCGCAGCGCTCGGCTCAAAATAGTAGGTGACGCCGTCCCCACCCTGCATGACGGCCCAGAACTCCAGGGTGCAGCCGTCCGCATCGTAGACGTTGATGGCGCGCTCGTTATCGAACAGCCGATAGGTGCCGTCATCGTCCTGCCAGATGTTGAACGAGACCTCTTCGCCGGATACGGTCGTCCCGGTTCCCACGGCGGTCTCGGTGTCCAGGCACGACTCCGCGGCGACGACCTCTCCCGTCTCCGCATGCACGTAGACGATCTCGACGTTCACATCCGACCCGGTGGGCACGACCCAGGCAAGGCACGGGGCCTCGTCACCGGCGGCATATACGACGGTCGATGCCGCAAGCGACCATGTGGCCCCATCGAGATGCGCGCTCGCGGCCTCCTCGGCCTCATCGGCCGTGATGACGGGCTCGGTGGGCACGTCGTCAAGCGGGTCGTAGGTGCTCGTGATCGCAACCACCTGGCCGTCGGCGTCGGCGCCCACGACCACGCTCCGCCCCGTCACGGGGATGCCCTCGTAATACTGGCTGAAGCGCCAATAGCTGATATCGAGCGCCGTCGTCTCGGTGCAGTCCGCGAGCTCGCTCGACACATCCGTGATCCCGAGCTCATCCGCCAGGTCCGTGAGGGCCGCGCGAGCGCTCGCCTCGTCCGTGACCGTCAGATCGGTGCAGCCCGCCTCGAGCATGACGAAGGCGTCGCTCGCACCCGCGTCATCGCTCGTCGCAGCTGATTCATCGGAACCCCCGACGCCCGCGATGAGCGCCCCGAGGCGCCCCGGCACGTCGAAGCGGTATGCCGCGATCCCCGCGGCCGCGATGATCGCAACCGCGGCGACCGCGATCACGAGGCGCCGCGCGATGCGTCGGCGACGACGCGTCCTCTCCCTCGGGTCTGGGGGCGGCGCTGCCCCGCGCACGGCTCCGCGTGCCCGCGGCTCACCGCACACGCCGCAGAACCGGTCCCGATCTGCCAGAGGGCTGCCGCACCGCCTGCACCGTCTCATCGCGCTGCCCGCCTACCGCGCGCCGGCGGAATCTCCCGCATCAAGCGGCGCGAACCGCGAGATCAGCAGCAGCACCAGTGCGATGCCGAACGGAATCAGCACGGTATCGAGATAGTCGGTGATGAGGTTGAAGGTGAAGAAGCCCACCTGGGTCAGGGCGCTCCCGCTCGGCGTGTCAAAGGCGGCGTCGCCGAACACGAGGCCGACGGCCACAACGACGAACGCGACGACGGCGTTGGAGAGGGCGCGGCGCTTGAGGGCAGGCGACGCCGTGCCGTTCGCGACGGCGACCGTCTGCACCGCGGCGAGCACGGCGCTCACGCCGACGCCGACGGTGAGGATCAGGTACATCACGATGCCCCACAGCTCCTCGAAGCCATCGTAGTAGTACAGGCGATCCATGAGGGTGCCGAAGTCCGAGATCCCCTGGAAGACGAGCCAGATGCCGCCGCACAGAAAGACGAGCGCCGAGATGCCCGCGAGGATGAGACGGATCGAGAGCTCAACTCCGTTGAGGATGGGCAACACGATGCCCTGACGCGGCGCGCCGGCGGAAGCGCGCGGGGCCGTGAACCCTTGGGGTCCAGCGGGACCGCCTGCGTGCGAACCGGCTGCACCGGAACCAGCGCTTGCGGGCGCCACGCCCGTCGGCTTGCCGCATGAGGAGCAGAACGACGCTCCATCGGGGAGCTGTGTGCCGCAATGGGGGCAAAACATTGAAACCTCCTATGCCAAAGGTGTGCCGCAGGACCCGCAGAAGCGATCGCCCGCGCCGACCGACGCGCCGCACGACGGGCATGCTCGCGCTTCGGGCGCGGGCGCGGGATCGGCGGGCTGCACGACGGTGAGCTCCACGAGCTCGCTGCCGTCGTTGATGCAGAATCGGTGATCGGCAGGGTAGTAGGTGCCGCAGGTCGCGCACTGCTTGTACTGGCTCTTGGGCTCGGCGAGGGTGTCGCCGCACGAGGGGCAGCACACCGCCGAGACCGCCACCACGGTGCCGCACGAGGGGCAGGTGACGCGCGGAGCGCCCCCACCCGGCTGCGCCTGCGGCGCAGCGTTCGCGTTGAGGAGGCGCTGCAGCTCGTCCTGCTTCGCGCGCTCCCGCTCCTCCACCGCCTGCACGGCGGCGATCCCCTCACGGTACGGCGACGTCTCAGGTGAGCCTCCCTCGCGGATCATCACCATCCGCCCGAGCTCGGCGAGGGCGCGCTCCTTCTCGTCGGCAAGGCGCGACAGATCGCCGCGGATCTTGAGCTCGTCCTTCTTGTCATCAAAGCGGTTCAAGAGCTGGCCAAAGGTCTCGGTCGCACCCAACAAGATCACCTCTCGACGGTTGCCGTCCCCGCGAACCCGGGGATCCTCGCTGATCGATGACTTGGTTATACGCGTTGGAGGCATGCGCCGCATTATCGTGTGATAATGCGCACCCCCGCCCGTTGTGATACGAACATGCACCTTGTCCGGCCACACGGCTTTATGCTACCGTGAGTGAACTCGATAGAGGCGCGGGCGCGAAGAGGCGCGGGCGAGCCGGCAGGCTGCGACCCCGTGCGGAGGCAAACCCGCCGAACTCGGCCGTCCGGGCGCGGACGCCGGGTGGGTCCGCGGGAAAGCCCCGCGGGACTGTCTGCGGAGGTCTGCAGGAGCGCTATCCGAGAGGACGCCTATGAAGCACCCGTTTGTGGCAAAGGACCAGCTCGTCGCTATCGCCGAGCGATATCCCACCCCCTTCCACCTGTACGACGAGGCCGGCATCCGCGCCAACATCGAGGCCATCCTCGACGCCTTCTCATGGAATCCGGGGTTCAAGGAGTACTTCGCCGTCAAGGCCAACCCCAACCCCTCCCTCATCAAGATCCTCACCTCGTACGGATGCGGGTGCGACTGCTCGAGCGCCACGGAGCTCATGATCGCCGAGGGGCTCGGCGTGCGCGGCCACGACATCATGTTCTCCTCGAACGACACCCCTGCGGCCGACTTCCGCCTCGCGCGCGAGCTCGGCGCCGTCGTGAACTTCGACGACATCTCCCACATCCCGTTCTTCGAGGAGGTCGCCGGCCCCGTCCCCGAGACCGTGAGCTGCCGCTTCAACCCGGGCGGGCTCTTCCGGCTCGCCAACGGCATCATGGACAACCCCGGCGACTCCAAGTACGGCATGACCGAGGAGCAGCTCTTCGAGGCGTTCCGCATGCTCAAGGCGCGCGGCGCGCAGCGCTTCGGCATCCATGCCTTCCTCGCCTCCAACACGGTGACCAACGACTACTACCCGGCCCTCGCGCGCATTCTCTTCGAGCTCGCCGTACGCCTCGAACGCGAGACGGGCGCGCACGTGGCCTTCGTGAACCTCTCGGGCGGCGTCGGCATCCCCTACCGCCCCGACGAGGAGCCCAACGACATCCACGCGATCGGGGCGGGCGTGCGCGCGGCGTACGAGGAGATCCTCGTTCCCGCCGGCATGGGAGATGTCGCCATCTACGCCGAGATGGGCCGCTTCGTGCTGGGGCCCTACGGCTGCCTCGTCACGCGCGCGATCCACGAGAAGCGCATCTACAAGGACTACATCGGCGTCGACGCCTGCGCCGCCGACCTCATGCGCCCCGCCATGTACCGCGCCTACCACCACATCACCGTGATGGGTCAGGCGGGCGGGCCCGACAAGTCGCAGGCCGCGGCGACGCGCACCTATGACGTCACGGGCGGCCTGTGCGAGAACAACGACAAGTTCGCCATCGATCGCACCCTCCCCGCGATCGATCGGGGCGATCTGCTCGTCATCCACGACACAGGCGCGCACGGCCACGCGATGGGCTACACCTACAACGGGCGCCTGCGCTCGGCTGAGGTGCTGCTCCACCCGGATGGGTCGACCGAGCTCATCCGGCGCGCCGAGACGCCCCTCGACTACCTCGCGACCGTGGACGTGACGGAGACGGGCCAGCGCGTGCGCGCCCTGGTCACGCGCCGCGTCGCGCACGACACGAACGCGGGCGCCGCGACCGATGGCGGCGAAGAGGGCACCACCCTGACCGCAGACGAACAGACCCGAAAGGAGTAACGCCATGGACGTACGCGCGCTTGAGGGATCGATCGTCGCCCTCGTCACCCCCTTCGACCGCACCGGCGCGGTCGACTTCGAGGAGCTCGAGCGGCTCATCGACTTCCATCTTGAGGCCGGCACCGACGCGATCCTCGCGCTCGGCACCACCGGGGAGAGCTCGACCATGACGCACGAGGAGGATGACGAGGTCATCCGCTGCGTGGTCGCGCGCGTGGCGGGCCGCGTGCCCGTCATCGCCGGCTCGGGCTCCAACTGCACGCAGACCATGCTCGAGAAGAGCCTGTCGTTCCAGCGCCTCGGCGCCGACGCCGTCCTCACGATCACGCCCTACTACAACAAGGCGAACGAGGAGGGCATCTACCAGCACTTCAAGGTGGTGGCCGACGCGATCGACATCCCGTGCATCCTCTACAACGTCCCCGGCCGCTGCGGCTGCTCGATCAGCGCGCGCACCATGGAGCGCCTGAGCACGCATCCCAACGTCATGGGCGTCAAGGAGGCGTCGGGGTCGGTCGCCTTCGCCGCCGAGATCGCGCACCTCATCTCGGACGACTTCCGCCTCTACTCGGGTGAGGACGCGCTCACCGTGCCGCTCATGGCGCTCGGCGCCTCGGGCACCATCTCGGTCTGGGCCAACGTCCAGCCCGCGCTCGTGCACGAGATGTGCCGCGCCTTCCTCGACGGCGACGTCGCGCGCGCCCGCGCGATCCAGATCGCCGGCCAACCGCTCATCAAGGCCCTCTTCTCCGAGGTCAACCCCATACCCGTCAAGGAGGCGCTCGCGCAGATGGGCCTCATCGAGGCCTCCTACCGCCTGCCGCTCACGCCCATGGCTGAGGGAACGCGCGCGGGGCTGGTCGCGGTCATGAAGGAGGCTGGTATCCTTGGCTAGCATCATCATCGTCGGGACGGGGCGCATGGGGACGCTCATCCGCCGCTTCGCGGAGGAGGCGCGCGACGCGGACGGCGAGGCGGTCTTCGAGGTCGCGGGCCAGGTGGGCTTCGAGCTCGACGAGCTCGCGCAGGCCCCCGCCGCGGACGCCGTCATCGACTTCTCGCACGCGTCGGCCCTCGACGCCGTCAGCGCCTACGTGCGCGCCACGGGCACGGCGCTCGTCTCGGGCACGACGGGGTACGCCCCCGCGCAGCTCGAGGAGCTCCGCGCGCTCGGCGGCGTGGCCCCCGTCCTCTGGTCGGGCAACTACTCCATCGGCGTCGCGGCGCTGCGCCACCTCGCCGCCCAGGCCACGCGCGAGCTTCCCGGCTTCGACGTCGAGATCACCGAGACCCACCACAACCAGAAGGTCGACGCCCCGAGCGGCACGGCGACCATGCTGCTCGACGCGGTGCGGGACGCCAAGGCCGCGCATGAGGGCGTGGCCTGCCACCCGGTCTTCGGACGCTCCGGGATGTGCGGCGCGCGCCCGACCGACGAGATCGGCGTGCACGCGCTGCGCGGCGGCACCGTCGCGGGCGTCCACACCGTGTCGTTCTTCGGCGCGAGCGAGGAGGTCACGCTCACCCACCGCGCCGAGAGCCGTGAGATCTTCGTCCACGGCGCGCTCGCCGCCACGCTCAAGCTCCTCGGGCGTCCGAACGGCTTCTACACCTTTGACGAGATCATGTTCGGTTGAGCCGGGCGCAGCCGTCATGCGCCCGCATCCCGTCGCCAACCCCACCCGAGACGAACTCCACCTCAGCAAGGAGAGACATGAACGCACAGGAGATCATCGACTTCATCGCGAACGCGCCCAAGAAGACCCCGGTCAAGCTCTACGTGCGAACCACGCCGGGCGCCACCATCGACTGGGGCGACGCGCGCGTCTACGGCACCGAGGCGGGCGCGACCGTCTTCGGCGACTGGGCTGAGCTCGAGCCCGTGCTCACGGCACACGCCGATGAGATCGCCTACTTCGACCTCGAGCACGATCGCCGCAACTCCGCCGTGCCGCTCCTCGACCTCACGGGCATCAACGCGCGCATCGAGCCCGGCGCGATCATCCGCGATCAGGTGGAGATCGGCGACAACGCGGTCATCATGATGGGCGCCATCATCAACATCGGCGCGGTGATCGGCTCAGGGACCATGATCGACATGGGGGCCGTCCTGGGAGGCCGGGCGACCGTGGGCAAGAACTGCCATATCGGCGCCGGCACCGTGCTCGCCGGCGTGGTGGAGCCCGCGAGCGCCACGCCCGTGATCATCGAGGACGACGTCATGATCGGCGCGAACGCCGTGGTGCTCGAAGGCGTGCACGTGGGTGCGCGCGCGGTGGTGGCCGCGGGCGCCGTGGTGGTGGAGGACGTGCCGGACGGCATGGTCGTCGCCGGCGTGCCCGCCCGCGTCATCAAGCAGCGCGACGAGCGGACCGATAGCAAGACGGGCCTTGAGGAGGGGCTCCGTCGGCTTTAAGGCTCATCGACGCTGAATACGTTGCGTTTCCCCACCGGATGGTCGCTCACCGAGCCCCTCGGCTGAGAGCATGGCGGCGCGTGCAGGTCCGGATGACCCCACGCGCCGCCGTCCGCTAGCGGATGCCCGCCGCCTCGATGGCGGCCACCGCCGCCCGCAGGCCATCGGGTGGCAGCACGAGCGCCATGCGCACGTATCCCTCGCCATGGGGGCCAAAGCTCGCGCCCGGCGTGACCACCACGCCCGCGCGCTCCATGAGCTCCTCGCAGAAGGCCACCGAATCCGTTCGCCCGCCGGGAAGCCGCACCCACACGAACATCGACCCGTGCGCGTTCGGGCGCTCCCACCCGATGGCCTCAAGCCCGTCGCAGAGCACGTCGCGACGCTCCTGATAGAGATGGCGCTGATGCTCGACCTCGTCGCGCGGCCCCGTGAGCGCGGCGATGGCGGCGCGCTGGATGGGCAGGAACATGCCGAAGTCGATTTGGCTGCGCAGCTTGGTGAACGCTGCCACCACGTCGGGGCGGCCCACCAGAAAGCCGATGCGCGCGCCGGTGACGTTGAATGATTTGGAGAGCGAGAAGAACTCCACGCCCGCCTCGAGGGCGCCAGGATGACCGAGGAAGCTTCCGCCGCAGGGGCCGTCGTACACGATGTCCGAGTAGGCGTTGTCGTGCACGATGAGCAGGTCGTGCTCGCGCGCGAAGGCGATGATCTCCTCGTAGAGCGCGGACGTGCCTACGCTTCCCACCGGGTTGGCGGGAAGCGACACGATCATGTAGCGCGCGCGGTCGGCGACCTCCGGGTCGATGCGCGCCACATCGGGCAGGAAGTCATGCTCGGCGCGCAGCGGGTAGTAGGCGAGCTCTCCATCGGCGATCTTGACCCCCGCCTCGAACACGGGGTAGCACGGATCGGGCACGAGCACGACGTCGCCCGGGTTCAGCAGGGCGAGCCCCAGGTGCCCGATGCCCTCCTGCGTGCCCGCGCACGACGCCACCATGTCGGGCGTGATGCCCGTGACGCCGAAGCGCCGCTCGTAGTAGTCGCACACCGCCTGCTTGAGCTCGGGGAGGTCACCGAGGCTATATCTCCACTGGGTCGGGTCGGCCGCGGCGTCGCGCAACGCCTTGACCACATGGTCGAACGGGGCGAAGTCAGGCGTTCCCACCGACAGGTTGTGGATGGTGCGCCCCTGCGCCTCGAGCTCCAGGCGCTTGGCGTTGAGCGCCGAGAAGACCTCCTCGCCGAAGCGATCGAGTCGACGTGATACCTGCATGGTCAATCCTTTCGATGGTGTCCGTATGACCGAGGGGGCGCCGCGCCGCAGCCGGCGCCGCACGCTTAGGGGCGCACGCGCTGACGGGATGCCGAGCTCGCGGAACCGTCGCGCGTCACTCGGCGAGCTCGTCGACCGCGGCGAGCCAGAGGCGCGCGCTCGCATCGCTCGGCATGCGCCAGTCGCCGCGGGGGCTCAGCGTGACCGAGCCGACCTTCGGCCCGTCGGGCAGGCAGCTGCGCTTGAACTGCTGCGCGAAGAAGCGCCGGTAGAAGACGCGAAGCCACCGATGTATGGTGGCGCGGTCGTAGACGCCGGCGAACGCCCGGCACGCAAGCCGGAAGATCTTCCCCGGAGCGAACCCGAAGCGCAGCAGGTAATACAGGAAGAAGTCGTGCAGCTCGTACGGGCCCACGAGGTCCTCGGTGCGCTGGGCGATCTCACCATCGCCCGTCGGCGGCAGGAGCTCGGGCGACACCGGCGTGTCGAGAATGTCGGCGAGCACGTCCGCGATGACGCCGCCGAAGACGTCGGCCGCATAGCGCACGAGATGGCGCACGAGGGTCTTGGGCACGCTCGCGTTCACCGCGTACATGCTCATGTGGTCGCCGTTGTACGTGGCCCACCCGAGCGCGAGCTCAGACAGATCGCCCGTGCCGATCACGAAGCCCCCGCGCGCGTTGGCGAGATCCATGAGGATCTGGGTGCGCTCGCGCGCCTGGCTGTTCTCGTAGGTGACATCAGTGACCGACGGATCGTGCCCGATGTCACGGAAGTGCTGCTCGACGGCCGCGTGGATGGGCACCTCGCGAAAGTCGACGCCCAGGGCCTCAGCGAGCGTCTGGGCGTTGCCCTTCGTGCGCGTCGTGGTGCCGAAGCCGGGCATCGAGACGGCGAGGATCCCCGTGCGCGGCAGCTCGAGGGCATCGAACGCCCGCACGGTCACGAGCAGGGCGAGCGTCGAGTCGAGCCCGCCCGAGAGCCCGATCACCGCGCGCGACGTTCCCGTGTGGTCGAGGCGCGTCCTGAGGCCGGCCGCCTGGAGCCCGAAGATGGTCTCGCAGCGCTCGGCGAGGTCGCCATGATCGGCGGGAACGAAGGGGGCGCGGGGCATGACGCGGTCGATCTCGAGCGCGGAGCGCAGCACCGGAGCGGCCGCTGAGGCGTCCGCGCCCGCGGGCGCGTAGGAGAACGGGATCTCGACGACCGTCGCCCGGGATGGATGCGGGGACTCCCACGTGGTCGAGCGGCGCCGCTCGGCGGACAGGCGATCGAGATCGACGTCGGCCACCGCCATGTCGCAGGTAAAGAGCGCGGTCCGAGCGAGCAGGGCGCCGTTCTCGGCGATGAGGTTCTCGCCGGCGAACACCATGTCGGTCGTCGACTCGCCCTCGCTCGCGTCGGCGTAGGCGTAGGCGCCGTAGAGCCGTGCGCTCTGCCCGCATACGAGGGAGCGACGGTACTCGGCCTTGCCGATGACCTCGTCGGAAGCGGAGGGGTTCAGCACCACGAGCGCGTCGCCCTCGAGGGCCATGTCGGAGCTCGGCGGCACCGCGACCCACAGATCCTCGCAGATCTCGACCCCGATGCGCACGGCCGCGCACCCCGGATCAGAGCACGCGTAGACGAGACGCGCGCCGAGCGGGGCCCGCTGGCCGGCGAACGCGACGTCTGCGATCGGCTCCGCGGGCGCCGGCGTGAACCAGCGCCGCTCGTAGAACTCGCCATATGACGGCAGGTGCGCCTTGGCTGTCAGGCCGAGGAGCGCGCCGGCGCAGCAGACCGCGGCGCAGTTGTACAGCGCGCCCCCACACGCGACGGGGACGCCGACGGTGAAGAGCACCGGCAGGTCGCGCGTCTCATCGAGGATGAGCGCGACAGCGCGCTCGGCCTCGCGAACGAGCGCGCGATCGAGAAAGAGGTCGGCGCAGGTGTAACCCGTGACGTTGAGCTCGGGCAGCGCGAGCGCGCGGACGCCGCGCGCGGACGCCGCGCGCACGGCGGCGACGATCGCTTGAGCGTTGGCCTCGACGTCGGCCACGCGGATCCTTGGCGACGCGGCGGCGATCCGAAAGAAGCCATCGCCCGGGCCGGCGGGGGTCGCGAGCTCGTCCATCATCTCTCCTCTGCAGGTCAGGGCCGCGAGCGCGGCATACGGACATCCGTATTGTAGCCCCAGCGGCGCGCGCACGTTTACGGTAACAATGTGCGCGCTCAGGAACGCTCGCGCTCCGGGCCCTATAATGGACGGAGCACATGCCGGGCCTCGCGCCCGTTTCGATAGGAGGCTTCTCCATGACCGATTCGGTCGCCACCTCGATTGACCCAGTCCCTGACGAACGAACGGCTGGCAGCCAAGCATCCGCTCCGACCGCACCGACCGCCCTGATCGACAAGCTCGCCATCGTGATCGTCACGTACAAGCGTCAGGAGCTGCTCTCCCAGCTCTTCGATTCGCTCTGCACGCTCACGCAGGCACCGTGGCGCGTCATCGTCATCGATAACGAGCACTCCCCTGAGACCGCTCAGATGGTCGCCGACCTCGACGCGCGCATGAACGCGCGCTGGGGCGTCGACGCTGTGCTCGATGCCGAGGGGAGCTCCGTCCGCGTCCGATACGAGCCGCAGGAGGACAACCTGGGCGGAGCGGGAGGCTTCTCGGCCGGCGTGAAGCGCGCCTACGAGCTCGGTGCGCAGTGGTTCTGGGTGATGGACGACGACGTGTTCGTCATGCCCGACGCCCTCGACAAGCTCGCTCCCTGGACGCGCGATCACCTCGTCATCCAAGGGTCGCGCCTCGACCACGACGGCGGCCCCTTCTACTGGCAGTACCACTTCATCGTGCCGCTCGGGATACCCAACCCCCTCGCGCCCGCCGCGTTCGACGAGTCGGGCCACCGGGCCATGAACACCCTCTGCTTCGAAGGAGGCCTGTTCGAGCGGCGGATCGTCGACCAGATCGGCTTCCCCGATCCGCGCTTCTTCATCTACTGGGATGACACCGTCTACGGCTACCTCGCCTCAACCATCACCGACCCCATCGTGACGGCCGACATCGTCCTCCAGCGCAGCCGCTCGATCGCCAACTGGGACATCGCGGGGCTGCGCCAGCTCAACAGCACCTCCGACCTCAACCGCTACTACATCATGCGCAACCGCGGATACATGATGCAGTACTTCCGCCTGCACGGTGACTTCAACCGGTTCCTGTTCGGCCTCGGCACCGCCGCGACCCTCGCCAAGGAGCTCATCCGCCTCGTCGCCGTGGATCGCACGTTCAAGACAGGCCTGCCGGCGCTGTTCAAGGGGATGCGCGACGCGCGCGCGATCTACCGCGACCGCACGTGGAAGCCGATGCCACCCGCCGCCGCGCCGAAAGCCGCCTCATGACGGCCGAGCAGGATCAGCTCCGCGACGC
>CAZLGF010000013.1:0-14251 GCA_964558955.1 uncultured Coriobacteriaceae bacterium
GCTCGGTGATTTCATCGAGGACGCGCAGGCGGTCGTCCCGCCGGACGCGGCGAGCTTCTCGATGCTCCAGGAGCAGCTCGGCCAGGTGCTCGACTCGCTCGCCGATCGCGAGCGCAAGGTCATCGAGCTGCGCTTCGGTCTCGTCGACGGGCATCCGCGCACCCTCGAGGAAGTGGGGCGCGAGTTCGGCGTCACCCGCGAGCGCATTCGCCAGATCGAGTCCAAGACCCTCGCGAAGCTCCGCCACCCGAGCCGCTCGAGCAAGCTGAAGGATTACATCGAGAGCTAGGCCGGGCGCCGCGAAGCGGTCGTTCGTGCGCAATCCATGGCTTATGCAGCGCAGCTGCGCCCCCTCGGGTGTGGCTGCGCTACACTATCGTGTCAACGTGCCCGTCCAGCGAGAGGAGAGTTTCGGTGGAGGTGCTTTCGCAGCTGGTTTCGCAGGTGATCGCGCAGCTGCTCGACAACGCGACGCCCATCGTGGCGTTCAACGGGCTCGTGGGCGTGCTGTTCATGGTCTGCTTCCTCTACCAGCTCGTCTTCTTCGTCGTTGGCGTCGTGCGCGGCGAATGCCGCCAGCCGCCGGCCACGACCGTGCATCGCTGCGCCTTCTGCGTCGCCGCGCACAACGAGGAGGCGGTCATCGCCAACCTCGTCCAATCCATCAAGAACCAGGACTACCCCGCCGAGCTCATCGACATCTTCGTCGTGGCCGACGCCTGCACCGATGACACGGCGCGGGTCGCCCGAGAGGCCGGCGCCATCGTCTACGAGCGCAACGACCTCGCCCGCAAGGGCAAGAGCTGGGTGATGGACTATGGCCTGCGGCGCATCCTCGAGGAGTATCCGGGCGTGCACGAGGGCTTCTTCATCTTCGATGCCGACAACCTCATCGACCAGGACTACGTCCGCATCATGAACGACACGTTCGATCAGGGCTATCTGGCGGTCACGAGCTACCGCAACTCGAAGAATTTCGGGAGCTCGTGGATCTCGGCGGGCTACGCCACGTGGTTTTTGCGCGAGGCGCGCTTCCTCAACAACGCGCGCATGCACTGCGGCACGTCCTGCGCGGTCTCGGGGTCGGGATACCTCGTGTCCGCGGCCATCATCGAGGGGATGCACGGGTGGAAGTTCCATACGCTCACCGAGGACATTCAGTTCTCGACGTTCTGCGCCATCCACGGCGTGCGCATCGGCTACGCGCCCGCTGAGTTCTACGATGAGCAACCCGTGACCTTCGCGGCCTCGTGGCGCCAGCGCATGCGGTGGACCAAGGGGTTCTATCAGGTGCTGTTCACCTATGGGATCCATCTCGTCAAGTCGATCGCGGTGTTTCGGCGCTTCGCGGCCTACGACCTGCTCATGACCGTCGGGCCAGGGATGGTGCTCACGCTCCTGTCGATTCTCGCGAACGGGGCGTTCCTCATCGTGGGACTGCTCAGCCGCGGCTTTCTCGCCACCGACGCCGAGATGGAGGTCTGCGCGGCATCGCTGCTCATGACCTTCGCGGCCGCCTATGGGCTGTTCTTCATCATGGGGCTCCTCACGACGATTATCGAGCGCCGCCACATCCGGTGCGGCGCGCGCTGGCGCGTCGTCGCGAACCTCTTCACCTTCCCGATCTTCATGGCGACCTACATCCCCATCACCGTGGCGGCGCTCTTCCTCAAGGTGGACTGGGTGCCCACGCCGCACAACGTCGCCGTGACGCTCGACGAGGTGATGGGGGAGGGAAGCTCCTGATCGAGGGCTGCTCCGTCGCATGAGGCGGCGCACCGATCAGGGTGCCAGCACGGGCGCGGCAGGGTCCCGCCCATCCGAGACGCCAGCAAGGAGGACCCATGGATCCCATCGACATCCCCGTCATCTCGACGCCCGTCCCTCTGCGCGAGACGCCGGACGCGCCGCTCGACTCGGTCGCGCTCGAGGCGACGTGGCGCGCGCTCGCGGAGGAGCGCGCGGGCGACCCCGCCTCGCATGATCGCGGCGACGCGTTCCTGGCGACCACGAACGCCCTCTACCACGGGGGGCCAGTGCAGTGGAGCTTCGTGCCGCGCATCTTCTCGCGCCGCGACCTCTCCTATCTCGCGTGGATCGCCGAGACCATGGGGCGCATCATGGACAAGACGACGCGCCGGTTCGCCACGGACCCGGCCTTGAGGGCGGCCTTCGGCCTCGCGCCCGCGATCGAGGAGCTCGCCGCGCGAGACGTTCCGTACGCCACGCAGATTCCGATCGCCCGAGTCGACATCTTCCTGAACGCCGAGACCGGTGATTTCAAGTTCTGCGAGCTCAACACCGATGGCTCCTCCGGCATGCTCGTGACCGAGGAGGTCACGCGCGCGAATCTCCTCACCGACACCGGTCGCGCCTTCGCCGCAGGCCACGACCTCGCGCGCTTCGACCTATACGGAGCCTGCGCCGAGGCCGTGCTCGCGTGCTATCGCGAGGCGGGTGGGGACGCCGCGGTGCCCGAGATCGCGGCCGTCGACTACGCCGAGAGCATCGTCGCCGAGGAGATCGAGGAGTTCACGCGCGTCTTCGCCGAGCATGGCGCGCGCCTGCGCTTCGCCGACATCCGCGACCTCACCTACGCCGACGGGGTGCTCGCCGACCACCAGGGACCCATCGACTGCGTGTGGCGCCGCGTCGTCATCTCCGAGCTCCTTGAGAAGGCGTGTTCTGGCGCGGACGCGCTCATCGAGGTCGCGCGCGACGGGCGCGTCCCCGTGGTGGGCGGCTTCAAGACGTGGCCGTGCGCGACGAAGACCGTCTTCGCCATCTTGCGCAGCCCGCTCGCCGCGACCTTCCTCGACGAGGACGAGCTCGCGTTCGTGGAGGCGCACGTGCCCGCTACCTACCTGCTCGACGAAAAGAGCGACCTTACGCGCTTCTCCGACCGTGCGCGCTGGATCGCCAAGCCGCGCGACGGTTACAACAGCGTCGGCGTGCGCGCGGGGCAGGATTGCACCGACGAGGAGTGGCGCGGCGTGCTCGCCGAGATGGCGCGCACGGGCGGCACGGTCCAGGAGTACGTCACCCCCCATGCGTCGCTCAACGTCGAGGGCGGCTCCGCGGGGAAGGGGCGGCCGTTCGAGCCCTACCGCACCATGGAGGGGCTCTTCCTCTTCCGCAACCGCTTCGCGGGCGTGTTCACGCGCTGCGGTCAGGCGGCGGTGATCGGTGAGTTCGCGGGACGGCTCAACATGGGCTGCCTCGTGGCGGACGAGATCGCGCGCTAGGGGAGTCCGAGGAGGGATCGGCTGTGGCGACGGCTGCCAAGATCGCGCTCATCGCGCTCCTGGTATTCGCCGCCGTGATCGACGCGCGTTCGCGGCGTCTCCCCAACCCCCTTGCGGCGCTCCTCGCGCTCGCGGGTGCCGCCTGCGCGCTCGTCGGGGGCGGGTTGGCCCGCCTCGCGTCGCACGCGCTCTGCGCGGCCCTGTGCTGCGGGGCGCTCGTGGCGTTTGAGCTCGCATGGCGGCGGGCGCGCGGAACTTTCGGGCAGGGGATGGGGGATGTGAAGGCGCTCGGCGCCCTCATGCTCGCTGCTCCGGCGGGAGCGCTCGCGGCCTACGCCCTCGCGCTCGGCGCCCTTGCGGCGGGTTGCATCGTCGCGCGCCGCCGGGCGCTGCCGCTGTTGCCCTTTCTCGCGGCGGCCGCGCTGATCGCGCTTTGAGCGGCCGCGGGCACGTGCACATCGTGCGCGCCGTGCCGCTTTTGCCCTGTGCGCTCGCGCGATGTCCGGGCGACGTGCGATGATGGAGCCGAGCAGAGAGACCGTACAGGAGGCGCCCATGGCCACGCTAACGCATCCCGATCGCGCGACCGTTCGCGCGCGGATGGAGACCATCCCCGACGTCGTGTCACCTGAGCTCGTTGAACGCATGGAGGACGACCGCGCGCGCGGATGGGTGAATCCCTATCGCACGGATGACGCCGCGGCGCTCCGGCGCGAGGCGCGCGCGCACGACGAGGCGAGCATCTGGCGTCCCGCGTTCGTGCGCGACGTCGAGAAGATCATCCACACCCCGGCGTACAACCGCTATGCCGGCAAGACGCAGGTGTTCAGCTTTCGCAGCAACGACGACCTCTCGCGGCGCGGCCTTCATGTGCAGCTCGTCGCGCGCATCGCGCGCGACATCGGCTTCGCGCTCGGCCTGAACTGCGACCTTATCGAGGCCATCGGGCTCGGGCACGACCTCGGGCACACGCCGTTCGGCCATGCGGGGGAACGCTGCCTGAACGACGTCTACCACGAGCGCACGGGCCGCTGGTTCTTCCATAACGTTCACTCGGTGCGCGTGCTCGACGCGCTGTACGGGCGCAACCTCACCCTGCAGACGCTCGACGGCGTACTCACCCATAACGGCGAGTACGAGCAGCGCGTCTTCAAGCTGTCGGGCCTCGATTCGTTCGAGGTGCTCGATGAGACGGTTGAGCGCTGCCGCGCGCAGGGCGATCTCGCCATTGGGTGCCTGCGCCCCATGACGCTCGAGGGGTGCGTCGTGCGCATCTCGGACATCATCGCCTACGTGGGCCGCGATCGTCAGGACGCGATCACGGCCGGCCTGCTTGATGAGGACGAGTTCGAGGACGGGCTCGGCGGCGGGTACAACTCATGGATCCTCACGCACGCCTCAGCCGACATCATCGAGCACAGCTACGGCAAGGATCGGATCGAGATGAGCGAGGCCCTGTTCGCCGAGATCCGCCGCGCCAAGGCGGAGAACTACGCCAAGATCTACCGTGCGAGCGGGATCGAGGGGGAGCGCGCCGAAGTCCTGGCGAACGCGTTCAGCCTCATGTACGCGCGCTGCCTGGATGATCTGCGCGCGCGCGATGAGTCGAGCTTCATCTTCCGTCATCACATCGCGCGGATCGAGCGGGCCCTCTCGCACTACGGAAGGCGCTATGAGTGGGAGCGCGATCTCGATCAGACGGTGGTCGACTACATCGCGAGCATGAGCGACGGCTACTTCACCGAGCTCGCGGGGCGCCTCTTCCCTGAGATCAGCTTCCCGCAGCGCACCTACATCAACGAGTAGCCCGTGCTACCGCGTCTTCGTTAGAATGAGGCCCATGGATACGCTGTTCTCTCATGCCGACGAGGCTAAGACCCTCAGAAACGCGCCGCTCGCGGTGCGGATGCGCCCCCAGACGCTCGACGAGTACGTGGGGCAGGAGCAGGCGGTCGGCCCTGGATCGTGGCTGCGCTCGGCGATCGAGCACGACGTGCTCTCGAGCGTGATCCTCTACGGTCCCGCCGGCACGGGCAAGACCACGCTCGCCCGCATCATCGCCGCCCGCACGCGCAGCGAGTTCGTGGAGGTCTCCGCGGTCACGGGCTCGGTCAAGGACCTGCGCCGCGAGATCGACGACGCGCGCCGCCGCCTCATGGCCTGCGATCGCCGCACGATCCTGTTCATCGATGAGATCCACCGCTTCTCCCGCTCGCAGCAGGACGCGCTGCTCCACGCCGTCGAGAACCGCACCGTCATCATGATCGGCGCGACGACCGAGAACCCCTACTTCGAGGTGAACTCAGCGCTCCTTTCGCGCGCTCGCGTGGTCGAGCTCACGCATCTGGCGGACGAGGACGTCGCGATTCTCGTGCGCCGCGCCCTCGCGGCCCCCCAGGGTCTCGCAGACCGCTTCAGCGCGTCCGACGAGGCCGTCGCCGCGATCTGCACGCTCGCCGCGGGCGACGCCCGCGCGGCCCTCACCACGCTCGAGCTCGCGAGCGAGGTCGCGCTCACCGAATCCGACGCGCCCGCGGCAGGCGACGTGCCGATCGAGATCACCTGCGCCGACATCCAGCTGGCGAACCCGCGCCGTGGCCTCTCCTATGACAAGTCCGGCGACATGCACTACGACATCATCTCGGCGTTCATCAAGTCGATGCGTGGCAGCGACCCCGACGCGACGATCTACTGGCTCGCGCGGATGATCGATGCGGGCGAGGATCCCAAGTTCATCGCGCGGCGCATCCTCATCGCGGCCTCCGAGGACGTCGGCAACGCCGACCCGCAGGCCGTGCTCGTGGCGGAGGCGGCCTTCCGGGCTGCCGAGGTCATCGGCTATCCCGAATGCCGCATCAACCTCGCCCAAGCCGCGCTGTACAACGCCCTTGCGCCCAAGTCGAACGCCTGCGAGGCCGCCATCGACGCGGCGCTTGCGGACGTGCGCACCTCAGGCCAGCGCGCGGTGCCGAGTCATCTGCGCGACCGGCATCGCCCCGGCTCGGACTCCTATGGCCCCTACCTCTATCCGCACGATTACCCCGAGGGCTGGGTCGATCAGCGCTACCTGCCCGATGGCCTCGAGCGAGGGTCCTTCTGGTCGAGCTCCGGGCGCGGGTGGGAGCAGTACCGCTTCGAGATGGGCCAGCGGCGCCCGCCCGCCCAGGGGCCCGGCGCGCCCACCAGTGACCCCTCATGAGGGACTTTGGTGCAACCGGGCGGACATGGGGCGGAAACGGGTAGTATGGGCACGTACGCATCGGTCGACCGCGCGCGGCGAGCGCCGCGCGCAAGCCAGTGGGAGGCAGCATGGAACCCCTCCAGATCGCACTCATCGTCCTTGTGATCGTGGCCGTTTGGGCCGTGGTCGAGATCGCGCTCACCGCGCGCCGCGCCCGCACGGCGGCGAGCTCGCTCGACCGGACGGTCGACGAGCTGAACGAGGCCATCGCCGAGACCAAGCCCGTCATCGCCAAGCTCGACGGCGCGCTCGACGACCTCCAGCCCGCGATCGCGCGCATGGAGCCCCTGATCGCGAGCGCGAACGTCGCGATCGACGCCCTTTCGGCCGACCTCGTCGAGGTCGAGGCCGTCGTGCGCGACGTCTCGTCCCTCACGGGGGCCGCGGCGAGCGCGGGCTCCGCGGTCTCAGGCGTCGCGGACGCCACCTCAAACGCGGTCCAGCGCCTGCTCGGCAAGCGCCGTCCCGCCGCGGACAACGGCGCGCGCACGCTCGACGCGCCCCAAGACGCCGCCGCGCCCGCGCCCGAGGACGCTCCGGCCCCGCAGTACTACACCTACGACGCCGTCCCCGATGAGGCGCCGTCCGCTAAGGAGGAGCCCCATGCCTAGCGCGCCCGAGACGATCTCCCTGTCCGTGAGCGCTAAGCCGCAGCTCGCCCGGCTCGTGCGCATGACCGCGGCCTCCGCGGCGACGCTCTCCTCGATGTCGCTCGATCGCGTCGAGGACGTCAGGATGGCCGCCGAGGAGGCGTTCATCTACGCCTGCGCCGCGCACCCCGCCGGCGGGCTCTCGATCGCCCTCACCGTTGACGCCGCGCGCGTCTCGATGTCCTTCGAACTCGGTTGCGACGACTTCAGCGCCGCCGACGAGAGCGAGTCGGCCTCCTACGCCGACCTCCTCCTCGGCGCGGTGTGCGACGAGTACCGCAAGGAGGAGTCGCCCGCCGCCCTCTTCATCGAGCTCAGGGCGGATGTCTGATATGGCTGAGCGCTCCACGTCGAAAAAGACCGCCTGGGATAAGGAGAAGACCCGCGAGCTCTTCCGGCGCTACAAGGAGGAGGGGGATATGGACGCGCGCGAGAAGCTCGTCATGTCGCACCTCAACCTCGTGCGCTTCCTGGCCAACAAGTTCAAGAACCGCGGCGAGCCGCTCGACGACCTCATTCAGGTTGGCTACCTGGGCCTGCTCAAGGCCATCGAGGGCTTCGACCCCTCACGCGGCCTCGAGTTCACCACCTACGCCACGCCGACCATCCTCGGCGAGATCAAGCGCCACTTCCGCGATAAGGGGTGGAGCGTGCGGGTGCCGCGCCGTCTCCAAGAGCTCTCAGCCAAGGTCAACCAGGCGACTGACGCCTTGACCACCCAGCTGCAGCGCTCGCCCACGACCGAGGAGGTCGCTGAGTACCTCGGGTCGTCCGTGGAGGAGGTCCTCGAGGCCATGGAGTCGTCGTCGGCGTACAGCTCGGTGCCGCTCGAGGGGGCTGGTTCATCCGATAGCGATGACGCTCCCTCCATCATCGATCGCTACGCGACCGATGACGCCGACCTCCAGATGGCCGATGACCGCATCATCATCTCCGACGCCCTGCGCGAGCTCTCCCCGCGCGAGCGCGACGTGATCGAGCTGCGCTTCAATGAGGGGCTGACTCAGATCGAGATGGCCGAGCGCCTCGGCATATCGCAGGTCCAGGTCTCGCGCCTGCTGCGCCGCACGCTCAAGAGGATCCAGGACAAGATCGATCCCGAGAGCTCCGCGGTGCGCTCATAAGCGGCGCCGGCCGCGCGTCACCATGGCTTCGGGCGCAGGAGGACGGCTCGCGTGAGACGCCGCGCTCCTTGCGTCCCGGTCAGCGCGACGGAAGGAGCCGCGCTTTTCGCTATACTGGTTAGGTTTCAGCTCGCACGATGCACGCAGTCAAGGAGTTCACATGGCTCACGAGTTCCCCTCGATGACGACGGCCGAGATTCGCTCGTCGTTCCTCTCCTTCTTCGAGGAGCGCGGATGCAAGCGCTTCCCCTCGTCCTCGCTCATTCCCGACGATCCGTCGCTTCTGCTCGCGAACGCCGGCATGAACCAGTTCAAGCAGTACTATCTCGGCAAGAAGACCATGACCGAGATCGGCGCGACCTCGTGCCAGAAGTGCGTGCGCACCAACGACATCGACGTGATCGGCTCCGATGGCCGCCACCTCTCGTTCTTTGAGATGCTGGGCAACTTCTCGTTTGGCGGCGTCTCCAAGCAGCAGGCGTGCGCCTGGGCGTTCGAGTACATCACCGATGTCCTCAAGCTCCCGGTCGAGCGGCTGCACTTCACCGTCTTCACCGATGACGACGAGGCGCACGACATCTGGCGCGCGCTCGGCGTGGCGGAAGACCACATCACCCGGCTCGGCGAGGACGACAACTTCTGGGCCGCCGGTCCCACCGGCCCCTGCGGACCGTGCTCGGAGATCTACTACGACCAGGGCGAGGAATTCGGCTGCGGCCACCCCGACTGCGCGCCCGGCTGCGACTGCGACCGCTACCTCGAGTTCTGGAACCTCGTCTTCACCCAGTACGACCGCCAGGAGGACGGCTCCATGCCGGAGCTGCCCCATAGCAACATCGACACCGGCATGGGCGTCGAGCGCACGGCGGCCATCATGCAGCACGCGAGCTCCAACTACGATGGCGACGTGCTCCGCGGCCTCATCGACCTCGGCGTCGAGATCTCGGGCCGGGCGTACGACCCCGCGAGCTACGAGGGCGACTCGCGGAGCTTGCGCATCGTGGCCGACCACGCCCGCGCCGCGACCTTCATGCTCGCTGACGGCATCCGCCCGGGCAACGAGGGACGCGGGTACGTGCTCCGTCGCCTCATCCGCCGCGCCGTCATGCACGGGCGGCTCCTCGGCATCGAGGAGGCGTTCCTCGCGCGCTACGCGGACCGCGTGATCGAGACCATGGGCGCGCACTACGCCGAGCTCGCCGAGAACCGCTCGCTCATCCTGAAGTTCCTCGAGAGCGAGGAGGAGCGCTTCTCCGCGACCATCGAGACGGGCACCGCCTACCTCGATGAGGCTCTCGCGGCGCTCGAGCCGGGCGCCACGCTCGATGGACGGCGCGCCTTCACGCTGCACGACACCTTCGGGTTCCCGATCGACCTGACGTGCGAGATCGCCGCGAGCCGCGGCTTCGCCGTCGATGAGGCCGGTTTCGAGGAGGCCATGGCCGAGCAGCGCGAGCGCGCTCGCGCGCAGGTGAAGGATGTCGCCTGGTCGAACTTCGACACCGTGTGGCTCGCGTTGTCGGACACGCTCGAGCCCACGGTCTTCACCGGCTACGACGCGACGGAGGGCGCGGGGCGGATCGTCGCCATCGTGCGCGACGGCGCCTCGGTTGAGCGCGCGTCGGCGGGCGAGCGCGTCGAGATCATGCTCGATCGCACGCCCTTCTATGGCGAGCGCGGCGGCCAGGTGGGTGACACGGGCGTGATCGAGACGGCCTCGGGCGCGCGCTTCACGGTCGCCGACACGACGTGGCACGAGCAGGTCGTCTGCGCTCATGCCGGCGTCGTCGAGGCGGGCTCGCTCGCCGTGGGCGACGAGGTCGAGGCCACGGTTGACGCCGCGCGCCGCGAGCGCATCCGTCGCAATCACACGGCCACGCACCTGCTGCACGCGGCCCTGCGCTCCGTTCTCGGCACGCATGTGGCGCAGGAGGGCTCCCATGTCGACGACGCGCGGCTGCGCTTCGACTTCACGCACTTCTCCGCCTGCACGGCCGAGGAGCTCGCGGCCGTCGAGGATCTGGTGAACGACTGGATCTTCGCCGACCTGCCCGTCTCGACGCAGGTGATGGGCACCGAGGAGGCCAAGGCATCAGGGGCTGTGGCGCTGTTCACCGAGAAGTACGGCGACGAGGTGCGCGTCGTCTCGTGCGGCGAGGTGTCGCGCGAGCTGTGCGGCGGCACCCATGCCCGCAACACCGCTGAGATCGGGCTCATCAAGATCGTGAGCGAGTCCTCCACGGGCGCGAACATCCGTCGCATCGAGGCGGTGACCTCGGCGGGCGCCCTCGCCTACGTGAACGCGCGCCTGCGCGTGCTCGACGAGGTGGCCGCGGGCCTGAAATGCCGTCCCGATGAGGTTCCCGCGCGGGCGGCCGCGCTCCAGGAGAGCCTGCATGCGACCGAGCAGAAGCTCAAGGCCGCGCTCACCGGCGGCTCCTCCGACATGGTGGCTCATGCGATCGACGCGGCGCTCGACCTGGGCGCGTACCGGCTCGTGATCGCGCGTCTCGAGGGGCTTGAGGCGGCGGATCTCCGCAGCGTGTGGGACACCGTGCGCGCCCGGGTCGCGGGGCCGGTGGCCTGCGTGCTCGCGACGGTGACCGAGAAGGGCCAGCCGGCGCTGCTCGCCGCCGCGACCGACGAGGCCGTGGCCGCGGGCTTCCAGGCGGGCTCGCTCATCAAGCAGATCGCGCCGCTCGTGGGCGGAGGCGGCGGCGGCCGGGCGACGATGGCGCAGGCGGGCGGCAAGGACGCCTCCGGCATCGACGCCGCGCTCGAGGCCGCCCGCGCGACCTTGACGGCGTAGCGGCCCCATGATCGCGCTCGGGCTCGACATCGGCGAGCGGCGCGTGGGCGTCGCGGTCTCGGACGCGTCCGGGGCCGTGGCCATGCCCGTCAAGGTGCTCCCCGCCGCCGAGGTGCTCGGTCACGCGCGGAGCTTCCGCCTCCTTTTGGAGGACTATGAGCCCGACGTGCTCGTCTGCGGCCGTCCCATGACCTTGGCAGGGGAGGAGGGCCCGCAGGCCGCGCGCGTGGAGGAGGCCGCGCGCGCCATCGCCGCCACGTGCCAGCTTCCCCTTGAGTTCGCCGACGAGCGCCTCTCCTCCGTCGAGGCCAAGCGCATCCTGCGCGCGCAGGGGCTCTCCGAACGCGAGATGCGCGGGCGCGTCGACAGCATCGCCGCGAGCCTCATCCTGCAGACCTGGCTTGATGAGCGCCGTGCGGAGGTAGGCTCGCGCTAGCCCTCGTGGATGTGCGGACGCAGGGTGTTCCTGCTAGAATGGGAACGATTGACAGCGCGCGTCGTCAAGGAGGGTCCTGCATTGCCAGCGTTCACACGAGAGCTTCATGTGCCCACGTATCCGGTGCGCGGCGACGAGATCGCCGTGATCGAGACGTCGAAGGGCGTCATCCGCGTCAAACTCGACGGCGCGGGCGCCCCCATCCACGTCGCCAACTTCTGCGAGCTGGCGACGAGCGGTTTCTATGACGGCACGAAGTTCCATCGATACGTCCCCGGCTTCGTCATCCAGGGCGGTGACCCCAACACCCGCGACATGACGCCCGAGGCGGTCGCAGCCGGGCGTCCCGGCCCCTCCGGCATGCCCGGGACGGGCGGCCCCGGATACGTCATCAAGGCCGAGTTCGCCACGAATCCGCGCAACAGCCACGTTGACGGCGCGCTCGCCATGGCCCGCTCGCAGCATCCCGACTCCGCCGGCTCCCAGTTCTACTTCTGCCTGGGGGCGCAGCACGCGCTCGACTCGGGCTACACCGTCTTCGGAACCACCATCGAGGGCCTCGACGTCATCGGCCGGCTTCGTGCCGGTGACGAGATCGCGCACGTTGCGATCGAGACCGCGTCGTCTGAAAAGGAGTAGTCGTGAACGCACAGTATCTCGACCGGGCCCGTGCTGCCTACCGTGCAGGCGACTATGCCGCCGCCGCTCAGATATTCGCCGCCGTCAAAGAGCCCTCCGAGCCGGCGGGCGAGGTCGATCACCTGCGGGGCAACGCGCTCATGAAGCTCGGCCGCTACGCCGACGCGGCGAGCGCCTACGAGCTGGCGCTCGCTGACCGCACCTACGGCAAGCGCGGCGCGCTCCTCACCAACCAGGGCAAGGCCTATGCCGCCGCCGGCGAGATGGAGCGCGCGGTCTCAAGCTTTTCCGAGGCGGCGCGCGACGCGTCGTACGCCACGCCCTACAAGGCCTACTTCGGACTCGGCACCAGCCTGCGCGCGCTCGGCAACGTGGCCGAGGCGGGCACGGCGTTCCGCCAGGCGGCGATCGACGGCGCCAACCCCGCGCCCGCTGGCGCCCTCGCGCAGCTCGGTGCCTGCTTCATCGATCTCGGCCGCCCGGGCGACGCCATCGAGTCCTATCGCACGGCCCTCGACTTCGCGACGCCCCGCGATGACGTTCGCGCCATCAACGCCGGCATGGGCCGCGCCTACGAGGCAGCTGGTCGTCACGCCGATGCGGTCGAGGTCTTCAACGCGGCCACCGCTGACGGCATCTACCAGCTCTCGACCGACGAGGAGGACGCCCTCGCCCGCGCTCAGGACGCCGTCGCCGCCGCCTCGGCGCAAAATGCCATGGGCCCGGCGCCCACGGCCGGCCTCGGCGAGGCCGTCGACCCGCTCGACCCGCTCGGCCAGTCGGGCTCCTTCATGCCCGACCCCTCCGACACCGGGTTCTTCACGATGAGCGAGTCCGAGCTCATCCAGCAGGATCGTCGCGAGATGAAGGTGCGCCGCAAGAAGCGTCGCACCGGCCTCAAGGTCTTTCTCGTCATCCTGCTGCTCGTCATCATCGCCGGAGGCGGCCTCGGCTTCGCCTACACGCGTGGCTTCGGCTTCCCCTCGCAGCAGTCGGTCCTGACGAGCCTCTTCGACGCGGTGACCGACGGCGAGGACACCGACGCCTACCTCGACGCCAGCCTCTCCGACAGCGCCAAGTCGCTGCTCGTCTCAATGATTCCCGAGGGCGCCACGCCCACGATCGACGCGATGGACCAGTCCATGACCGAGTCCACCGCGCAGGTCACGGTCACGCTCTCGCTCGGCGGGACCCAGGTCTACGACGTCACGTTCGTCCGTTCCGAGAACCACATCGGCTGGGTGGTGAGCTCGCTGTCGCTCAGCTTCGACAGCACGACGACTGACGATGACGCGACCGATGATGCCGACGCGGGCGACGAGACGGCCGACGCGACCGATGACGAGGCTGCGGCATAGAGGCCCGCGACGTAATGTGTAATTTGGAGCGATGCCGCGCGCGCGCCTGCCGCCCATCGCTCCATGGACTACACTTCCAGACACTCATATTCGCGCGTTGAGCGCACGCATCACGGGAGCAGCATGTTTTCGCTAGTGGATATGTTATTCGGCCAGTACGAGGGTGACCTCGCCATCGACCTCGGCACCGCGAACACCCTCGTGTCCGTCCGCGGCAAGGGGATCGTCATCCGCGAGCCGTCCGTCGTCGCGATTGACAAGACCGATGACCGCATCCTCGCCGTGGGCATCGAGGCCAAGCGCATGCTCGGTCGCACGCCGGGCAACATCGTCGCCGTCCGCCCCCTGAAGGACGGCGTCATCGCCGACTTCGACGTCACCGAGGCGATGCTTCGCTACTTCATCGACAAGGCCTCGGGGAAGCGCTATCCGTGGACCCCGCGCCCCCGCGTGGTGGTCTGCGTTCCGTCGGGCGTGACCTCCGTCGAGAAGCGCGCCGTCTTCGAGGCGACCATCTCCGCCGGCGCGCGCCAGGCCTACCTCATCGAGGAGCCCATGGCCGCGGCGATCGGCGCCGACCTGCCGGTTGAGGAGCCCACGGGCTCGATGGTCATCGACATCGGCGGCGGCACCACCGAGGTCGCCGTGATCGCGATGGGCGGCATCGTGGTCTCGCGGTCCATCCGCGTGGCCGGCGATGAGTTCGACCAGGCGATCCTCTCGCATGTCGGCGACGCGTACAACCTCGC
>CAZLGF010000013.1:14261-24408 GCA_964558955.1 uncultured Coriobacteriaceae bacterium
GCGAGCGCACCGCCGAGGACATCAAGATCAAGGTCGGATCGGCCGTTCCCCTGAAGGACGAGCTCGACGTCGAGGTCAACGGCCGCGACGTCATCTCGGGTCTGCCGAAGACCGTGCGCATCGAGAGCGAGGAGATCCGCCGCGCCCTCCAGAAGCCGCTCGACGAGATGACCAAGGCCGTGAAGGACGCGCTCGACGCGACCCCGCCCGACCTCGCCTCCGACCTCATGTACTACGGAATCCTCCTCACGGGAGGCGGCGCGCTGCTGCGCGGCCTCGACGTGCGCTTGAGGGACGAGACGGGCGTCTCGGTCAACGTGAGCCCGACGGCCCTCGATAACGTTGTGAATGGATGCGCCCGCGTCCTCGAGGCCAACGCCTTCGATGGGGGCTTCGTCCAAAGCAACGCCTAACGAAGGGAAGCACGCTTGCCGCTCCATCAAGGCCGTTCAAGCAACCTGCGTCCGCGTCAGCAATCAACGGGTATGCGCCCGTTGATTGTTTTCTGCGTCCTGTCGGTGCTCCTGCTCACCTTCTACATCCGCGAGGGGGACGAGGGGCCCATCCACAGCGTTCGCTCGGTCGTCTCCACCATCACGAGTCCCATCCGGGTCGCGGGGTCGGCCGTGGCGGCGCCGTTCGGCGCGCTCGGCAACGTCGTGGCGAACCTCACGGCCTCCCAGGAGACCTTGAGCGAGCTGCAGGCGGAGAACGAGGAGCTCACGGCGCGCGTGACTGAGCTCGCCGAGGCCGAGGCCACCGCCGAGCGCCTCGAGGCCCTCCTCGATCTCCAGTCCGCCTACAACCTGCAGTCCACCGCGGCGCGCATCATCGGCTACTCGAGCGATGCCTGGTCGCAGACGGTCACGATCAACAAGGGGACGTCAGACGGCCTCGCCATCAACATGCCCGTCGCCAACGCGGCGGGAATCATCGGCCAGATCATCGAGGTCTCGGCCAACACCGCCACCGTGCGCCTCCTGACGGATGAGAACTCGGGCGTCTCGGCCATGCTGCAGGAGACGCGCGCGCAGGGCATGCTGCAGGGTCAGGCTGACGGCACGCTTCTTCTGGAGTACGTCTCGGTCGACGTCGACGTTCAGGAGGGCGACGTCGTCATCACGTCGGGCATCGGCGGCGTCTACCCCAAGGGGCTTCCCCTGGGGACGGTGAGCTCGGTCACGAGCGAGGCGAACGCCCTTTATTACACCATCGTCGTGACGCCCGCGGCCCGCGTTGAGAATTACGAGGAGGTCCTCGTCATCACCTCGCTGACCGAGGAGCAGGTCGCATCAGACGATGAGGTCGCCGAGGCCAACAGCAATCCCGAGGGCGAAGAGCGCTCCGACGATGACGACGCGGACGACGACGAGTCGGCGGATGAGGAGTAGCCCATGGACTCACGCAGCTCCGGGCGCGGTCGACGCCCGCTCATCATCGCCTTCATCGTGGCCCTCGTCTTGCAGGTCGGGCTCTCACCTCAGGTGAGCGTCCTCGGCGGGCGCTTCAACTTCATGCTCGTCATCGCCGGGGTGATGGCGCTTTCCGGCGACGCGAGCCGCGCGGTCTGGGTGGGCTTCATCGCCGGCCTCCTCTACGACCTCACCGCCTCGGTGCCCGTGGGGCTCATGTCGCTTTTGCTCACCATCTCGTCATTCGCGCTCGCGACCGCCCTGGGGCCCCAAGGCGATCTGTCGGTCCGCTCGATACGGCTCTTCCTCATCGACGCGCTGGTCGTCTGCTTCGCAAACGGCGTCGCCCTCGTCGTGCTCGGCTACGAGGAGAGCGTGCTCACGGCGTTCGTCGGCCACGGGCTCGCCTCGGCGCTGCTGAGCACCGCGGCGGCCGTGCCCTTCATGATGCTTCTCGGACGTGGTGAGGGATCCTCTCGCACCCTCATGACGCGCGGCGGGCGCCGCGGCGGCACGCGCTTCAAGGGCATGCGCTAGGAGGTCCCATGGACGCGCAGCTCGTCGTCGTCATCGCCGGCATCGTTCTCGTCATCGTCATCGTCGGCTCCCTGATCTACCTTCGCGGCCATCCCAACCGCTTCACGTATGACACCGCGGGCGGCACGCGCCCGCGCGCCGCGGAAGGGGAGGGCAACACCGCCGGCACGGCGTTCAAGGGTCGCTTCACGATGCTCACCGCGAGCGTGGGGGCGATGTTCGCGGTGCTCGCCGCGAAGCTGTGGAGCATGCAGATGGTGAGCTCGGACTACTACGAGGAGCTTGCCGAGAGCAACCAGACGACCACGGTCACCACGTCCGCTCCGCGCGGGCGCATCCTCGACCGCAACGGCGTGCCGCTCGTCACGAACCGCGCCTCGTTCACCGTGACGGCCTACAGCGACCTGGCGAGCGACACGGTGCTCGTCCGCCACCTCGCGAACATCCTCGGCATTCCCTACGTCGCCGCGCTCCGCAACATCCAGGACAACACCGAGGGCGCGCAGGCGCGCCACACGATCGCCGCGGACGTGCGCCGCTCGACGGTCGCCTTCATCAAGGAGCACGTGGGCGAGTTCCCCGACGTGTACGTCGAGGAGGGCACGGAGCGCCAGTACCCCTATGGCTCGCTCGCGGCCCACGTGCTCGGCTACACGGGCACCATCACGAGCGAGCAGCTCGAGGCGCAGGCGGAGAGCTCCGACGACGCCAACTCCATCACCTACTCGTCAGGCGACACGGTGGGGCAGTCGGGCGTGGAGTCGCGCTACGAGTCGCTGCTCCAGGGCATCAAGGGCGAGCAGACCGTCACCGTCGACGCGAGCGGCAACGTCCTCAGCACGACGAGCTCGGTTCCGGCGAGCGCGGGCTCCGACATACGCCTCACCATCGACCTCACCATTCAGCAAGCCTGCGAGGACGGCCTCAACAACGCCATCGCCGTGGCGCAGGAGAGCGGCTACACCAACGCGGGCGCGGGCGCCTGCATCTGCCTCGATTGCACGAACGGTGAGATCCTCGGCATGGCGAGCGCCCCCACCTACGAGCCCGCCGCCTTCGTGGGCGGCATCTCGTCCGAGCTCTGGTCCGAGCTCAACAGCGATGACGGGGGCACGCCGCTGCTCAACCGCGCGATCTCCGGCCAGTACATGAGCGCCTCGACGATCAAGAGCCTGTCCGCGCTCGCCGCCCTCGAGTACGGCATCTACACCTCGTCGCAGACCACCACCTGCACGGGCACCTGGACGGGCCTCGGTGAGACCTACGCCCAGAACTGCTGGTTGCTCACCGGGCATGGGACGATGAACCTGCAAAGCGGCATCGGGTACTCATGCGATCCGGTCTTCTACGATATCGGCGCGGGCTTCTACTACGACGAGGACAATCCCGAGGGCCTGCAGGAGATGTACCGCCGCTGGGGCCTCGGCGAGCGCACCGGGATCGACCTCCCAAGCGAGTACGCCGGGCGCGTGCCCGATTCCGAGTGGAAGGAGAGCTACTACGCCGATTGGTCGGAAAGCGACGCCACCTGGAGACCGGGTGACATGACAAACCTCGTGATCGGCCAGGGCGACCTGCTCGTCACGCCGATCCAGATGGCCTGCGTCTACGCGGGCATCGCGATGGGCGGCGTCGAGTACACCCCGCACGTCTTCCTCTCGGCCGTCTCGCGCACCGGCGAGGGCGACACCTACCTCTACAACGAGACGGGCTCCAAGGAGCGTCTCACCGCGAGCATCAACTCTGAGGAGGACCTCGCGCTCGTGAAGGAAGGCCTTCACGATGTGATCTACGTGACGAGCTCGGCGGTGACCGAGCACTTCAGCTCCCTGTCCGTCGAGGTCGCCGGCAAGTCGGGCACGGGCGAGAAGACCGGCGAGGACGAGTACGCCTGGTTCTGCGCGTACGCGCCCGCCGATGACCCCAAGTACGTCGTCGTGTGCCTGCTCGAGCAGGGCGGTGGCGGCTCGGCGACGGCCCTGCGCGCCGTTCGCGACGTGCTCGGCGTCATCTATGACGAACCTGACACGTCGGAAGCGTCCGACTCCTCGACCCGATAGGAGGCCATGATGTCCGCACGCACGTCAACGGGCTCCTCAGCGGGAAGCCTCAAGCGCGTCAACCGACAGATCTCCTCGTCGCGCGGCTCGCTTCGCCAGTCAGTCAACCTCGGGGTGCTCGTGGCCTGGATCGGGCTCGTCGCGTACGGGACCGTCATCATCTGGTCGGCCTCGCTCAGCAACGCGGACGCCTCCTTCTCGCGCCATCTCCTCGGCATCGGCATCGGCACGGCGGCCGCGCTCGTCATCTGGCGCATCGACTTGCGCGGGCTCGCCAACATCTCGACGGCGCTGCTCGTCATCGACGTCGTCCTGATCTTCCTGCCGTTCGTGCCCGGGCTCTCCTACACCGGCGGCCTGGGCGGCACCGGATGGATCCGCATCCCGTTCATCGGCCTCACCTTCCAGCCGGTCGAGGTCGCGAAGCTCGTCACCGTGTGCTTCATCGCGGCGCTCGGCGCGCAGTACAACGGCCGGATCGACACGATTCGCGACTACGCGAAGCTCTGCTGCATGGTCGCCGTGCCCTTCGTCTGCGTGGTCATCCAAGGCGACCTCGGCTCGGCGCTCGTCATCTTCTTCCTGGGCGCGATCGTCATCCTGATGAGCGGGCCCCGCAAGGAGTGGGTCCTCTCGACCATCGCGCTCATCATCGGGCTCGTGTCGCTCATCCTCGCGACTGACTCCATCGTCGACAGCATCGTCGGCGACAGCAACTCGCTCATCCAGGACTATCAGATGAACCGCCTGCTCGTGTTCATCGACCCGACGAGCGACACCTCGGATTCCGGCTACAACCTCCTGCAGTCGCTCATCTCGGTGGGATCAGGCGGGTTCTTCGGCAAGGGCCTGGGCAACGCGACGCAGTCCACCTCGGGCTTTCTGCCCGAGTACCACACCGACTTCGTGTTCGCGTTTCTGTGCGAGACCTTCGGCTTCGTCGGCGCGATCGTGTTGCTGCTGCTCTTCGCGGTGCTCATCATCTCCACGATCCGCGTCGCCATCAAGTGCGACAACCTCTTCTTCAGGCTCGTCTGCGCGGGCATCGTGGGGATGTGGATGTTCCAGGTGTTCGAGAACGTCGGCATGTGCATCGGCCTCATGCCCATCACGGGCATTCCCTTGCCCTTCATCAGCTTCGGCTCGTCGTCGATGATCGCGCACTGCATGGCCGTGGGCATGGTACAGTCCATCTGGCGCCATCGTGGCAAGACCGTCTAGCGGGAGGGATCGCCATGCGCATACCGTATGAGAACGCTGCCCAGGCCCTGAAATTCGGCCTCAACGCGGCGCGCGACGCCGACGCTCCCGTGCGCGTCGCCGTCTATCTCGACGCCACCGCCTCGCGCTTCCTCATTGACACGGTGCGCGCGGCTCTCGTGCCCGAGACCACCGCCGCGCTCGTGCGCGTCGAGCGCCTGAGCGCCGCCCCGCCGCCGCCCAAGGCCGACACCGACGTCATCATCGTCCTCACCTGTGGGTCGCCGGTCCTCGAGGACGGTGTGCGATCGCTCGTGATCTCAGGCGCGCCCGTGTGCGTGGTGGCCGAGTCGAGCGTGGAGGTGCCGTTCATCACGGCCGATACCCCGATGCTCGGTCTCGTGGCTGCGACTGACCCCGATCACCTGACCGCGTCGCTCTCCCGCTGGATCCTCGACCGCACGGAGAAGGGCGTCTCTTTCGCGGCGAGCTTCCCCTTCATGCGCGAGGCGATGGCCAACCGCGTCATCATGAGCGCCGCGATCGCCAACGCGGCGACGGGCGCGCTGTTCTTCGTGCCCGGCGCCAACTATCCGGTCATGACGTTCGCCCAGATCAGCATGGCCTTCAAGCTCTCGGCGATCTATGGCTACCCGTTCCGGCTCGAGCGCGCCTACGAGGTCGCCGCCGTGGCGGCGGCGGGCCTCGTCTGCCGCGCCGCGTCACGTCAGATCGGTCGGAGCGTCCCCTGCCTGCGCCTCGTGATCCGCGCGCTCGTGGCGGGGGTCGGCACCTGGGGGATGGGTTGCGCGCTCGAGGCCGCCTATGAGCACGGAATCGATTACACGGGCGTGAACGAGGCTGTGCGACGCGTGGCGAGCGCGACGCGCGACCGCGCCCCGATGGGGGAGGCATAGCATGCGCGCTATCTACGAGGACCGCTTCTCGGAGCTCGAGCCCCTGCTCGCACACGTGGAGAAGCCCACCCGCTACCTCGATCACGAATGGGGCTCGCTCGCCTCGGCGGACGCCGACTACCGCGCCTGCCTCATCTATCCGGACGTGTACGAGGTGGGCCTGCCCAACCAGGGGATCGCGATCCTCTATCGCAACCTCAACGCGGTCGACGGCATCTCGTGCGAGCGCGGGTACCTCCCCTGGGTCGACATGGCGGATGCCATGCGCGCGGCCGGCGTGCCGCTGCTGTCGCTTGAGGGAGCGGCGCCTATCGCCTCCTTCGACGTGGTCGGCTTTCACGTTCCGCACGAGATGGCGGCCACGAACTTCCTCGAGGCGCTCGACCTCGCGGGAATCCCCTTGCTCGCGCGCGACCGAGGCGAGGATGACCCCCTCATCATCGCCGGCGGCCCCTCCGTCTACAACCCCGAGCCCCTGGCGGACTTCTTCGACGCCGTGCTCATCGGTGAGGGGGAGGACTCGATCGTCGAGGTGTGCCAGGAGCATCGGCGCCTGCGCGACGCCGGTGCCACGCGCGCGGAGATTCTGCGCGGGCTCGCCCGGGTGCCGGGAACCTACGTGCCGAGTCTTTATGAGGTGCGCTTCGATGAGCCCTGCACGCGCTGGGGCTACACGGTGCCCCGCCCCGGGGAGGACGTGCCCGAGGTCGTCTACAAGCGCGTCGCGGCCGACTTCGGCGCCACGGACCCCATCCCGCAATCGGTCGTGCCGTATGCGCAGATCGTGCACGATCGCCTCTCGATCGAGGTGCTGCGCGGCTGCGCGCGGGGCTGCCGCTTCTGCCAGGCGGGCATCACCTATCGTCCCGTCCGCGAGCGCTCGGCCGACCAGGTGGTCTCGGCGGTGATTCGCGGCCTTGAGACGACTGGCTATGACGAGGTCTCGCTCACCTCGCTCTCAACCACCGACCATTCCTGCATCCGTGAGATCTTGGGACGGCTCAACCGCCGGCTTGAAGACACGGGCATATCGGTCTCCATTCCCTCGCAGCGCCTCGACTCCTTCGGAGTCGAGATGGCGCTCGAGGTCGCGGGTGAGAAGAAGGGCGGGCTCACGTTCGCGCCCGAGGCGGGCAGCCAGCGCCTGCGCGACATCATCAACAAGAACGTGACCGAGGACGACCTCGATCGCGCGGTGCGCGCCGCCTTCGAGGCCGGGTGGCGCCGCTGCAAGCTCTACTTCATGATGGGGCTGCCCGGTGAGACGGACGAGGACATCGTCGCCATCGCGCGCATGGCCGACCATGTGATCGAGATCGCGCGCGAGGTCGTGCCCAAGGGGCAGCGCGGAGGCGTGTCGGTCTCGATCTCGGTCGCGGTCTTCATCCCTAAGGCCTGGACGCCGTTCCAGTGGTGCGCCCAGCTTGATGACGCCGAGGTCAAGCGTCGGCAGCGCCTGCTTCTGCAGAGCGTTGAGAACCGCAGCGTGCGGGTGCACTACCATGACGCTGAGACCTCGCTCGTCGAGGCCGCGCTCTCGCGGGGCGGCCGCGCGCTCGCGCCCGTGATCATGGGGGCATGGCGACGAGGTCAGCGCTTCGATGCCTGGTCCGAGCAGTTCGACCTCACGCGCTGGCTTGAAGCGGCCGCGGAGTGCGGAATCGACCTGCGCGCGGTGGCTCAGGAGCCCTTCGAGGTGGGCCTGCGTCTCCCGTGGGAGCACACGAGCCCCGGCGTGAGCGGCGGCTACCTCGAGCGGGAGTGGCGTCGCGCCCTTGAGGGCGTGACCACCCACGACTGCACGCGCGGCAGCTGCACGGGGTGCGGCATCTGCCCGACGCTTCAGGCGAACAACATCTTGGCAGGTGAGCGTCGATGAGCGAGCAGACCCTCTTCCGCCTGCGCGTGCGCTACCTCAAGCGCGGGCGCCTGCGCTATCTCGGGCACCTCGAGGTCGCGCACACGATCGAGCGCGTCGTGCGCCGCGCGGGCCTGCCCTATGCGGTGACGCAGGGCTTCTCTCCCCATATGCGCGTGGCCTTCTCCTCGGCGCTCCCGGTGGGCACGGGCTCAACATGCGAGTGGTTCGATCTCGTGCTCACGGCGTACGTGCCCGTGGCCGAGGCCCTGCCCCGACTCATCGCGGCCACGCCCGCCGACCTCGCGCCGCAGGAGGCCGTCTACGTCGACATGCGCGCCCCCGCCCTCACGGCGTGGCTCACGCGCGCCACCTACCGGGTCGACCTCTGGTTGAGCGCGGACGCACCGGATGAACTCGAGACGTATCGGCGCGCGCTCGACGCGATCCGGGCCGAGGAGGGGATTGACTACCAGCGCGGCTCCAAGCGCCGCCGGCTCGACCTCCGCAAGACGCTCGCGGGCTATGAGCTCGCGTGGGGGGCGGATAGCGCGCATGCCCCCGATGACGAGGATGATGCCATCGACCCTGGCGCGACCCCGGCGTCGCGCCACCTCGTGCTCACGCTTGAGACGCGCATGGATAATGAGGGCGCGATGCGCCCGGAGATCCTGCTCGCCGCGCTTGATCGACGGATCGCGCCCGCCCAGGAGCGCGACGCCGCGCTCATCTCGACGGGGATGGCGCGCTATCAGAGCTTCACGCGCGTGGAGACGACCCGCGTCGCGCAATCCGGCGATCCCGATGCCTGAGGCGTCCATCCTCACGAGGAGGCGCGGGGCGTTATCGGCAGTTTGTGAGGGTGCCGCGCATATCAGGAGGTTTGACGTTGACGGCCGGTGTTATCGCTGCTACCATACTCGGCTGTTGCACTATCAGATGCATGAAGGGTAATGAAGAATGTACGCAATCGTTTCCACCGGCGGCAAGCAGTACAAGGTCGCCACTGATGATGTCATCACCGTCGAGAAGATCGAGGGGACCGTCGGTGACCAGGTTGAGCTTCCCGTCATCTTCCTGAATGACGGCAAGAAGATCGTCACCGACGCCGACAAGCTCGCCAAGGCCACGGTCAAGGCTGAGATCCTCGAGCAGTTCAAGGGCGAGAAGCAGCTGGTCTTCAAGTTCAAGAAGCGCAAGCGCTATCGTCGCCTCAAGGGTCATCGTCAGCAGCTCACCAAGCTCAAGATCACCACGGTCAAGGGCACGGCGCGCGCTGCGAAGAAGACCGTCTCGGAGTCCGAGGCAGCGGCTGAGGCTCCTGTCGCCGAGTAGCCACACGCGAATCGAAAGAGCAGGTAGAAGACATGGCACACAAAAAAGGACTCGGTTCCTCCCGTAATGGCCGCGATTCTCGTGGCCAGCGCCTGGGCGTCAAGCGTTATGCCGGCCAGACCGTGACGACGGGCACCATTCTCGTCCGCCAGCGCGGCACTCGCATCCATCCGGGCGCCAACGTCGGCCGCGGCAAGGACGACACCCTGTTTGCGCTCGTTGACGGCACCGTCGAGTACACCCGCGGCATCAAGCACCGCGTGAACGTGCGGCCCCTCGCGAACGCCTAACGTCACCCTTCATAGCATGTGTATGCGGGAGACCCGAAGCTCGGCTTGGGGTCTCCCGTCGTTTGAGAGCGAGGTAGCGTGTCACAGTTCACCGACATGAGCCGCATCTGCGTCAAGGGCGGCGACGGCGGCGCGGGGTGCATGTCGTTCCGGCGCGAGGCGTTCGTTCCCAAGGGAGGACCCGATGGCGGCGACGGCGGGCGCGGCGGCAACGTCATCATTCAGGCGGCCGCACAGCTCTCCTCGCTCATCGACTACCGCTACAAGCATCACTTCAAGGCCGAGCGTGGCACCCATGGCAAGGGCGGGCGCAAGGATGGCCGTGCGGGGGAGAACCTCATCCTCAAGGTGCCCGTGGGCACCGTCGTCCGTGAGCTCGACCCCGAGACGCTCGAGCCGCTCTTCGAGCTCGCTGACCTGACGCGCGACGGCGAGCGCGTCATCGTGGCTCCCGGGGGCGCGGGCGGTCTGGGAAACACTCACTTCGTCACGTCCGTGCGGCGCGCGCCCGCCTTCGCGCAGCTTGGCGAGCCGGCTG
>CAZLGF010000014.1:0-2940 GCA_964558955.1 uncultured Coriobacteriaceae bacterium
AGCGGGGTGCGCGCCTCGTCGATGAGGATGGAGTCGACCTCGTCGACGATCGCGTAGGCATGCCCGCGCTGCACGCGGCGGTCGGCGTAGGTGACCATGTTGTCGCGCAGGTAATCGAAGCCGAACTCGGAGTTGGTGCCATAGGTGACGTCGGCCTCGTAGGCGGAGCGCTTCTGGTCGAGCGGCATGCCGTTTTGCAGCAGGCCCACCGTCATGCCGAGGAAGCGGTAGATGGAACCCATCCACTCGGAGTCGCGCCGGGCGAGGTAGTCGTTCACCGTCACGATGTGCACGCCCGTGCCCGGGATCGCGTTGAGGTAGCCGGCGAGCGTGGAGACGAGCGTCTTGCCCTCGCCGGTCTTCATCTCGGCGATCTGCCCTTCATGGAGCGTCATGCCGCCGATGAGCTGCACGTCGAAATGACGTAGGCCCGTCGTGCGGCGCGAGGCCTCGCGCACCGCGGCGAAGGCCTCGGGCAGCAGGCTGTCGAGCGACTCGCCGCCCGCATGGCGCTCGCGGAAGAGCTCGGTCTGATGGCGGAGCTCGTCATCAGACATCTCCTGGTAGGTAGCCTCAAGAGCGTTGATGCGATCGACCGTCTTGCGGTAGCGCTTGAGTTCCTTGTCAGAACCGATGGAGAGCAGCTTGGAAACGAGTCCCATGGCGTTTCCCTTCACGTATCTCGCCATCGGCTCGAGGCTGAGGGGCGCCGGCGCATCGAGGCGAGAATCGCAGCCCCATCCAGAGCCCGCACAACCCCGCTCCCCCGCGCGACGGCACCAGCGAGACGCGCCGGCGGCCGATGGTCATAGTCAGACGGCTACCACTCTAGCCCTTTGCCCGACCAGCGCGCACGAGAGCACGCAAGCGCACGGAGAAACCACGGCGCGGGGTTGAGCCGCCAGCCTGACGCGCGTTCCGGCGCAGCGTGTTGTTCATGGCCGCTGCTGCACCACTTCTATCGGCCAGAAACCGTACGGCAGGCCTCTAAACGCAGTAGCAATTCGCGTCTGTTGTGGACGCCGAGCGCTCGGTACCCGCGCGTCCGCCGTTGGGATACCGACGATGGCGACAGGCAGAGCTCTCTGGCGATCTGTCGCGCCGTCTTCCCGGCTGCGATCCCCGCCAAGATGACGGCGTCTTCCACCCGAACGCCCCGTCTGACGAGCTCATCGGCGACCTCTTCGGAACCCATCTGCTCCGTATGAGCGATCGCCGAGCTGGGCGGGGCATCGGGACCTCCGCTCAATCGGGTCACAAGCTCGTCTTTGGTCTGCACGCCCATCTTCTCGAAGATCCGCCGTCGATACGTGCCGACCGTCGATGGGGAGATGCCGAGCACGAGCGCGATCTCTCTGAGGACCAGTCCGTTTACGAGCATGACCGCCACCTCGCGCTCGCGTGAGCTCAACCGGGAAAACGCCTCGTCCTCACCGAGTCTCACCACGAGCAGCTCGGTTGCCTTGAACCGCTTGACCCGCCGGATACGTGATCGCATGACGAACCAGTAAACCAACATGGTGAATACCATGCCGTACACCGTAAGGACGAACGAGAGGCTTACGCCTGCGGCCTGCGGGATCCTTGTGTGCAAGACTGCGGCGCCATAATGACCCACGACGCATCCTGCAAGCAAGCCTGAAAAGAATGCTCTATGGCCAACGCCCTCAACCAGAAAGCTGCGCATGCAGCTATACAATACGGCAAGATATGAACACCGCAGCAGATATAGATAGCTGCGGAAACGGACATCGACCATCCCGCAGATCGTTGATGCCTCAAGCAGCATCCCGAGGAGCACAAAGAGAAGAAGCAGTCCAATCTTCCGATTCCTCGGCAGCTCAAACGCGAACGGTATCGCGAAATCCCCTTGCCAGCACACCGCATCATTGATCACGCAGGTGGTCCAGTAGGGCACTGCCGCCATACGCAGGCACACGAACAGCATGCGCATGAGATCGGGAGCGGGGAGCCGTAGCACGTCCATGAACGCGGCCGCAAGACACAGAGCCGCTGCACCGCACACCGGCCAGAGCGGAAGCGCAGGACGTGCCGCTGCGCGCGAACCAATCAGACGCGCCGTCACGCCGGCAACACCAAAGAATAGGGCATCGAGCGTGATGGGTCCGAATCGCTCAATGGGAAGAAACAGCAGGGCCCCCATGAGGGCAAGCGCGGCGCTGCTCCATCGCTCACATCCTGGTTCCTCAAACAACGCCGCGCTCATACCAAAACGCCCTTGCTCATGCGATGCACAAGAACACGATGACTTCGACGAGCAAGCCTCCGAACAGTCCGATCATCCGGAAAACCTCGTAGTGTCCCGGTGCGGCACCGGGCAGCATGAAATCGAGAACGGCGAACACGAGGATGGCCGCAACGCGAAATACGATCGCCGCGCAGAACACCCACTTGAGCATCGACCACGAATGCCTCGCCTCGTCGCTTCGTTTCTCCATCGCTCCTCCCCCGCATCAAACAGGTGGGTACGGGCCATACGCGCGGGTAGCTAACAGACCTGTGTAATTCGAGTTCCGGTAGAACCGAACAATCGTGTAGACGCAGCATGTCCCTGAATGGTAAGGCAGGTACCTGGTCATTGTCTGTCGTAAAACAGCACATATCGCGCAACGAGCTGCCATGAACCGCAGATGACTCCGCCAATAGACCCCCTTGTGCGCGAAGAATCGAGCTTTCGGCCCATTGTTAACGGTTACCCGCAAGCGAAAGTGGTCTGAAATGTCGATTCTCTGTCGGAGCGCGCAGCTGGGGTTGAATGCAAGCAGAGCGGCCCCGCCCATCGGCGCGCGTAGCAAGGATGGCGCGTCCGGCCGGCACGCCGACCGACCCCGATCACACATCGTCTGCGCGCTCATCGCCGCTTGACACCACCGCTTGGCGCACCTTCGATGCGGTTGTGCGTACTACGAACGACCTTCC
>CAZLGF010000014.1:3040-20849 GCA_964558955.1 uncultured Coriobacteriaceae bacterium
TAACCGACATGAACTTCCTGGCGGAGGCGGCGATCGCCTCTCAGCGGGCGCTGCAACCGGCCGCGGTGAGGATTTGCCGACCCACGGCGGCCGACCGCGGCGGTCGCCTCTCGGCGGGCGACAACGGCAGTCCGCGGCAGCCGTCTCTCAGCGGGCGCTGCGGCCGACCCACGACGGCCGCGGCGGGCACCCCGTCTCCCAACCGCCCTGCGCACCGCAAAAGCCCGCCGCGGACCTAAGGTTCGCGACGGGCTTGAAGTCTCACGTTGCCGTCAGGTGCGGGCGGCAGTGAAGTGAAGGAAGGTGTCTCGCTTACGCCACGGACTCGGCGGCGAGCCTCTCCTGCTCCTCCTTGTAGAGCTGGCTGTCGTAGCGCTTGAAGAACGGGAAGTACACCGCGGTCGCCACCAGGATGCAGATGATCGAGCATCCGACTGCGGTCAGGCTGCCGCCCGTGCCGATGAAGGCGTTGAGCGGTGCCGGCGAGCACCAAGGCGCGTTCACGATGATCGCCGGGATCAACCCGATCTGGAAGAAGAAGTACGCCGCGCAGGCAGCAGCCATGGGCGCCAGGATGAACGGGATGATCATGTTGGGGTTGTACACGATCGGCAGACCAAAGAGGATGGGCTCGTTGATGTTGAAGAACGCGCACGCGATCTCAGCCTTGCCGATGGCCTTGAGCTGCTCGGACTTCGCGAAGACGAGCATCAGGACGGTGAGGCCGAACGTCGCACCCGAGCCGCCCGCGATGATGAAGGGGTTCAAGATGTCGCCCGCCATGAAGTAGTGGCCACCGAGAGCGTTCTCCGCCATGTTGGCCAGATAGATCGGGGTCAGCAGGCTGCCGATGATGGTGGCGCCGTGGATGCCGACCGACCAGAGGGCGTGGATGAGGAAGATGATGACGAGGACGCCCGGCAGAGTGTCAGTGAGCGAGGTGACGAAGCTGAACGGAATGGAAACGATATCGAAGAGGTTGGTGTCGAAGAGCTGGAACACCGCCTGAATCACCATGGTGACGATCGCGATGAAGAAGACCGGAACCAGCGCGGTGAAGGAGTTGGCAACGCCCGCGGGCACAACGTCAGGAAGCTTGATGACGATGTGCTTCTGCACGCAGATCGCATAGATGCGCACAGAGTAGAACGCGACGATGAACGTCACGAACAGCGAGGTCGCGCCGAAGCGGCTCAGCGTGGCGGTGCCGATCTCGATGCCGGAGATGAGGGACGAATCTGCGTCGGTAACGAGCGAGAAGATCCCTTCGACGATCTCGAGCTGGGGAATGAGCATCAGGAAGGCGAAGATGGAGACCTGGACGGCGTTGATTGGCTTGATGCCGATCTCGTCCTCTTCGCTCAGGATGCGCGCGTACTCAAAGGAGACGCCGATCAGGAAGTAGATCGAGATCGAGCTGATCGACGCGTAGTACGCGAGCAGGTACACGTCGGCGATCTTATCGAACGAGGAGGCCCAGATACCCTCGAGGCCGCTGAAGGCCTGAGGGAGGACGGAGAGGATCAGGAACATCGAGCCAACGATGGTGACGCCGACGGTCGACATACCGGCCTGAGTGATGGAGCGCACCATGCGGAACTGGGAGACCTTGGTCATGGGCCCCATGAGGTACTTTTCAATAAAGTCAAACAAAGTCGTTTCACATCCTTCCATAACGTGCTAGCAAAACGAGCAAGCCCTCGATCGGAGGATACGCGGGCTGAGCGGAACGGGGCGACCGCACCTAAGCCGCCCAAACTCGCTCAGGACGTCTCCGTCGAGGCGTTCATCGCCCGCTCATAGGGGATGTATCGCTTGTCCGTATGATCGCGAATCTTGCGGATGCGCCACGCGACGATCAGCTCGACGGCGATGCACGCGCAGCACAGCACGATCCCGTAGACCGGGGATGCGAAAAACGGGCAGATGACATCCGTGCCCATGACGAGCGTAAGAACCACAGCCACGCCGTAACACGCGGCGGAGAAGGGATAGAGCTTCTCGGAAACGCGCATATGCTCGCGATTGCGCGTGACTCCCATCATGCATTCCACCAGGGAGACGAGCCCGGTGAGAAAGCCGATGAGCGTAAACACGATGCCCCAGGATTGACATGCGAGCAGCAGGAGCGACCAGTACAGGTTGAGGAAGAACACCAGCGCGGAGAGATAGCGGACGAGCATGAAGCGGTTCGCTCGGAGGCCGCCCAGCTGCTGCCGCTCGCGATAGAACTCGCTGCTCTTCGCAGCGGCTTCCGCGCGCTCGGATGCCTCGCTCGCACGCAACTCCCCTGAGCGCGCACGGCTCTCAGCAAAGAACCTGCGCTTCTGCTTCTCTCGTCTCTCTTTTCCCATGGGCTGTGCCTCCCGAGCGGTCCTATGTCCTATGGCGTACGGGGCGCTAGGCGAGCAGGTTGTCGACGATCTTGAAGATCTCGGGGCAGTTCTGGCGACCGTAATCCTTCATGGGGATCACGTCGACCGGCAGGCCCTCGGCCTTCTTGATGACGTTGTTCTTCTGATAGGAAACCTGCGGGCCGAGAAGGATGCAGTCATACCCAGCGGCCTTGGGGTTCTTGAGATCGTTGACGCTGATCGCGTCGACCGACATCTCGATGCCGTTCGCGGCGGCGTACTCCTCCATCTTGCGCATCAGCATGCTGGTGGACATGCCCGCGGCGCATACGAGCAAGATTTTCATTGCACGTCTCCTTTCGGTGGTGGGCACCACGCCCTATGACCTAGGTGCTTACGAGGACAGGGTCTCGATTTGCTTCTTCAGCTCGGCGACCTCTTCAAACAGGGTCACGAGCTCAGCCGCCAGATCCTGCGCGAGCATCGACGTCATGAGATGATCCTGCGAGTGAACCAGCAAGATGTCGACGGGCACGTGGTCGCCCCCCGCTTCGCGCGCGAGCAGCTTCGTCTGCTCGTTGTGAGCGCCGAGGCCCGCCTGCTCCGACTCCTTGAGCTTGCTGCGGGCGTCCTCGAAGTCGCCCGTGCGCGCGCTCTTGATGGCCTCCATCGCCAAGCTGCGCGCCTGGCCAGCTGATGCAACGATCCCAAACGAGATCATCTCCATATCCAGCTCTTCGTCAGCCATGGTCTCACCTCCTTTCGCCACCGGCATCCGATACGTCAAGAAGGATCGGCGAGGCCATATGACCAGCCCGTCGATAGAAATGAGCATGCGCGACGCGCCGGGCGCGCGCCGCGGGGCGCGCGAAACCAGCGCGGTCGTGAGCGATGGGATAATGGGCGCGGCGACTGGGGATCGCCCGCACGACGCGAGTTATACGCCCAGAGCGAAGGGGTGAGACTTTTTGCGCTGCAGGGGATCAGGTCCTGATGAAACGCAACGCTCATCATGAATCCCCCTTACCGTCTCATCTACCAGCTACACCGGAGCTGAACTGCGCGTTAGCTCAGTACGAATAAAACGGAACCGTGGATTTCGACCCGAAGCACCATGGGGATGGTCAGGCTCCGCCAAACAAACTACTCCGATTGTACATCAAAGCCCCACAATGTCCCCTGACAGAAGGGACCTTTCTTTCGTCGACCGATTCAAAGCGCTTACAAAAAAGAGATTGACGTGTTGGAGCGCGATGCGATACGCGCCTTGCGCTGAGGCAGCGCGCGGCCGCCACGCCGATGCGCCCTATGAAAAACCGCCCGCACCGGCGATGCGGTGCGGGCGGTCGACGTGCGCTCGGATTGGGCGCGGAAGCTACTCGGCAGCAGCCTCAGTCGCGGGCTCGGCGTCGGCTGCGGGGGCCTCCTCAGCCGGAGCAGCGGCCTCCTCAGCGGCGCGCTTGGCGGCCTCAGCCTCGTACTTGGCGGCGCGCTTGGCCTTCGCGGCGGCCTTGGCCTCGCGCTCAGCAGCCTTCTTGGCCTGCTCCTCCTCGGCCTTCTTGGCGCGCTCGGCCTTCTTGGCGGCCTCGCGCTCGAGAGCGGCCTGGGCGGCGCCGCCGAACTTGTCGGCGAAGCGCTGGACGCGGCCGCCGGTGTCGACGAACTTCTGCTGGCCGGTGTAGAACGGATGGCACTCGTTGCAAAGCTCGACGCGAATCTCCGAGACCGTGGAACGGGTCACGAAGGTGTTGCCGCACGAGCAACGAACCGTGCACTCCATGTAGTCGGGATGAATACCAGGTTTCATAGCAGGGCTCCTTCTCATCATGTTCCCGGCTGGCACCGGAAGCATAAAGGCGTCTTGGTTTCCGACCAAGACAAACAACCGCGTCAGTGTAGCACAGCACGCGCCTTTCGGGCAGCCTTCGCGCGAACCACACATGCGTCCGATGCGCCGGAGGATGGCGCTGCCCGGCCGCGGCAACCGGCTCCCGGCCGCTCACGTCGTGGGCGACGCGGCCTTTGCGCGCGTTACGCCCTCGTGACGGTTCCGTGAAGGGGGCACGTTCAATAAACATAAAGGGTACACTGCACCGAAGTAGAGCGGCCCGCTACCAGCGGACGGCCGCGCCGTCTGCAGCGCGAGAAAGGGTCCCCTATGGCTGAACTCTCCTCAAACCGCATCGTCATCACCGTGCTCGGCAAGAACCGTCCCGGCATCGTTGCGGCCATCACGCGCGTCCTCGGCGAGGCGACGGTCGATATTCGCGACATCACCCAATCGATCATCGACGACATCTTCACGATGACCATGATCGCCGACATGGGAGCGTCGTCGCTTGACTTCACCCAGCTCCAGGGACAGCTCGCCCGCGCGGGCGAGGAGATCGGCGTCGAGGTCCAGATCCAGCGGGAAGACGTCTTCAGCTTCATGTACCGCCTGTAGCGCGAACCTTCGGGCGGCTGCACCCGAACCATGCACAACAGGAACTGACCGCAGGGGCGCTCCGGCGCCCTGATGACGTGATAACCGATTCGACCATCGCGCGCCCGACGGCATCGGGGACGACGAGACGCGGCATAAGGAGGCAGCAATGGCTCAGCGCACCATGACCGAGATCAACATCGATCACCATCCGAGCATCCATCAGCGCGACACGGTCGACTTCGCGAACCTTCTCGAGATCACGCCGTCGACCGAGCGCCTCTACAACGGCGCCATGATGGTCCCCTATGACGAGGCTCTCTTTCGGGCGCACAACGTCAAGCGCGGGCTGCGCAACGCCAACGGCTCGGGCGTCGTGGCCGGGCTCACGCGCATCTCGGACGTTCACGGCTACCGCACCGAGCCGGACGGGACGGTCGTCCCCGACGAGGGGCGCCTCACCATCTGCGGGTACGACCTCGACGACCTGGTGAACAACGCCCAGGCCGAGAATCGCTTCGGCTACGAGGAGCTGGTCTTCCTGCTGCTCACCGGCGAGCTGCCGCGCGCGGACGAGCTTCAGGCCCTGCAGGAGCGCATCGGATCGCTGCGCACGCTGCCCGACGAGTACCTGTCGGAGTTCCCCATCACCACGAAGTCGAAGAACATCATGAACGTGCTCGCCCGCGCGGTCCTGCTGCTCTACGCCTTCGACGACAACCCAGACTCGACCGACCCCGCCCATGAGGTCAACGTCGCGCTCGCGCTCCAGGCCCGCCTGCCGCGCATCGCGGCGATCGCGCACATCACGCGCCGCGCCGACCTCGAGGGGCGCAGCGCGCGCATCCCCTACCCCGACCCCTCCCTCTCCATGGCCGAGACCATCCTCCAGGTGCTTCGGGAGGGATCGGACTTCACGCATGAGGAGGCGATGCTCCTCGACGTGATGCTCATGCTCCACGCCGAGCACGGCGGCGGCAACAACTCGACGTTCGCCTGCCGCGTGCTCTCAAGCTCCGCCACCGACGCGTACTCGGCGTACGCCGCGGCCATCGGATCGCTCAAGGGGCCGCGCCACGGCGGGGCCAACTCCAAGGTCATGGCCATGCACGAGGACATCCGCCAGCACGTGCGCCGCTGGGACGATGACGGCGAGGTCGCCGGCTACCTCATGAAGATCCTGAACCGCGAGGCCTTTGACGGGTCGGGGCTCATCTACGGCATGGGCCACGCGGTCTACACCCTGTCCGACCCGCGCGCGCGGCTCTGCCGCCGCTACGCGCGCGCCCTCGCCGAGGAGAAGGGGTTCGGAGCCGAGTTCGACCTCATCGAGCGGATCGAGCGCCTCGCGCCGCAGGTCATGCGCGACGTCCGCGGCACCGAGAAGCCCATCTGCGCCAACATCGACCTGTACACGGGCTTCATCTACCGCATGCTCGGCGTGCCCGACGATCTGTTCACCCCGCTGTTCGCCGTGGCGCGCATGGCGGGCTGGACCGCGCACCGCATGGAGGAGCTCTACGGCGCGAACCGCATCATCCGACCGGCGTACGTCTCGGTGATGGAGCAGCACCCCTACGTGCCCCTGGCCGAGCGGTAGTCACACCAAGGAAAGGGCGCGGCGTGATCGTCTTCTCAGACCTCGACGGAACGTTTCTCACCTCGAAGAAGGAGGTGAGCGCGCGCAGCCGCGCGGCCCTCGACGCGCTCAGCGCCTCAGGAGTCGACTTCGTCCCCTGCACGGGACGCCCGCTCACCGGGATCGACCCCACGTTGCTCGCGCACCCCGCGGTCCGCTTCGTCATCAGCGCGAACGGAGCCGCCGTCCACGAACTCGACGGCCGCGACCCTACCCCGGAGCGCGCGCGGTGCTTGCGCCACGTTCCCCTCGACCGCGCCACCGCGTGCGCGGTCTGGGAGATCGCCCGCCACCACGACGTGACCTTCGACATCTTCGCCGACGGCGCGTGCTTCCTCAGGCGCGACCTCTACGAGCGCATCCCCGCGTTCGCCCGCGACCCCTACATCGCCCGCTCGATGATGCAGACGCGCGTCCCGGTCGACGAGGAGCCGCCTGAGACCATCACGCGCGTGCAAACCCTCGAGCGCATCTCGATGTACTGGCTCGACCCGCGCGACCGCGACGCCATCAACGCGGCGCTCGCAGACGTGCCGGGCATCGAGATCACCCGCTCCTACCCCATGAACGTCGAGGTCATGGACGAGGCCGCCTCCAAGGGCTCGGCGCTCGCGTGGCTCTGCGCCCACCTCGGCATCGACGCGCGCGAGGCGATCGCCTTCGGCGACAACATCAACGACATCCCCATGATCGAGGCGGCCGGCACCGGCGTGGCGACGGCGAACGCCGAGGAAGAGGTGCGCGCCGCCGCCGACGTCGTCTGCGGGTGCAACGACGACGACGGCGTCGCGTCCTTCATCTTGGAGCGCCTGGACGCCGCGCGCCGTCGCTAGACGTAGGCGTAGCGCACCGTGTCGAACATGCCCTCGGGGCGGATGCGGAGCGCCGGAATCACCGGAAGCGGCAGGAAAATCATGCCCATGACGGGATCGAGCGGCGGGGTGATGCCGGCGGCGCGGCCCGCGGCCACGAAGGCGTCGTGCTCGCGCGCCACCTCGTCAGCCGGCTGATCGCTCATGAGGCCGCCGAGCGGCAGATCGAGCCGCGCCACGACGACGCCGTCGCGCACGAGGACGAAGCCGCCCTGCCCCACCTGGCGCACGGCCTCAAGCATGTCGGACGGATTGTCGCCCACCACGCAGACGTTGTGCGAGTCGTGACCGATCGTCGAGGCGATGGCGCCGCGCTCGATCGTGAAACCGCGCACCCAGCCGCACCCCACGTGCGACCCCACGAGCCCCGACCCCGCCGGGCCGTCGCCGTCGGCGCCCGCGCCCTGCGCCGCGACGCCGCGCCCATAGCGCTCCACCAGCGCGATGCGGCGCAGGCCGTCTGCGCTCTCGGGCCGGGCCATCTGGGTGATCGCCAAGCCAGGGACGACGTCGATCACGGCCTCGCCCGGGGTGAACGGATACGAGAAGACCTCGATGGAGAGCTCGGGCAGGTGAACGGTGTCGCGGATCGCGGCCTCCAGGCGCGCGACCTCCTCATCCGCCGGCACGATCGCGCCCACGAAGCGCCCCTCCTCAGCCACGAGCGTGCCCTGGGCGTACACGCGCGCGGGCGGCTGCGCAAAGGTGAGGTCATCGAGGATCAAAAGGTCGGCGCGCTTGCCGGGCGCCACGGCGCCGCGGCGCTCACGCGGATCGCCCACGCCGTGGTCGAGCCCGAAGCACTCGGCCGTGGAGAGCGTCGCCATGCTGAGCGCGAGCACGGGGTCGATGCCGGCCTCGACGGCCATGCGGCAGGCGTTGTCGATCATGCCGATGCCGAGCGCGTCGGACGGCGCGCGGTCGTCCGTCGCGAAGCAGCAGCGCCGCGCGCGGGCGGGATCGTCGAGCACGAGCGGCGCCAGCTGGGCGAGATCGTGGCTGCAGGTCCCCTCGCGCAGCATGATGTACATGCCGCGCGACAGCTTGTCGAGCGCCTCGTCCGCCCGCGTGCACTCATGGTCGGCGATGATGCCGGAGCCCGCGTAGGCGTTGAGGTCGCGCCCGGACACGAGCGGAGCGTGCCCGTCCACGAGCCCGGAGGTCGTGAGCTGCGCGGCGTCGATGCGCGCACAGGTCTCGGAATCGGCCGCGAAGACACCCGGGGTGTTCATCATCTCGCCCATGCCGAAGACCGCGCCGGGACGCGCCTCCATGAAGGCGCGCATGTCGGCGGCCGAGACCTCGGCACCAGCCTGCTCGTCGGGCAGGGCCGGCACGCAGGAGGGCATCATGAACTTCACGTCGAGCGGGGCGCGGCGGGCGTCGGCCATCATGAACTCGAGGCCGGTCAGGCCCGCCACGTTCACGATCTCATGGCTGTCGGCGATGGCCGTCGTGGTGCCGCGCGCGAGCGCCATGCGGGCGTACTCGGCGGGGCGCACGTTGGATGACTCGATGTGGAGGTGCCCGTCGATGAAGCCGGGGGCGAGGTAGCGGCCCGCGCAGTCGACGACCTCGCGCGCGGCGTAGGCGGGAGCGTCGTCATCGCGCCCGTCGAAGAGCACGCCGACGATGACCCCATCCTTGACCGCCACGGAGCCGGGCACCACCCGGTGCCCGTAGACGTCAACGATCTGGGCGTTCGTGAAGAGCAGGTCCGCCTCGACGCGGCCCTCGGCCGCGTCGATCAGCCCCTGCAGCCGCTCGACCGATGATGTGACCTGTCCGCCCTGCTGATCCGCTGCCATGTGCGCGCTCCCCTCCGGCCGCGTGGCCGTCTCGGTTCTCTCACGGCCCCATGGTACCCCAGGGATCGCGCGCGCAGCGCGGACGCAACGTGTCGGCGGCGGCTTGAGGAGCACGCGGACGGTGCGCGCTCGCCCAGGCGCGCGCTTACGCGAGGCGCGCGAACTTGCGCTTGCCCACCTGCAGGACGCAACCCGCCGCGATGCGGGCGGGATCGATGTTGTAGCTCTTGGGCGCCACGGCCACGCCGTCGATCTTGACGCCGCCGCCGTCGATGAGGCGGCGCGCCTCAGCCGCGGACGGCGCGAGGCCGGCCTCCTTGAGCACGCCCGCAAGGTAGACGAGCCCCTCGTCGTTGGGCGTGAGGTCGACCGCGACCTCGTCGATGTGCTCGGGCAGCTTGGCCTCCTTGAACACGCGATCGAAGGCGGCCTGGGCCTCCTCGCCCGCGCCGGCTCCGTGATAGGTGTCGCACAGGTCGCGACCGAGCGCGCGCTTGAGCTCGTAGGGATCGGCCGAGCCATCCGCGAGCGCGGCCTCGATGGCGTCCACCTCATCAGGGGTCTTGGAGCTGGCGAGGCGGTAGTACTTGCCGATCATCTCGTCGGGGATCGACATGGTCTTGCCGAACATGTCGGCCGGCTCGTCGGTGAGACCGATGTAGTTGCCGTAAGACTTGGACATCTTGCGCGTGCCGTCGGTGCCCTCGAGCAGCGGCATCGTGAGCGCGACCTGTGGCTCCATGCCCATCTTTTCCATGAGCTCGCGGCCCGCAAGCAGATTGAAGAGCTGATCGGTACCGCCCATCTCAACGTCAGCCTTGATCTGGACCGAGTCGAACGCCTGCATCACGGGATAGAGGAACTCGTGAAGCGCGATGGGGGTCTGGCTCTGATAGCGCTTGGTGAAGTCGTCGCGCTCGAGGATGCGCGCCACGGTGAACTTGCTGCAGAGCTCGAGCATGCCCTTGAGATCGAGCGAGAGGATCCAGTCGCCGTTGTGGACGATGGTGGTCCGCTCGGGATCGAGGATCTTCATGGCCTGGCTCACGTACGTCTCGGCGTTGGCCTCGATCTCGTCTTGCGTGAGCTGCGGGCGCGTGGCGTTCTTGCCCGACGGGTCGCCGATGAGCGCCGTGCCGTTGCCGATGATGAGGGTCACCTGGTGGCCGAGATCCTGGAACTGGCGCATCTTGCGCAGCGGCACCGCGTGACCGAGGTGCAGGTCGGGCGAGGTGGGGTCCACGCCGAGCTTGATGTTGAGCGGCACGCCGCGCTCGATCTTGCGCTTGAGGTCGGCCTCGGGCACGATCTGGGCGGCACCCGAGGTGATGATGCGCATCTGCTCGTCAACTGGCAACATGAATGGCCTCCTACGATCTCGTGCTCCGGCCGCTCGAGCCCTCCCGACGGCGGTGCGCGCGCTCACATATATCTGCTTAGTGTAGCCGACCACCGCGGTGTTCTCGCCGCGATTCCCGCCGGAATCGCCGCGCTCAGGGCGCGGACGGGCGCGGCGCCGGCGGGGCCTGGCGTATGCGAACCATTTGGAATTTGACTTAAGCGCCGCCGCCCAACCGGCGCAAACCGGGCGGTGCGCTAGTGTAGTACCATGTGTGTTCGCCATCACGCTGCGGGCTCGTGCCCACGGCCTACGTGCAGGAGGTAACCATGGGTCCTCGCGAACGGCGCCGTCACGCCAAGACGCATCTCGTGCCGGTCATCCTCGCCTCGTTCTTCGGTTTCCTCGTCATCACGACGATCGCCTTCGGCGTGGGCATGCTCAACGTCGTGAGCACCTGGTTGGAGGACCTGCCCGACTACACCGATACCGATCTCTACCTCACGAGCGAGCCCACCACGGTGCTCGACGCCGAGGGCAACGTGATCGCGAGCTTCTACGCCGAGAACCGCACGAGCGTCTCGATGGACGAGATCTCGCAGTACGTGATCGACGGCACCGTCGCCACCGAGGACGAGCGCTTCTACGAGCACAACGGCATCGACCTCGTGGGCATCGCGCGCGCCGTGGTCGTGCAGATCATGGGCGGCTCCGAGGGCGCCTCGACCATCACCCAGCAGCTCGTCCGCAACACGATCCTCTCTGATGAGCAGTTCGACGTCACCTTGGAGCGCAAGGTGCGCGAGGCCTATCTCGCCCTCAAGGTCGAGGAGATCTTCAGCAAGGAAGAGATCCTCAACATGTACCTCAACACCATCTACTTCGGCCACGGCGCCTACGGCATCGAGGCCGCGGCTCAGACTTACTTCTCCAAGAGCGCGTCCGAGCTCACGCTCGCCGAGGCCGCGCTGCTCGTGGGCCTGCCCAACGCGCCCTCGCTCTATGACCCCACCTCCAACGCCGACCTCGCGGTCCAGCGCCGCAACGTCGTCCTGAACCGCATGTACTCCAACGGCTACATCACCGAGGAGGAGCGCGACGCCGCCCAGGCCGAGGAGCTCGTCTTGAACGTCTCGGAAAACTCCTCGACGGGCGTCGAGGTCTACAACTACCCCTACTTCGTCGACTACGTGCTCCAGCTGCTGGAGGATGAGTTCTCCTACGACTCGATCTTCTCAGGCGGCCTCACCGTGTACACCACGATCGTGCCCTCCGTGCAGGAGGCCGCGGAGGACGCCGTCGTCAGCCAGCTTGAGTCGACCGGGTTGGATGACCTCCAAGCGGGCATGACCATCCTCGACAACGACACCGGCGCCATCGTCGCCATGGTGGGAGGACGCGATTACTACGCCGATGACGCCCACACCAATCACGCGTTAGCCACGCGGCAAACGGGATCCTCGTTCAAGGCGTTCACCCTCACCGCCGCCATCGCAGCGGGCATGAGCCCCAGCATACTCATCGACTGCAGCTCGCCCATGACCTTCGATGACGGCACCTACACGGTGCAGAACTACGGCAACACGTCCTACGGCACCATCACGCTCGCGCGCGCGACCGAGCTGTCCTCGAACACGGGCTTCGTGCAGGTCGCGAAGGCGGTGGGCATCGAGAACGTGATCGAGACGGCCTACTCGATGGGCATCGACACCGAGCTGCCCGCCTACTCGTCCACGACGCTCGGCACCGCGTCGATCTCGACGCTCGAGATGGCCGAGGCGTACTCGACGCTCGCGACCGGTGGCTACCACCGCGACGCGATCGCCATCACCAAGATCGAGAACCGCAACGGCGACGTTCTCTACGAGCACGAGGACGAGGCCGAGCAGGTGCTCAGCACGAGCGTGACCCAGGTGGTCACCGACATCCTCGAGGGCGTCATCACGAGCTCGGGCGCGACCGGCACCTCGGCGCGCCTGTCGGTGGATCAGCCGTTCGCCGGCAAGACGGGCACCTCCACCGACGTCTGCGACCTGTGGTTCTGCGGCTACACGCCCCAGTACACGATCGCGGTGTGGAGCGGCTACACCGAGGGCAGCGTCCCCATCCAAATCAACGGCCGCGACGCATACGGCAGCGAGATCACCCTGCCCATGGTGCGCAACACCCTCAACGCGATTCTCGCCGGCGTCGAGCGCGAGGAATTCCCCTCGACCGACGAGACGCTCACCTACCTCGATGACTCGGTCTGGGAGGTCGATGGAGAGCCGCTCGTCGCCACCGTGGTAGAGGAGGAAGAGGAAGAGGAGGAAGAGGAAGAGGAGGTCGACGAGGAGACCGAAGAGGGCGAGACGGAGACCGACGCCACCTCGGACTCCGATTCGTCGAGCTCGAGCGACACCTCGCAGTCATCGCAAGCGACCACGCCGACCGAGGGGAGCAGCTCCGACAGCACTTCGAGCAGCGGGTCAAGCTCAGGAGACTCATCTTCAAGCAGCTCGAGCAGCAGCACAAGCGGCAGCTCAAGCAGTAGTTCGAGCAGTGGCACCTCATCAGGAGAAAGTACCTCAGGCGGTACCTAGCACAGGTGTCTCGCAGAGGAACTGAGCGCAGCGCGCACCGAAACGGGCCCGAGGAATCGGGCCCGTTTTTTCTGGCATGCGCCCTCCCCGGTCAGCGGGTGGAGGCGATGGGCTGATTCAGCCGATGCAGGCGATCAGCGCGTGTGGATGAAGTAGTAGACGAGCAGCGCGATGAGGGCGATGGGCAGCAAGATGATGAGCGACATCACCGCGATGTGCACGACGGCGACCACGGTTACCTCCCTGGATGGCAGAGTTTGTTGACAAAGGTCTCGAGCCGCGCGGCGTCCTCGTTGTCCTTGGCCACGACGAGGATCGTGTCATCGCCCGCGACCGAGCCGAGCGCGTCGGGCAGATCCGCCTCATCGAAGGCGGCGGCGACGGCGGGCGCGGTGCCCGGCTTCGCCTTGATGAGCACGAGGTTCTGGGCGCGAACGACCTCGATGACGAGATCTGAGACCATGCGCTGCAGATGCATATCCTCATCCAAGACGTAGATGCCCTCGGGAAGCTTGCGCAGCCCCATGTCGGCGATGTCGCGCGACACGGTCGCCTGCGTGCAGGTGAAGCCACATTCCCGCAGCTCATCAACGAGCGCGCGCTGGGTGCGGATCCCCTTCGTGCGCACGATCTCCCTGATGGCGTCCTGGCGCCCGTTGCGCTTCTTGGCCATGCTCGCGCCCCTTGTCATGCTCGTCTGCGATAGCGTTCCGGATGCATATGGTACCAGCACGCAACCATCAATATGAATATGCTACTGAGAATATTCAGAAACGCGGTATCCGCTTCGTGCTCCGGTGAGCTGCGGCCGGTGACGCGCGCGACGCTAGAGCGCCACCACGGCATCCTCGCGCGCGAACGGCAGGCGCGGCAGGCGGATCATCCCCTGCATGCGCACCGCCATGCAACAGGCTGCGACGTTCTGACGGGCGATGTGATCGTACATGAGCCCAAACTCACGGTGCAGCCGACGCGTCCCGCGCAACGCTACCACCGTCTTGCGCGTGCTCGCCGCGACGATCATGTCGCGCACGCGGTCCGCCCGCTCGATCGAGGAGAGCGCACGGCACGCGCAGACGTTCTCGATGCACGCGATGAGCTGCCTGAGATGCCGGCGATGGATGGCCTGGATGCATTTCGGGTCGTCCTCGAGCCCCCAGTGGGCGGCGAGCCCGAGCAGGTGCGCGTGGTCGCGCTCAAAGCGCTCGTACAGCCCCGGCTCGTAGGCATCGGCCACGCGTGAGGACCGCTGTATGTGATACACCGCCTCGCCCACGACCCCGACGCGCTCGATATCCTCGATGTAGGAGATGAAATAGGAGGAGGCGTCGACGGAGATCGACATCCGCAGGCCCAGGCTCTCGATGCGCTGGCGGCGGTACAGGCGGCCGAAGGCCTCACAGAAGCCCGCGCTCTCGATGATGTGCGACGCCTGGGCGCGCACCTCGCGCACGCTCAGGTAGACGTCGCTTTGGGCGCGCTCGATCTGCGACAGGCGCACGCCGCGGCGGTCCATCGCGTCGATGGAGAGCGAGGGGATCACGAGATCGAGGTCGTATGAGGTGGCGACGCGCATCATCCGCTCGAGCGCGTCGGCGCCGAGCCAGTCATCCTGGCGCATGAACAGCACGTACGTGCCGCGCGCGGCGTCCACTCCCGCGTCGAGGGCGGCGAGGCTGTCATTCTCGGAGGTGTCGACCACATCGCAGCGCAGGTCGCGCTCGACGAGGCGATCGCAGATGGAACGGGTTGTATCGCGCGAGGGCTGGGCGACGAGGATCAACTGAACGTCCTGATACCCTTGGTTCAGCACGCTCTCGGCGGCACGCGTCAACGTCTGCTCAGCATCGCGGACCGCCATCACGACGGACACACCCGGTCGCCTGTGAGCACGACGAGCCACCTTCTCGCCTCCCGCATCTGATCACGCAGAGAACACGCTTCGCGCTCATGGTACCACCCTGTTTCACCGCCGCACGGCTCGGGCAGAGATGCATCCCACGCACAGATGCTCACCACGCCGGCACCACATTTTTCGCAGTAAAACGGCGTCAACAGCGAGGTGTCATAAATGAGGCGTCAGGGCCCCCTCGTCATAGCGCACGTCAGCGAAGGTGAGCCCGCGAGCCGGGGCGGTTGGGCCGGCTGCCCGACGATCGCAGGCGGCAAGCGCCTCGGCGACCCATGCGCCCGGGCGGCGATGCGCACCAACCTCGACGAGGGTTCCCACAATCGTCCGAACCATCGAATGCAGGAAGGCGTTGCCCGTGATGGTGAACGCGAGCACGTCCTCTCCAAGCTCGCACGTACGCTCGAAGCCCACGCTCATCACGGTGCGGCAGGTCGGCTTGCCGACGGCCGAGGCCGTCTTGCAGAAGCTCTTGAAATCGTGCTCGCCCACGAGGCACGCCGCGGCCTCCGCCATCGCCGCGTCATCGAGCGCATCGCGCTGCCACCAGACGTGCGCGCGGGTGAGCACGGGGCGGTCGGGGCGGTCGGCGATGCGGTAGACGTAGGTGCGCGCGCGGGCGTCGAAGCGCGCCGAGAAGCCCGGTGCGGCCCGGAACACCTTGTTGACCGCGATGTCACGCGGCAGGAGCGCGTCCATGGCGCGCAGCCAGCGCCGCCCGGTGATCGCAAGCTCGTCCGCGGTCACGGGCAGGCTCACGTACTGACCGCGGGCGTGCACGCCCGCGTCCGTGCGCCCCGCGCAGGTCAGCTCGACCTCACGCCGCAAAAACGTCTCGATCGCGCGGCGAAGCTCGCCGGCGATCGTGGGCACCTGCTCCTTCTGCTCGGCAAACCCGCTGTAGGAGCTCCCGTCATAGGCGAGGCGGAGCACGAGCACGGCCTGCTCCGGCGCCCCGCCCTCATGCAGATCGTCCATAACGCCCCTTCAGCCCGTCGATTGTCAGAAGATGATGCGCGAGAGCGCGGCGATGGCGACCATGAGCGCCGTCGCCGTCGCGAGCACCACTCTATCACGTGCGGCCAGGGGGCGCGGCGCGAGCGGACGGCGCGCGCCCTCCTCGTAGCAGCGGGCGTCCATCGCGGCCGCCAGGCGATCGGCCCGGCGGAAGAGCCCCACCACGGCCGGCGTGAGCACCGACACCCACACGCGCACCCGGCGGATGAGCGGCCCCTCCGTGAAGCTCACGCCGCGCGCCTCCTGTGACAGACGAACGCGCCCCATCTCCTCGGCCACGACCGGGATGAAGCGCAGGGCGAGCGAGAGCACGAGCCCGATCTCGTCGACCGGAACGCGCACGGCCCGAAGCGGTCGACCCAGCGTCACGCAGGCTTGCGCGACCTGCGGCGGCGTGGTCGTCTCCGTGACGACGAGCGAGGCGCCGATCATGATGACGATGCGCGCGATCGCCGTGAGCGCCCGGGCGGCACCCGCAGCGTTGAGGCCCACCGGCCCCGCGATCACCACGGCGGCGCTCCCGTCGCACGAGATGAGGTTCGCCGCCACGATGAAGGCGAGCAGGACGCAGGCGGGTCGGAGGGCGCGCGCAAGCCGCCCCACCCCCATGCCCGCCGCTCGAAACGCGGCGAGCAACAGCGCAAACCATGCGATGAGCAGCGGCCCCTCAGTCGCAAACACCGCGATGACCGAGATGAAGAGCACGACGAGCTTGACGCGTGCATCGAGGTCACACAGCACGTTCGACGTCTCCGCGCTGTCGCGCGCGGGCGCCGGACGCGACGCGCGCGTGGCGTCAGCCTTCGGACCCGAGGTATCCGCTCCCACGCGAGCGCCATCGCCCGCATGCGCGGCGTCGACCCCGGAGAGTGCCGCATCGAGCTGCCAGGACTCCGGAGGCTCGATCCCCGCAGCCGAGAACGCCTCGGGACACGCACGAAGCGCCTCAACCGTCCCAACCCAGACGACGGACCCCGTCTGAAGCAGCGCCGCGCGATCGGCGACCTCGAGCCACTCCTCGAGATCGTGGCTGATCACCATCACCGCCACGCCGCGCTGGGCGAGCGCCTGCACCATGCCGTGCAGCCGCGTCCGCGAGGACGCGTCGAGCCCTGAGGTCGGCTCGTCGAGAATGACCGCGCGCGGCCCTGTGGTGAGCACGCTCGCAAGCGCCACTCGCCGCGCCTGACCGCCCGAGAGCGAGAACGGGTCACGCTCCATGAGCTCGTCGGGGATGCCCACGGCGCGCGCGGCATCCTCAACGGCAGCCGCGACGCGATCGGGGTCAACCTGCGCGTTGGCGGGAGCGAAGGCGAGCTCCTCGCGCACAGTCGACAGGAAGAACTGGTGCTCGGGGTCTTGAAACGCCAACGCGACCTCGCCAGGGCGCGGCGCGGCACCCGCGAGCGAAACCGTGCCCGCTATCGGCTCCACGAGCCCCGCGAGCGCGCACGCGAGCGTGGACTTGCCCGCGCCGGACGGACCCGCCATGAGGAGCACCTCGCCCGCACGGAGCTCGAGGTTCACCTCACTGATCACGGGCTCGTCGCGATAGCCGGCACTCACGCCGCGCGCGATGAGGACCGGCTCGCCTGAGCGGCCTGGCGGCTCCGCAAGGTCTGGCGGTCCTGCGCCCTCGTCCTCGCCGCCACACGTCCCGCGTGGCACCTTGCACGCCTCACGTGCCTCCTGAGCGCCCTCACGCGCCAGAGCAGACGTCTGAAGCCGCTCGTCGGCGCGCTCGCACCCACGAAGCGCGGCGCGCACGCCGTCGCGCGCAGCAGGCGGCGCCATCGCGCACCACGCAGTGAGATCCGCGGGCTCGACGCCGTCGCTCAAGCGATATCCCTGCGCTGCGGCCGCC
>CAZLGF010000014.1:20949-23781 GCA_964558955.1 uncultured Coriobacteriaceae bacterium
GAGATCCGCGGGCTCGACGCCGTCGCTCAAGCGATATCCCTGCGCTGCGGCCGCCGCGAGTCCCCGCGCGTACGGGGTCTGCAGCAAGGTGGCCTGCATCCGTTGCGGCGCCTGGAGCACGAATGCGTCAGGCGTGCCCGTCCAGACGAGGGCGCCGGCCTCGAGCACGTAGATGCGGTCGCTGGCAAGGGCCTCGAGCGGATCGTGCGTGATCGTGACCACCCCGATGCCCGCCTCGCGCGCGAGACGGGTCGTGAGCTCCCGGAGCTGCGGGCGCTCCGCGCTATCGACCATCGCGGTCGCCTCGTCAAGCACGAGGTAGCGCGGCCGCATGGCAAGCACGCCGGCGATCGCGAGGCGTTGCTGCTCGCCACCGGAAAGCGCGTTGACCTCACGCGTCTCAAAGCCCGCAAGACCCACGTCCGCCAGGGCCTCGCGCACCCGCGCCCGCACGTCCTCCTCATCGAGCCCGAGGTTCTGCGGCCCAAAGGCCACCTCATCGAACACGATGGTTGAGATCAGCTGATCGGTCGGGCGCTGTGCCACCCGCCCCACGAGACGCCGCGCCTGCATGCGCCCCGCGCGCTCGGCCGTCGAGGCGCCGTCGACCAGCACAGCCCCAGAATCCGGCACCAGGCCTCCGCACATGAGGCTTGCGAGCGTCGACTTGCCCGACCCGTTGGCTCCCAGCAGCGCCACGCGCTCCCCCAGTCGCACGGTCAGGCTTACGCCCGCGATGGCCGCCGACTCATCACCGTACGCCCAGCGGACGTCACGCACGTCGAGCACCGCGCACCTCCTCAGCACGTCTCAAACAACGGTCGTTCCCTACAAAAAAGGGGCGCCCAAGACGCCCCTTCCTTCATGCACTGCGTGGCGCGTGCCTACTCGGCCTGCTCCTCGGCGGGAGCCGCCTCGACCGCGGGCTCCTCGGACGAAGCCTCCTGCGCGGCCTCGACCTTCTGGGGCGCGGCGGCCTTCTTGACCGGCGTGGCCTTAGGGGCCTTCTTCACCACGGGCTCGGACACGATCTCCATGATGACCATGGGGGCGTTGTCGCCCTTGCGCGGACCGAGCTTCATGATGCGGGTGTAGCCGCCGTCGCGATCGGCCCACATGCCCTGCGCGGCCTTGTCGAAGAGCTCGGCCACGAGGTTCTTGTCGCCCAGCTTGGCGATGGCCAGGCGACGGGAGTGCAGGTCGCCCTTCTTGGCCCAGGTGATGATGGGCTCCACGTAGGAGCGCAGCGCCTTGGCGCGCGTCTCAGTGGTCTTGATGCGATCGTTCTCAATCAGGGCCTTGGCGAGGCTCTTCTTCATCGCGCGGGTGTGCGCGGCGTCGGTGCCGAGCTTCAGGCCCTTCTTCTTGTTGTGACGCATGGTCAGTTTCTCCTCTGTACGCGAAGCGTTAAGCCTTCAGGCTCAGGCCCATGGACTCAAGCTTGTCTTTGACTTCCTCGATCGACTTCACGCCGAAGTTGCGGATGTTCAGCAGGTCGTTCTCGGAGAACTCGACGAGCTGACGGACCGAGTGGATGCTCGCGCGCTTGAGGCAGTTGAAGGAGCGGACCGACAGGTCCAGATCCTCGATCTGCTTGTCAAGCTCGGCGTTATCGCTCGTGACCTCGGGCGCGAAGATGGAGACCTCCTCCTCGACCTCGGGGGTCTCGGCAAGGTTCATGAAGGCGGTCATGTGCTGGTTGATGATGTTGGCAGCCTGAACCACGGCCTCACGCGGGCTAAGCGCACCGTTGGTCTCGATCTCGAGGACGAGGCGATCGTAGTCGGTGTGCTGACCCACGCGGCACGCCTCGACGAGCTTGGCGCAGCGGCGCACGGGCGAGAAGAGGGAGTCCACGTGGATGACGCCGATGGGGTCGTTGTCGCGCTTGTTGTTCTCATAGGAGACGTAGCCGCGGCCATACCCGATCCGCATGCTCATGGTGAGGTGACCGCCCTCGTTGAGGGTGGCGATGTGCTGCTTGGGGTTCACGAGCTCGAAGTCGGCCGGGATGTGGAAGTCCTCGCCGGTGACCTCGCAGGGACCGTCGACCGAGATCGTGGCGGTGCCCTCGTCGGTGTTCCCGAGCGCCCGGAAGACGAGGCCCTTCACGTTCAGCACGATGTCCGTGACGTCCTCGACCATGTTGGGGATGGTCGTGAACTCGTGCTGCGCGCCATCGATCTGGATGGCCTGCACGGCCGCGCCCTCGAGCGAGGAGAGCAGCACGCGACGCAGCGAGTTGCCGAGCGTGTCGCCGTAGCCGCGCTCAAGGGGCTCGACGGACACGCGCGCCGACGTCTCGTTGATTTCATCGACCTGAACCTGAGGCCTAATGAATTCTGACATGTATTACCTCCAGCCTCAGCAGCCCCGCAGGACTACTTGGAGTAGAGCTCGACGATGAGCTGCTCTTGGATATCGGTGCTGATCTGCTCGCGCGTGGGCAAGGAGAGCACGTTGCCGGAGAGCTTCTCGATATCGACCTCGAGCCAGCCGGGCACCTCGAAGCGCTCAGACCGGATGAGGGCCTCCTTGATGGGCAGGAGGTCGCGGTACTTCTCGCCCACCGCGACGACGTCGCCGGGCTTGACGAGGTAGGAGGGGATGTCGACGCGACGGCCGTTCACCGTGAAGTGGCCGTGACGCACGGTCTGACGGGCCTCCTTGCGGGTGCGGGCGAAGCCGAGACGGAAGACCACGTTGTCGAGGCGGGTCTCGAGGAGCGTCATGAGGTTGTCACCGGTGACGCCCTTCATGCGGCGCGCGCGCTCGTAGTAGCGGTGGAACTGCTTCTCGAGCACGCCGTAGATAAACTTGGCCTTCTGCTTC
>CAZLGF010000015.1:0-1229 GCA_964558955.1 uncultured Coriobacteriaceae bacterium
CGATGCAGGGCCGCGGCCGCGGCGCGGACGGTCGACCCGGTGGTGATGACGTCGTCGATGAGCAGCACGCGCCTGCCCGCCACGTCCTCGACCACCTCAAAGATGCCGCGCACGCCTCTCGCGCGAGCAGCGCGACCGAGCGCGCGTTGGTCGGCCGATCCGCGCTTGACGAGCGCGTCGAGAACGGGAGGGCCCGCCTCCTCGGCGAGCGCGCGGGCGATGGCCTCCATGTGATCGAAGCCGCGCCGCGCGTACGCCGACGCGGTCGCCGGCACGAAGACGATGCTTTCCGCGTCCGACACGATGCCGCCGTAGCGGGCGGGCGCCGCGTCCTCGGCGTGCGCGAGCGTGTCGGCGAGCATCTGCGCGATGACCGCGGCGAGCCGGAACTCGCCGGCATCCTTGTAGGCGCGGATGATCCGCGGGAGCGGACCATCGAAGGAGGCCGTGGCGAGGCACCGGCCGGGCGGGAGCGCGCGGGTCGCGCCGAGTGCGTCACCACCAGGCTGCGGGGGATCAGACGGAAGGATCGCGCCCTGCGCCCGCGCCGCGCCCGACACGATGGCCTGGACCGGCGCGTCCGCGCGCGGCGCGCACTCGGTGCAGAGCACATCGCCGAAGGGCGCGCCGCACCGCAGGCACGCGTGGACGGGATCGATGAGCGGCAACCGCTCGAGACACGCGTCGCAGATAAGCGTGCCCGGGCGCTCGCACCCGGCGCACCGGGTGGGTGAGAGCACCTCGAGCACGGCATCGAGCGCCCACGCGGTGACGCGGGCGAACGCCTCATGGCGGTCATGCGAGGATGATGAATGGGGCACGGCGCCCTCCCCGGGCGGCGCGCAAGAGGGATGGGCACCTTGTACCCCGCAGCCACGCACTCATGCGCCCGAGGCGGCGCGCGCGACCACGCGCCCAAGACGCGGCTGCGCGAAAGCCGTCAGCAACTCAGGCGCGCTACGCGTCCCCGTCCGCGCGCGGCGCGGAGCCCTGCGCCCCCGCCTCACCGCTCGAGCGGGGCTTGCGGGAGCGGCGCCTGCGCCGACGCTTCTGCGGCGCGCCCTCGGCCGTGCCCTCCTCGCGGGAGGACGGGCGCTCCTCGGAACGCGACGAGGCAGCCTCCCCATCGCGGCGGGCCGCGCCGCCCCCGTCACCGGGCCGACGGCGGGTGACCCGCACCTCGCTCTCCGAGACCTGCTCGGCCACGGACGGCACGTCGGGCTTGCGCG
>CAZLGF010000015.1:1329-13000 GCA_964558955.1 uncultured Coriobacteriaceae bacterium
CGCACCTCGCTCTCCGAGACCTGCTCGGCCACGGACGGCACGTCGGGCTTGCGCGTCGAGGACCCGGAGCGACGCCGGCGGGACCGGCGGGAGGACCCGCCCTCCCCCGTCGCGGGCGCGCCCTCGGACGCACGCGCAGACGACGTGTGCGACGCAGCGGCATCCTCGCCTGCGGCAGCAACGTGATGCCGACGGCGGCGCGCAGGCGCCTGGCCCTCAGAAACGCCAGACGCGGCCTGATCAGACGAGCGCGTCGTAGCCGCGGCGGGCGTGGGCGCGCCATCGGTCGTTGAGGTCCCGCGCTTGCGGCGGCGACGCCCCGACGAGCTCGTCGGGGCCGCCTCGCCCGCGGAGCCCCCGCGAGACCCCTTCTTGGAGCCCCGGTTGCCCTTGAAGCCCGCGTCTCCGCCCTCGCGCGCGTGCTTGCGGCGCGGCGTCGGGCTGCTCTCGATGAGCCGATCGGCCTGATCGAGCCCGTCGCCCACGTCGACCCCGTTCTCGCGATCGAGCTCCATGAGGGCGAGCGAGATGTCGGCCGACTCGATCTTCTCGAGGATGTCGCGGGTCACGCAGTCGGGCCGGCAGGCGCAGCCCTGCTCCGCGGAGCGCTTCTTGCTCGCCTCCGAGCACGTCATGTCAGACAGGTTCACGCGGAAGACCTTGCCGTTCTCCAGGCGCAGCACGAGCTGCTCGCGCGGGGTGTCGTACTCCTGGATCTTGGCCTTGCCGAGCGGCGTGTCGATGAGCGCCTTCTTCTTGGGGGCGCGGCCCTTGAAGTCCTTGTACGCCTCGAACTCGTAGCGCAGGCAGCACATGAGACGCCCGCACACGCCCGAGATCTTGGATGAGTTGAGCGGCAGGTCCTGCTCCTTGGCCATGCGGATCGACACCGGCTCGAACTGCCCCTTGAAGCGCGCGCAGCACAGCTCCTGCCCGCACTGGGCGTAGCCGCCGACGAGGCGCGCCTCGTCGCGCACGCCGATCTGGCGCATGTCGACGCGCGTGTGGAAGCACGAGGACAGGTCCTTCACGAGCTGACGAAAGTCGACGCGCTCCTCGGCCGCGAAGTAGAAGACGGCCTTCTCGCCCCCGAAGAGGTACTCGACGCCCACGGGCTTCATGTCGAGCTTGTTCTTCTCGACGAGGCGGCGGAAGTCACCCATCGCGGCCTCGCCTCGCTCGGCCAGGCCGGCAGCGCGATCGAGATCGTCATCGGTCGCGACGCGCAGGACCGGCTTGAGCGGCGCCGCGAGCTCGCTCTCGGGCACCTCGAAGGGGTCAGCCGTCACCAGTCCGATCTCGGTCCCGCGCTCGGTGCGGCAGATCGCGTGGTCGGCCTCGACTATATCGATCCCCTGGGGGTCAAACCAGAGGTCGCGCGAGGAGTAGGTGAACTTGACGGGTACGACGAGCGGCATAGGAGCGCCTTCCTGATATGGAGGAGCATGACCTCGAGGGTCAGCTGGGGAGTTACGTTGCGGGCGATGGCGCGCTCGGCAGCCGTCACGGCGTCGAGCGCGGCGAGGGCGCCACCCGGGCCCGTCGCGCGCGCGAGGCGGTCGATGATCGCGGCGGCGTCCTCGTTGACCGGGGTCGCCTCGTCGCCCTCGAGCTGCAGGAGCACGTCGCGCAACAGCGAGCGGGCGCTCGCCAGCACCTCCATGATACCCGATCGCTCCCGGGCCGAGAGCTCGCGCTTGTGGCGGTCCTCAAGCTGCCTCAGGGCTCCACGCGAGAGGTAGTCGGCGTTCTGGTCGAGCACGGCCTGCTGGATCGACTTGACCTCGTCGAGCGGGGCGCGCACGGCGACGATGAGCTCCTTGGCGGCCTGCAGGATGTCGAGCTCGTCCGCGTGCGGGAGGGAGTCGAGCGCGCGCAGCATGATCCGCCGGGCCTCCTGGCGCGTCGCGCTCTTGAGAAACTCGGTCGCGCGAGCGGGGCTTCCCGCCACGGCGACCGCCATGCGGGCGCGCGCCGGGGGCTGCCCGGTGGCGCGAGCGACGGAGCGCGCGGCCTCGACCGGCGAGACCATGCGAAACGGCACGCACTGGCAGCGCGACACGATGGTGGGAAGGATGGTCTCTGCCGAGGTGCCGAGCAGGATGAAGGTGACGCCTCGAGGCGGCTCCTCGAGGGTCTTGAGCAGGGCGTTGGCTGACTCAGGGCGAAGCTCGTCGGCGCGGTCGATGATGTAGACCTTGGCGCGGGCGCGGATGGGGGCGAGCGCGACGTCCTCGATGAGGTCGCGCGTCTGGGCGATGAGATAGCCCGTCACGCTCTCGGGGGCAAGGTAGTGCACGTCGGGATGGGTGCGGCGTGCCACGCGGACGCAGGTGTCGCAGGAGCCGCAGCCGTGCGCGTCGCACAACAGGGCCTGCGCGAGCGCCCAAGCGGCATCGAGCTTGCCCGACCCGGGCGCGCCGACGAAGAGGTACGCGTGGCTCGCGCGGTCGGCCGAGACCGCGCGCGCGAGGAAGTCGCGCACGCGCGGCTGCGTGTCGAGCTGGGCGAGCAGGGAGCCCTGTCCTGCGGATGATGTTCCAGCCACGGGCGACCTCCGTTCCCTATCGAGGCGGGCGCGCCGAGGCGTCACACCGGCCCGGCACAGGCGGCGGCCACGGCGTCGTCGGTGAGCGCGAAGCCAACAGCGCGCATCTCAGCGACCACCTGCTTGAAGACCGCGGGCACGGCGCCGGACGCATCGATGAGGCGCACGCGATCAGGATCCTCGGCCGCGATGGCGCGGAAGCCCCGGGCGACGAGTTCCTGGTACGCCAGGCCCTTCGCCTCCATGCGGTCGGGCGCCGCGTCGCGGGCGGCGGCGCGGGCGGCGGCCTGCGCGGGGTCGAGATCGAAGACGAGCGTCACGAGCGGGTGAAACGCGCCCACCGCGAGCGCGTTGGCGCGCTCCACGTCGCGCCGATCGAGCCCCGCGGCGAACGACTGGTAGCACGTGGTCGAGTCGTAAAAGCGATCGCACACCACCACCTGACCCGCCGCGAGCGCGGGCGCGATGCGCTCGTGCACGAGCTGGGCGCGCGACGCCTCGTAGAGCAGCAGCTCGCAGGCGTCGCCCATCTCGGTGTGAGCCGGGTCGAGCACAAGCGCGCGAATCTTCTCGGAGATCACCGTGCCGCCCGGCTCGCGCAGGGCGAGCACCTCGTAGCCCGACGCCTCGAGCGCCGCGACGAGCAGGCGCGCCTGCGTGGACTTGCCGCAGCCGTCGACCCCTTCGAGCGTGATGAAGGGACGCGCCGGCAAAGGCGGTGTCGCGGTGCTCACGCTTCGCACGCTACACCGCCTGGTCCTGGTAATACTTCGCGTTCTCGAGATACTCGCCCCACGTCTCGGGGTGGAAGTCGCGCATCCAGTAGCCGAACGCGCGCGCCGCGACGATCGTCGCCGCCGTGGACACGAAGAAGCACAGCGCGAACGCGACGACGAGCAGCGGCAGGGATGACAGCAGCATCGAGAGCATGAGCTGCAGCGGGTTATAGAAGGTGCGCATGAGGACGTAGGCGCTCCCCATCACGCTGGTGCTCATGGAAACGACAGCGATCACCACGATCGCCACGAGCGCGACGCCCGACAGCAGCGCGGGAATCCAGTACGAGCTGAACGCCCTGCCCGTCTTGCCCGACGCCGAGAACATCTCCCACACGCGCCGGACGTTCGCGCCGGAGCGCACGCGACCGCAGATCGCCGTGCGCATGTACATGATGGCGAAGAACGGCCCCGTGCACAGCACGTAGACGATGAGCAGCAGAGGGAGCAGCGCTGAGAGATGCAGCGCCTCGAGGATCCCCGACACGACCACCAAAAGCGCGACGCCCATCACCGTCGCCACCAGCGACACGCCGTAGATGTACAGCCCGTTGTCGAGCACGCCGGGACGCACGATCTTCTGCGGCATGGGCATGTGCCGCCCGAGCGCCTGCTCCTTGGCCCAGGTGTACGCGTAGCCGCTGAGCACAAGGCTGCCCACGCCGGGCACGAACTGCAGAAGCGCGAGCTTGATGAGGATCATGAGCTTATGGGGCGACGCCTGGTAATCCCTCCACGCCCGCTTGAGCGGACTCGGCTGATCGTCGAAGAAGGCCGGAACGGGCGCCTGCGCGGACGCGGTGGGCGCGCCGTCGTCAGGCGTCGGGGCGTCATCAAACGCTGCGTCGGCGCCGGGCGTCGACGTGCCATCGGGCGCGTCCGCGACATCGTCGACGGAAGCCGGCTCGGGTGCGGCGGGCCCGACGGGTTCGGGCGCGTCGTCAACCGGTTGGGGCGCGGCCTCCTCCGGCTCAGACGCATCGTCAACCGGCTCGGGTGCGGCCTCCTCCGGCTCAGATGTATCGTCAACCGGCTGGGGTGCGACTTCCTCCTGCGGGGACTCGATGGGCGCGCCGCATGCGGAGCAGAAATGGGCGCCTTCCTCAAGCTGGGCGCCACATGCGTGACAGAACATCGTCATGATCCTCTCCTTATGAATCACGTGGGGACGGCGCGAAGCGCCCCCTGCCGCCTCAGATTGTAGACGATGACGGGGGCACGCACCCCCAGGGGTCGCGATCCCGCGCGCTACGAGCGCTTCGTGCGGGCCGCCTTCTTCGTCCCCGCGCTCTTCCGCGCGCCCTTCTTGGTCGAGGATGTCGCACGCGACGCCGTGGCGCCTGTGCGGCCGCGGCCGCGCGCGGCCTTCTTCTCCTTGCCCGGGCAATCCATGTTCACGCAGATGCGCCAGGGGCCTCGCGCCGTCTCGACCACCACCACGGGCGCGCCGCAGTGCTCGCACACCTCGCCGGTGGCCTCGAGCTTGCCACGCGCCGGAAGCGGATAGCTCACGCCGCACTCATCGTAGTTGGTGCAGCGGATGAAGCGCTTGCCGCTCCGCTCGCTCTTATGGGCGATGAGGTCGCCGTGACGGCCGGCCTCCGCGCAGGTCGCGCACTCCCCCACCTTGAGGTCGGGCTCGTAGTTGGTAGGGCAGGTGGGGTTCACGCACACCTCGTACGCCTTCTGGCGGAAGGGCTGGCACTTGATGCGTGGCGCGCCGCAGGCGGGGCACACGGCGGCGTCGCCCTCAAGCGGGCTCACCTTCACCCCGCTCGGAACGGGGTAGGTGACGTCGCAGTCGGGCCAACCCATGCATCCGATGAAGCTGCCGCGGGGCTTGGCGCTCGTCTTCATCACGAGGTCCTTGCCGCACGTGGGGCAGGCGCCCACGCGCGCGTCGGCCGTCACGGCGTCCGCGATGCGGTCACCCAGGTCGTCCTTGTGCTCGATGAGTTCATCAAGCATGCCGGCGAGCAGGGCTCGCGAGTGATCGACCACGTGCGCCTGGGTGTCGGCGCCCTCAGCCACGCGCGTCATGTCGTCGTCGAGCTCGGCCGTCATCTCGGGCGTGGTGATGCGCGGCGCGAACTCGTGGAGCGCGTCGACGATCGCCATGCCCAGCTGGCTCGGCTCGATGGGGTCGTTCTTGAGGTAGCGCACCTGGTACAGGCGCTCGATGATCGAGGCGCGCGTGGACTTGGTGCCGAGTCCGCGCTTCTCCATCTCCTGCACGAGGCGGCCCTGGCTGTAGCGCGCGGGCGGCTCGGTCTGCTTGGCCTCGAGCGCGATGCCGCGCACATCGACCACGTCGCCCTCGGCGAGCGCCGGCAGCTGCTCGTCGCGCTTGAGGCCATAGGGGTATGCGTCGCGGAAACCCGCGCTCACCAGCACGTCGCCCGACGCGGTGAAGGGCTCGCCCGCCACGTCGATGGAGAGTTTGGTGTTCTCGATGGTCGCGGGCCCCATGAGCGTGGCCAGGAAGCGACGCGCGATGAGGTAGTAGAGCTTCTTCTGACCGCCGTCGAGCGACGCGGGGTCACCCTGGCCGGTGGGGTGGATGGGCGGGTGGTCGGTGGTCTCGGTCTTGCCGCGCGTGGGACGCAGGGGACCGTCGAGCACCGTCTGGCACACCGGCCTGAGCGAGGGGCTCGTCTCGGCGAGACCCCGCACGATGCCCGCGAGGTCGAGCGTGCGCGGGTAGACCGTGTTGTCCACGCGCGGATAGGAGATGAGGCCGCTCATGTAGAGGCTCTCGGCGATGCGCATGGTGCGCGCCGGCGAGATGCCCTCGGCCGCGGCGGCCGCCTGGAGCGAGGTCGTGTTGAAGGGCGCGGGCGGCTGCTGCTTGCGCGAGCGCTTGGCCACCGCGGTCACCGTGCCCGCTGTGGCGCCGTCGACGTGCGCGAAGGCCGTCTCAGCCGCCGCCTGGTCGGTGAAGCGGGCTGTGGCGTGCGCGATCTTGAAGGCCTCGTCCTCAGGGGCGCCCTGCGCGGACGCCATGCCGCGGATCTGCCAGTAGTCCTCCGGCACGAAGGCCATGCGCTCGCGCTCGCGCTCAACCACGAGCGCGAGGGTGGGCGTCTGCACGCGGCCGGCCGAGCGGACGTTGCCGAAGCCGCCGAAGCGCGCGAGTGTGAGGTAGCGCGTGAGCACCGCACCCCAGATAAGGTCGATGTACTGGCGGCTCTCGCCGGCGTCGGCCAGGTTCTGGTCGAGCTCGACGAGGTTGTTGAACGCAGCGGTGACCTCGCCCTTGATGAGTGCCGAGTAGCGCGCGCGGTACGCCGGCACGTCGGGGGCGACCTCGCGCACCATGGTGAGCGCATCCGAGCCGATGAGTTCGCCCTCGCGGTCGAAGTCGGTCGCGATGATCACCTCATCGGCCTTCTTGGCGAGGTTCTTGAGAACGCGGATGATCTCCCGCTCAGCCGGCTCCTTCACGATGGGGGCCCAGGTGAGATACGGGAGGCTCTCGACCTTCCAACCCTTGAGAGAGATGCCGTTCGCCAGGTAGGGCTTGCGCTTGCTCGCGTAGGGCGGGCGCGCCAGGCCGTCGGGCACGTCGGCCGGGAGGACCTCCCCGTCATCGGTCACGCTGTACCAGCCCTGCTTCTCATCGAACAGGATCTCGTCGGGGAAGTCGGGGGCCAGGATGTGGCCGGCGAGACCCATCGACACCCATTCCTCGCCATCCACGTCAAAGCGGTACACCTGCGTGTTGTATACCTTGTCGTTCTTGGGCTTGGTGGTGGAAAGCAATTGCGCGATCTTTTGCGCGGCGATGTTCTTCTCTGCGATTACGAGCTTCACGTTTGAGTCCCTCGGGATGTTCACGGCTGAGCACAGCCACGCGCCCGGCGGCGCGCCGCACTCGTCTCTGTTCCAGCCGGACACTATACACGAGATGCCCGAGGCTCATGAAACCTCACCATAAAATGTGTACGCCGCGACGGCCGCGGGGTCATTTTTGCGCGCGGGCCACGGGGTCGTGTGGCACGCGGCCGCGGGTCATGAGAGGCGCGCGGCCTCGATCTGATCGGCGAGCCAGGCGCACCAGGCGTCCATGCCCGTGCCCGTGGTGGCGCTGACCTCGAAGCGCGGGGCGCGCGGGTTGAGATCGTCGAGCACGCGCTGGTACACATCCAGGTCGAAGTCGAACGCCGGCGCCACGTCGACCTTGTTGAGCAGGAGCGCGCCGGCATGTTGGAAGATGCCCGGGTACTTGACCGGCTTGTCATCGCCCTCGGGCACCGAGAGGATCATGACCGCCAGGTTCTCACCCAGATCGAAGTCGACGGGGCACACGAGGTTGCCCACGTTCTCGATGAAGATGACGTCGATCTCGTCGAGGCCGATCCCGGCCTCGAGCGCGTCGAGCGCCTGGCCGATCATCGCGCCCTCGAGGTGACAGAGCCCGCCCGTGTTGATCTGCACGGCGGGAATGCCCGCGTCCTTCATGGTCTGGGCGTCGACGTCGGAGGCGATGTCGCCCTCGATCACCGCTGCGCGAAACCGGTCACGCAGGCGCTCGTTCGTGGCCAGGATGGTCGAGGTCTTGCCCGATCCGGGGCTCGACAGCACGTTTACCACGTAGATCCCGTGCGCGCGGAAGCGGTCGCGCAGCTCGGCGGCGATCGCCTGGTTGCGGTCCAGGATAGGGCGTTCCATGCTGATGGTGCGCTCGGCCATGGCTCTCTCCTTCAACGCGGCGGATGGCGCGGGTCACGCGCCCACGGGCGCGATGGCGGATGTGGGCGCAGGCGCGGCGCTCTCATCGGAAATGTCGGCCTCGATCGAGATGATCTCGAACTCGCGTCCGCGCACAAGCTCCGTATCAGCGCTGCCGCACGCGGGGCATCGCAGGTGGAAGCGATCGTGATCGAAGGTGGTTCCGCACACGGTGCAACGGCTGCGCGGGTGGACCTCCTCGACCGAGAGCGCGGCCTCGGCCGTAAGGGGGTCATCCTCCCGAAAGACCTCCCAGGCGAAGTCGAGCGCCTCGGGCACGACCTCGCGCATGTCGCCGATGCGCAGGTTGACGACGAGGACGCGCTCAGCCCGGGCGTCGCGCGCCACGGCGAGCACGCTCTCCATGATTCCCGTCACGAGACCGATCTCGTGCATGGGAGCCTACGCTTCCTCCTCGTCATCGTCCGCGAAGATCGCGATGCGGCTCTTGGCCTTGAGGCCCTGCTTGCCCTCGCGCGCGATGATGACGAAGCGCACCACGGCGAGCGAGATCTCGTAGAGCGAGAGCATCGCGGCGTACATGAACATGAGGGTCACGGGGCTCGCATCGGGCGTGACGCTCGCTGAGACCACGAGCATGCCGACGTAGATGTAGCGCCAGGCGCCGCGGAACGTGGCGTAGGGCACGATGTGGAACACCGCGAGGTAGAACACGATGAGCGGCAGCTCGAAGGCGATCCCGAAGCCGATCATGAGCAGGATCTCGGTGTTGATGTAGTCATCGAGCATGGCCCAAGCCGTGGCGATCGCGTTGGTCTCGGAGGTGAGCCACTCGAAGGCCGGCGGCACGATGAGCAGGTAGCAGAAGATCGCACCGATGAAGAAGAGGGCCACGGCGATGAAGACCGTCGGCACGACCCAGCGGCGCTCACGCGGCTTGAGCGCCGGGAGGAAGAACGCAAGGATCTGCCAGAGGATCATGGGAACGCACACGACCACGGCGACCTTGACCGCGATGCCGAAGCGCGTCGCGAAGCCGCCGAGCGCGGAGCTGATGTAGAACTCCCCCACGTAGGGCGCGATGGGGTCGGTCAGCACATCGATGACGGTGGGCGTGGCGAAGTACATCACCACGGTGGCGATGATGACCGAGAAGACGACGATGGTGAGGCGGCGGCGCAGCTCGCCGAGGTGATCGAGGAGCGGCATGCGCGCGGGTCCGATCGGCATCAGCGCTCACCCCCTTCCGCGGCGGGAGCGTCCGCAGGGGCACCCTCGGAGACGGCGGCGGATCCGGATTCAGCGGACTGCTCCGCAGCAGGGGCGCCCTCGGCGGGTGCCTCGGCAGCGGGGGCGTCGGCAGCCTCCGCGTCGGCACTAACCGCCGCATGGCGCTTGCGCGGGCGGCGGGCGTAGAGATCGGCCGTGGTGGGCGCGGCGGGCTGCTCCTCGGCGGGAGCCTCCGCGGCGGGCGCCTCGGCAGCGGGCTCATCCTGGCTCGCGGCGGCCGGCGCGTCCTGCTCGTCCGACGCGGCTTCCTCCGTGGCAGCGGCCTCCTCCTGCGCGGCCTTCTCGGCGGCGAGGCGGGCGCGGCGCTCGGCAAAGGTCTCCTTGCGCGCGGGAGCCTCGGACTCAGGCGCGTCCCCGTCCTCAGCGTCCTCGTCCTCGCGCGCGGCGCGCGCGGCGGCCGATGTGGGGTCGGCCGCGTTCACGGCGGCCGTCATGGGATCGATGACCTCGGACTGAACCACCGACGTCATCTTCTCCTGCGTCTCACGGAACTGGCGCAGCGCACGGCCCAGGGTGCGGCCCATCTGCGGGAGCTTGTCGGGCCCGAAGAGCAGAAACCCGAAGATCAAGATGATGGCCAGCTCATTTCCTGAGATACCTAGCACGCGGGAACCCCCCTCGCATCCTTCTCATAGCCCGCACCGGGCGGGCGCTTTCCTTCAGAGCAACCAGTATACGTCGCGCAGCCCGAGGCGAGCCGCGCGACGCATCGAAGCTTACGCGGCGGTAATCGAGATCTCCTGATCAACCCCGAGCAGCTGCGCCACGCGCATGACACCAGGCTGGGCGCCCACGACCGAGAAGCCCTTGCCGTGCTCCTCCGCATGGTGGGCGGCGCCCACGAGCACGCCGATGCCCGTCGAATCGATGTAGGCGACCTCGGTGAAGTCGAGCTGGACCGCCTCGGTGGGCTGCTCGAGCGCCAGATCGATGGCGTCACGCAGCTTGGCGGCGTTCGAGATGTCGACCTCGCCCGTCACGGCGATGCCATAGCGCTCGGGCGTCGGAGTGGTGGTGATCGTCAGTTCCATGTCTGCTCCTTCTCGCAGCGATTCATCATGGTTCGGAGCGGCGGACACGCCTACTCCAGCGCGTCGAGGCGCGCCTGGGCGTAGTCGCTCACGCCGTAGGCGTCATCCTCGCCCGCGGTCTCAAGGGCCATCTCATAGGCTTCGCGCGCGTCGTCCGTGCGCCCGGCCGCCTCATAGAACCTGCCGAGGTTCGCCCATGCCGGCGCGAACGTCGCGTCGAGGTCGTTCACGAGCTCCTCGAGGGCCTCGATCGCGGCATCCGTGTCTCCGCCGTAGTACACGCAGATCGCGCGATCGACGATGGCCGACTTGGCATCGGGATGGTCCGCGAGGTACTCATCGTAGCGGGCGACGGCCTCCTCGAGCAGCTCCTCGGCGTGGGCGACGTCATCGTCGTCGGACGCGTGGCTGAGCGCGGCGACACCCCAATCGAAGTACCCGTTCGCGAGGCTGAGCAACGTGGACGGGTTGGACGGATCGGCCTCGTACTGCGCGAGCAGCGTCTCCACGGCGCTGCCGTACTGCTCGTCGACCGTCTCCATGGCGTCGGTCGTCGTGGACGACGAGGACCCTTGGTCTGACGACGCGGAGCTCGTCCCCGAAGACGAGCCGAAGCCGCTGATGACCAGCGCGCCGACGGCCACGACTAGGACCAAGACGACGACGAGCAGGATCGCGCCCGCCCGGCGGGTCTGCTGAGCGCTAAAGGCCATGAGTCCCCCTACTTTCCCCTATTCGGTGTCGTCCTCAGCATCATCTTCGGCATCCGACTCGGCATCGTCCTCGGATTCGGCATCCGACGCGGCGTCCTCCTCGGTGTCGTCATCCTCCACCACGGTCGCCGTGCCGTCCTCATCGATCTCGAGATCGGGGTGCCCCTCCGGCAGGGAGTCGGAGGTGTCGGTCGACACGCTCTCCTCCTGAGTCGCCTCAAGGGAGGCGATCGTCGCCGCGGAGCCCGCGAGATACCCGATCACCACGCCGAGCAGCAGCGCGATCGCCGTGATGAGCAGGACCATCCAAAACGGCGGGGGCGTGCGCCGCGCGCTCGCGGAGCCGGCGTCCGCGGCGTCGAGCTCGGGCGCCGTGGCTTCGGCCTCCGCGCCCTTCGCGTCCGCGACGGAGAGATCCCCGTCCCCCGCGCTCGACGGCGTCGCGTCAGGCGCGCTCGCGGGCGCCTGCGCGTCCTCAGCGGAATCGGCCTCGAGCCCCTCCGTGGCAGCCGGCGCGGAATCGGCGACGGCCGCGTCATCGGACGCAGCGGGATCGGCGAGCTCTCCCTCCCCGGCCAAGGCGGCTTCCATCAGGTCTTGCTCGTCATCGAAGAACTCGTC
>CAZLGF010000015.1:13100-21633 GCA_964558955.1 uncultured Coriobacteriaceae bacterium
CCTCCCCGGCCAAGGCGGCTTCCATCAGGTCTTGCTCGTCATCGAAGAACTCGTCTGACATGAGACGGTGCGCTCCTTGCATCGCTGACGCGGCGTGCGCCGCGTCAGGTGGAATGATCCGAATTATTGTACCGATCAAACGACACCGCGTCAGGCGCGCGCCCTGATCCCCAGATCTTGCGCACGCGCGACGCCTGGCAACGCCCCCGCGCGACGCCCGTATGCGCCGCTTAGCGCTCCGCGCGCGCGAGCTCGGCGGACGCGAGCTTCACCGCGAGGACGAGCACGTCGAGCGCCTGCTCCAGCTCCTCAACGCTCGGGTACGTGGGCGCGATGCGGATGTTCGTGTCGTACGGGTCATCGCCATATGGCCAGGTGGCACCCGCCGGCGTGAGCACGACGCCCATCTCGGCGCAGAGCGCGCCCACGCGCTTGGCCGAGCCCTGCGGCCCGTCGAACGACACGAAGTATCCTCCGCGCGGATGCGTCCACCGGGCGCAGCCGGTGCCGGACAGGCCCTCGGTGAGCTTGCGCTCCACCGTCTCGAATCGCGGACGGAGGAACGCCGCGTGCGCGCGCATGTGGGCCCGCACGGCGTCCATGTCGGGCAGGAAGCGCACGTGCATGAGCTGGTTGAGCTTGTTGGCGGAGATGAGGCCGACCTTGAGGGTGTTCGCGACCTCCTCGACGTTCGCCGGCGAGGATCCGAAAAACGCGACGCCAGCACCCGGGAAGGTGATCTTGGAGGTCGACGCCACGGCGAGGATGCGATCCTCGTTACCCACCGAACGCGCGACGTCATGGATGTTTAGCAGTTGATCGCCCTCATCAAACAGGTCGTGCACCGCGTACGCGTTGTCCCACACGATGCGGAAGTCGGGCGCGGCCTTCATGACGGCGAGGCGGCGGACCGTCTCGTCGGAGTAGGTGATGCCGGTGGGGTTGGAGTACTTGGGCACGCAGAACATGCCCTTGATGGAGTCGTCCGTCGCGCAGAGATACTCGACCTCCTGCATGTCGGGGCCCTCGTCGGTCATGCGGACGGGGATGTTCTCGATGCCCAGGTCCTCCGTGAGGCCGAAATGACGGTCGTAGCCAGGAGACGGGCAGAGGAAGCGCACGCGCTCGAGCTTGCTCCACGGGGTGTAGCCAGGGACGCCCTTCTCCCAGTAGTGGATGAGGATGGACTGCATGATGTTGAGGCTCGAGGACCCGAGGACGATGGTCTGCTCAGGAGGCACCCCGAGAAACTCCCCGGCCAGACGGCGCGCGGACGGAATGCCGTCGAAGCAGCCGTAGTTGGAGCAGTCGACGCCCTCGTCCGTGAGGTCAGATGAGCTCGTGAGGATGTCGAGCATGGGGCGCGAGATGTCGACCTGCTCGGGGCTGGGCTTGCCGCGAGCCATGTCGAGCTTGAGGCCGCGCGCCTTGACCTCCTCGACCTCCGCCCGCAGGGCGGCGAGGGCGGCGTCGAGCTCGTCCGTCCCCATCTTCTGGTACATCGTCTCCATGGGCTCCTCCTCAAGCAGGGTCATCAGCCGCACTCGGGGCTCCGGATCAGCGGATGCGGCCCATGCGGCTTGCGAGCGCACGCGCACGACGACGGACGATGCGGCCTCGCTGCTCAGATCGAGGTAAGTATAGTCGCGTGACCCCAGGTACGACGCGGGGCCGCCATATTTAACAGGGTTCCCACGCCGCCGGAGCCCGCGGGTTGCGCCGCGCGCGACGAGCGGGGACAATGAGGGCCGCGTGAGAGGAGGGGCGCTATGGAGATGGGCGCGTTTCAATCAGAGAGCTTCGGCGAGCTGCAGCGCTTCGTCGACAGCCTCTTCGCCGGCCGCGCGCGCGTCGACCGACTCGACGCCGTCGTCCAGGCTGAGCTCCTCGATCTCGAGCGCGATCTCATCGAGATCGTGAGCCTCCTGCCCCCGGGGACCTACGACCGCCAGCGCCTCTGCGACCAGCTCAACTCAGCGCTCGCGGCCCACGGATGGGGCGCCGTTTACGGAACGGTGGAGTAATCCGGCGCCGAGCTCACCTCGAGCGCGAACCCCTGCTTGATGAGGTCAATGAGGCGCGCGTCGCGCAGCGAGTCCTTGAGCGGCATGACGTCGCTCTCGGTCGCGCCGGCCTCGATCAGCGCGTTCACATGCGTGATCTCGTCAGTGAAATCATCCCCCTCGTAGGGCAGGTCGATCACGCGCGACGAGGCGCCGTCGACCTCGATGGTCGCGTGCTGCGTGCGATGCAGCTCGTCGACAACGATCCGTCCGCGCGTGCCCGTGATCGTCGCCTGACGGGGTTTGGCGCGATCGAAGGCGCACTCGAGGCGCAGGCGCACCCCGCCGCACGCAAGGCGCGCGTCGACGTAGAAGTCGATGCCGTCGCGCTCGATGCCCTCCATCCGTATGAGCGTCGCGTCGCCAGGCGCGAAGTCGGTGAGCCAGCTCGCGCAGTACGTCCCGCAGTCGAGCAGCACGCCGCCCACGCCGGGCTGCGTGTGATAGGTGTGACGCTCCTCAAGCATGCGACGCATGTCGTTGCACAGCGTCGCCTCCACCGACGTGATCTCCCCGATCTCCCCCGCCTCGACCGCCGCGCGCACCGCGCGGTACGCCGGCTGGAAGCGCGCCTTCATCGCCTCGACGAACAGCTTCCCCTCGGCGCGCGCGACGCGGGCGATCTCGCTCATCTCGGCCTCGCTGAGGGCCGCCGGCTTCTCGCAGAGGACGGCCTTCCCACCCTGCAGGGCCCGCACGGCCCATTCGCGGTGCATGTCATGCGGCAGCGCCAGGTACACGGCATCGACCGCATCGTCGGCGATCAGCGCCTCGTGCGCGGACGCGCCATCGGCGTCGTCGGCGTAGGCGCGCGCCGCGTCGACGCCGTGGTCGCGCGCGAAGGCGCGGGCGCGCTCCGTCGAACGGCAGCTGATGGCCACGAGCTCGGCATCGGCGATCTTCTCGAGGCTTGACGCGAACCGGCGCGCGATGTTTCCCGCGCCGAGGATTCCCCATCTGACCATGGCACGCTCCTATCTTCTCGTTGGTTCGCTATCGCACTGACGAGGACGGTATCACACCGCGCTCGTCACGATGCATCAGCGGCGCGGGACGCGTCGCGCGCCCTCTGCTCATCCGCACGCGGTGGACGGCGGCACGCGACGCCCATGAACGCCAGCCCGATCACCGCCGCCGAGACCGATCCGGCGAGGATCGCGGTCTTGGCCGCGAGCAGCTCGGCGGGAATCTCGGTGAAGGCGAGGCCGGCGATGAGAATCGACATGGTGAAGCCGACGCCGCCGAGGATCCCCACGCCCACGATGTGACGCGGCTCCACGCCCGTGGGAAGCGCGGCCACGCGAAGCTTGACGAGCAAGAGCGTCATGCCCGCGATGCCCACCGGCTTGCCCAGGAGCATCCCGAGGTACGTGCCGATCGCCACCGGGTCGAGCGCGAGGCTGCCGAGGTCGACCCCGACGAGGCGCACCTGCGCGTTCACGAACGCGAAGATCGGCAGGATGATGAAGTTGACCGGCGTCGAGATCGCGCGCTCCAGGCGCTGCAGCGGCGGGGTCACGCGGCGCGTCACCCGCTCGACGCCCGCGACCGCATGGGTGAAGTCATGCTGCCCCAAGATGGGGGCCGCGGCGTCGAAGCGGTCGTCGAGCTCGGGCAGGCGCGCGGCGAGCCACCCCGTGAGGCGCCCCGCCTCGATGTCCGAGCGCGCGGGCACGGTGAAGGCGAGGATCACACCGGCAAGCGTGGCGTGCACCCCCGACTGGTAGAGGCAGAACCACAGCACGAGCCCGAGCGCGAGATAGGGCGCGAGCCCGTAATGACGGAGAGCATTGAGGAGCGCCAGGAGTCCGGTGACCACCGCGGCCGCCGCGAGCCACGGCAAGCTCGGCGCGTGGCCGTAGAACAGGGCGATGGCCACGATGGCGAGCAGGTCGTCGGCGACGGCGAGCGTCGAGAAGAACACCTTGAGCGCGGGCGGCACGCGGCTGCCGAGCAGCGACAGCACGCCGAGCGCGAAGGCGATGTCGGTCGCCATGGGGATCGCCCAGCCGTAGACGGCCCCATTGCGGTTGACGAGCACGTAGATGCACGCCGGCATCACCACGCCGCCCACCGCGGCGAGCACAGGCAGCAGCGCCTGACGCGGCCGGCGCAGCTCGCCGACGGTCATCTCGCACTTGAGCTCGATGCCGACGAGCAAGAAGAAGATCGCCATGAGGAAGTCGTTCACGAAGAGCTCGAACGTGAGCGAGAACTCCCAGCCGCCGATCGCGAGGGAGACGGGCTGCTCGATCCACGCGCTGATGGCGTCGTAGGCAGACGTGTTGGCGCAGATGACGGCCGCGACGGCCGCGAGAATCATGACACCCGCTGCGATGGTGCCGTTGGAGGTGACGCGCTCGAGCGCGCTCCTGCGCTCCAGGCGATGGCGAAGCTCGGGAACGACGGGGTCGCGGAGCGCGCCCCGGTCGGTCGCAAGCGCCTGGCGCTCGACCACCTGGGAGGTCGCGGGCGTCGGGACGTGCGTGTGGCGCTTGGTCATGACCGTTTCATTGCTCCTTACCGTGAGGCCCGATCTCGGGCCGCCTCATGGCCCGCGAGCGGGCCCCTCTTGCAAACAGCGGGACGCCCGATGGCGCCCCGCCGCATCGTACCCACCTTGTGTCATCCCCTGCGACCGCCCCATCCCCTCCAAGGGGAATCCACGGATCCCAGGGTGATTCGCGCGTGCCTACTTCACCGCCATGATGGGCGCCGCGACCTGCTTCTTGCGCGAGAGCACACCGGGCATCCACACGCCCTCCGGCACGTCGTCGATGCCGAGCCCCTTCTGCGCCGCCGCGGTCTCGCCCTCGAGCAGCACCTGCGAGCCCTCCTCCATGATGTCGGTGAGGCACAGCACGATGCCGTCGGCGCCCTTCTTGGCCTGATAGGCGCGCATGGCCTCCCGGATCTCGGGGATCATGCCGAGCGCGCGCGACTTGTCCACCGTCTCGTACTGCCCGATGAGGAGCTTCGTGCCGCCCACCTCGAAGAGCTTGATGTCGTTGCCGACCATCTCCTCGGCCGTGAAGGACCCGGACGGACGGGTGAGGAAGACCTCCATGCCGAACTGCACGGGGTCGACGCCCAGCTGCGCCCCGAGCTCGGCCGCGTAGCCGCGATCGACCTCGGTGGTGGTGGGGGACTTGAGCATGAGCGTGTCGGTCATCATGGCCGACAGGAGCAGGCGCGCCTGCTCATCGGTGGGCTTCTGAGCGAAGACGCTGAAGAGCCAGGTGACGATCGAGCAGCTCGAGCCCCAGGGCATGGCGACGACGTGTAGGGGCGCCGCCGTGGTGAAGCCGCCGAAGCGATGGTGGTCGACGACGCCGATGATCTGCGCGTTCTCGAGCCCCTCAACCGACTGGCCGAGCTCGTTGTGGTCGGTGAGGATCACCCGCTGCGGATTGGTGCGCTCCTTGATGGCGTTGAGCATGCGCGGCTTGGGCGTGCCGGTGTCGGCGAGGAGCTTCTCGGACTCGGCGGGAAGCGGGCCCAGGCGGCGCGCCTCGTAGGTATCGCCCTGGTAGCCGATCTGGTTAAGCAGCTGCGCGAGCACGACGGCTGACATGATGGCGTCGTTGTCGGGGTTCTGGTGCCCGAAGACGAGAACGTTGCTCATGAATCCTCCTGAAGTCGCGCGGGCGCCGGCCAAGACCGGTCGCCCGCATGGGTCTCACGCGTCAATCCTAGCACGCCACGCGAGCGCGCCGCCTACCGCGCGTCCTGCAGGGCCACGTAGGCGGCGCCGTAGATGCCGGCATCGTTGCCGAGCGTCGCGATCTCGATGGGCGTCTCGCTCGACACGGCCAGCGCGTAGCGGCGATAGCGCGCCACCAAGCGATCAAGGAAGAGGTCGGAGGAGTTCGAGGTGCCGCCGCCGAGGACGAAGAGCTCGGGATCGACCACGTTGGCGATGATCGCGAGCGCGCGGCCGAGGTAGTCGCACATGGTGTCGATCGCGGCCCATGCGGCCTCGTCGCCCGCCGCGGCCGCCGCGAACACCGCGCGCGAGTCGCTCGGGCCGGCGAGCTCGACGGGCTCGACGCCGCGCGCGTCGCACTCCGCGCGATAGCTCGCCACGATGCCCGTGGCCGACGCGTACTGCTCGAGATGGCCCGTGCCGCCGCAGCCGCACACGCGCTCCTCATCGGGATTCATGGCCATGTGCCCGATCTCGCCGCCCGCCCCGACGACGCCCGCCACCACGCGGCCGTCGATCACGACGCCGCCGCCGACGCCCGTTCCGATGGTCACGAAGACGAAGCTTCGCGCGCCGTGGGCGCTCCCGGCCCAGAGCTCGCCCATGGCGGCCGCGTTGGCGTCGTTCTCGAAGCGCACGACCGCATCCGGGCACCGCTGCTCGAGGGCAGCCTTCAAGCCGGGGGCGTCGATCTGGATGTTGGCCTGGAGGCGAATGACGCCGTCGGCGGGAACGGGGCACGGGATGGCGAGCCCGATGCCGCGCACGGCCGCGACGTCCGCGCCCGCCTCGGCGAGCAGCGCGGAGATGCCGTCGGTCACGGCCGCGTAACCGGCCGCATCGATGAGCGGCGGCGTGGGAACGCTCCCCTTGCCGCGCAGCTCACCGTCTGCCCCGAACAATCCCATCTTGACCGATGTCCCGCCCACGTCGAGACCGATAAACAGCTCCGTGCCGTCAGCCATGCCGATCCCCTTTCTCAGGTCGCGCGCCCCATGGGCGGGCTCATATGCCACGCAGCATTGTGGCATAGGCCGGGCGCGGCGCCGACTCGTTTTTCGGTAAAGCGCGCGTTTCGGGAGCGTTTCCAAACGGCGAACAACCGGGGCCGCCGCGCGCCGCGTGACCGTTTCGACACATGTGCGCCGTAGAGTCGGCCGCGAGGGCACACGACCAGTGCCCGCCGCCGCATCCAGGAGGTCGTCATGGCGCATCGCACGTCGCCCCGAGCCCAGCTGTCCGTCGAGGGGCTCATCCAGCTCGCCTTCGGCGACGCTGACGGCGCTCCCGGCGAGGGCGATCGCATTAACGAGCTACTGCGCCTCATCGACACGGAGCGCGACGGGGGCGAGCGCGCGCCCGCGTTCTGGGCGGGCGAGAAACTCGACGCGCTCGATGCCTCCGACCGACGTCTCGCCCGGGCGCTCTCGGTCCTCTTCTGGGAGATCGACGCCATCGGCGGAACGCGCAATCCCGCCGGCGGGCGCCGCTATGACCGTTTCGCGTGGACCGATGAGGACGCGTGGCTGCGCACGTGGTTCGCGGCGCGGGCGCGCCGCATGAACCTGGAGGTGAGCGTCGACCACGCGGGCAACCAGTGGGCCTGGACGGAAGGCACGCGCCGCAGGAAGGAGCCCGCGCTCGTCATCGGGTCGCACCTCGACTCGGTGCCGACGGGTGGGCCCTTCGATGGGGTGCTCGGCGTCATCTCGGCCCTCGTCGCCCTCGGCGATCTACGCGCGCGGGGCTGGGAACCGCCCTGCCCCATCGCCATCGTGAACCTCCACGACCGGGAGGGGACGCGCTTCTCGGTGGCGAGCACGGGATCGCGCGTGCTCACCGGCGCGCTCGAGGCGCGCCGCGCGCTCGCGCTCAAGGATGCGCACGGGGCCACGATGCGCAGCGTGATGGCGGGGTTCTCCCATCGCGTCGACGCGGTGCGCTCCCACGCCTCCAACTCGCGGGCGCTCGGTGACTTCTCGGCGATCGAGGTCGACGCGGCCTGCCAGGCGGCGGCCGCACCCGCGCAGCTCGCGGCCGACCCCGAGATGATCGAGACCGTCGGAGCCTTCCTCGAGCTCCACATCGAGCAGGGCGCGACCCTGCGCTCGGTCGGCGCGCCCGTCGCCGTGGCCGGCGGCATCTGGCCCCACGGTCGCTGGCGTCTCGACATCACCGGCGCGGCGAACCACACGGGCGCCACGCAGCTCGACGCGCGCGCCGACGCGCTCGAGGCCTTCGCGCGCATCGAGTGCGCCCTGCTCGAGGAGGCGCGGGCGCATGGAGCGCGGGCGGCCGTGGGGCGCGTCGAGGTGGAGCCGAACGGGATGAACGTGATCGCCGCGCACGTGCGCTGCTGGATCGACTGCCGCGCGGCCTCGGCCGACGCGATCAAGGGGACGATCGGCGCGGTCGAGGCGTATCTCGAGCGCACCTTCGCCGCGCCCGTGCGCGAGCGCGACGCGGCCCCGCACGTGCAGGCGACGCTCGCCTGCGAGGCCTACGCCGACGCGACGATCTTCTCCGAGCGGCTTCGCACCCACCTGGTCGACGCCGCCGCCGGCGAGCTCGAGGGCGGCGGCGTGCCCGTGCTGAACTCCGCGGCCGGCCATGATGCCGGCGTCCTCGAACGGGCGGGGGTGCCTGCCGGCATGCTCTTCGTGCGCAACGACTCCGGCGTCACCCACGCCCCGCGCGAGCACGCGCGGCTCGGCGACTGCGTCGCCGGCGTCCACGCCCTCGAGCGCGCGATCACCTCGGTCGC
>CAZLGF010000015.1:21733-23599 GCA_964558955.1 uncultured Coriobacteriaceae bacterium
CGCTTACACCTTCACGATCGGCGCGAACCCCTTCATGAGCTTCTTGGTCTGCCCGCTCTTCTCAAACGTGACCTCGATCATGTCGCCCGCGACCGAGACGACCGACCCGATCCCGAAGGTCTTGTGACTCACCGTGTCGCCCACGGCGAAGACCTCGGCCGCCTTGGCCGCGTCGGGTCGGCGCTGCTCAACCGCGCGCCCGCCGCGCTCTGACTGGGGGCGACGACCCGCCGCGCCGCTCCCCGCGGCGGTCCCGACGCGTCCGGCATCGGGGCTGATCCCCGTGTGCCGCGACACGCCGCCGCCCGTCGAGCGCGTGCGCGACCCGAAGACGCGGCCGCCGTACATGTCGGAGCCCACGCCCGATCCGTAGGTGCCGCGCCGGTCGCCGCGCTTCTCCCAGCCCGTGCCCTCGAACCCGGCCGATCCCACGCCCGAGAACTCGATGTCCGCGGCGGGGATCTCCCCCACGAAGCGGCTGCGCGGGTTGGCCTGCGTGGTGCCGAAGGTGCGCCGCGTGGCGGCGTAGGTGAGGAAGAGGCGCCGGCGGGCGCGCGTGATGGCCACGTAGGCGAGGCGGCGCTCCTCCTCGAGCTTGGCGGGATCGTCCGAGAAGCCCGCGACGTGCGGGAAGATCCCCTCCTCAAGGCCCGCCACGAAGACCGCCGGGAACTCCAGGCCCTTCGCCGCGTGCACCGTCATCATGGTGATGGCGTGCGTCTCGCCCGAGAGCGCGTCGAGGTCGCTGCGGAGCGCGAGCCATTCGAGCAGGGCCGGCAGGGCCGGGCAGGCAAGCGGCCCGTAGACGCGCTCGATCTCCCCGGGCGCCGCGGCGCTCATCGCATCCGCCGGCGCCCCCGCGGGCACATCGGCCACCCCGGCGGCGCGCAGCTCCTCGAGGCTCTCGAGCACGCCCTCGATGTCGTCGTGCGTCTCCTCGAACTCGGCCGCCACGCCCAAAAACTCCTGGATGTTCTCGATCCGTCCCTCGGCCTCGATGGTGCCCTCCGCGCGCAGCGCCGGCACGAGCCCCGTCGCGTCGACGATCGCCTCAACCACGTGCTGAAGCTCGCCGTCCATGCGACGCCCCGCGCGCACGATGCTCACGAAGTCGCCGAGCGCGCGGCGCACCTTGGCCGTGAAGCGCCCCGTCTCGGCGCAGGCGAGCTCGCAGGCTTGGAAGAACGAGCAGCGGTTCTCGCGCGCAAGCTCTTCGAGCTTGGCGACGGAGGTCGATCCGATGCCGCGGCGCGGCGTGTTGATAACGCGCTTGACGCTCAGCTCGTCCGCCGGGTTCACGATCATCTTGAGGTAGGCCATGACGTCGCGGATCTCCGCGCGGTCGAAGAAGCGCGTGCCGCCGACGATGCGATAGGGCACGCCCGCGCGCAGGAACATGTCCTCGAGGATGCGCGACTGCGCGTTCGTGCGGTAGAACACGGCGACGTCCTCGTAGCTCATGCCCGCCGCATGGAGCTTCTCGATCTCGGCGGCGATCCAGCGTCCCTCGTCGCGCTCATCCGACGCCTGGTACGCCTGGATCTTCTCGCCATCGCCCGCGGCGGTGAACAGGCGCTTGTCCTTGCGCTGCGCGTTGCGCCGCACCACCGCGTTGGCGGCCGAGAGGATGTGGCCCGTCGAGCGGTAGTTCTGCTCGAGCTTGACCACCGTGGCGTCGGGGAAGTCCTGCTCGAAGTCGAGGATGTTCGAGATGTCGGCGCCGCGCCAGGAGTAGATCGACTGGTCGTCGTCACCCACCACCATGAGGTTGCGGTAGCGCGCGGCGAGCAGGTTCGCGATCTCGTACTGCACGTGGTTGGTGTCCTGGTACTCGTCGACCGAGATGTAGCGGAAGCGCTCCTGGTA
>CAZLGF010000016.1:0-15957 GCA_964558955.1 uncultured Coriobacteriaceae bacterium
GCCATGGGGGCCATGGGCTCGGACGCCGCGATCGAGGCGGCCGACATCGTCCTCATGGACGACAAGCCCTCCAACATCGCGCGCGCCATTCATGTCGCCCGCAAGACCATGCAGATCGTCTGGCAGAACATCATCTTCGCGCTCGGCGTGAAGATCCTCATCCTCGTGCTCGCCGCCGTGGGCGTCGCCAACATGTGGCTCGCCGTCTTTGGCGACGTGGGCGTGGCGATCATCGCGATCCTGAACGCCATGCGCTGCATGAACGTCAAGGAGTAGCCCTCTCTCATCGGTGGGACGGCAGCGCCCCGCTTCCTCGCACCGCGCCGTGCGATGCCGCGCGACAGGAAGCGGGGCGTTTCACGTCATAGCCTCACGTACTTGCCAGGCCCCTGCTATGATGAGCGCGGGGGAATAAGCGGCTGCGACGGTGGGGGCACCATGGACGCTGAATCGACGGGACGCGTCGCGTTTTTTGACAACGTCAAGGGACTGCTGATCATCCTCGTGGTGGTCGCTCACATCATGCTCCCGATTCATGATGAGAATCCCGGGTTCAGCATCGTCTTCGACGTCATCTATCTCTTCCACATGCCGCTGTTCATCTTCATGTCAGGCCTCCTCGCCAAGGGCGCCTGTCGCGACGGCAAGCTCAAGGTCGACAAGGTCATCTCCTTCTTCCTCCTCGCCCTGATCTACCAGGTCGCCCTCATCCTCATCAAGGGGTCGAGGCTGTCGACGCTCGAGACGCTGCGCTTTTCATCGGCCCCCTGGTATCTGGTCAGCATGGGCTGGTGGTATGCGCTGACCCCGCTCCTCGCCCGCACCCGCTGGCCCGTCGCGCTCTCGGTGAGCGCGCTTGTCTCGATCGGATGGGGGTTCGTCGACCTGTCCAGCGGCTTCCTCGCGATCAGCCGGACGCTCTCGTTCCTGCCCTGGTTCGTCCTGGGGTACTACTGCCCGCTCAAGACCGTGCTGCGCGCGCGGCGCTGGCGCGGGGGCTGGGTGGTCGTCGCCCTGGCCGCCGTCATCGTGATCGCGCGCGTCATCGATCCCGACGCATATCGTCCGTTCTTCTACCTCGTCTATGGCGACAATCCCTACCGAGGAGGGGTGCGTGAGATCCTCGACCGCATCACGGCGACGGCCATCGCGGCGATCCTCTCCTACGCCGCGCTCAAACTCGTCCCCGAGCGGCGTGCCCGCATCACCGCTCTCGGCGCGCGGACCCTTCCCATCTACGTGTACCACCGCCTCATCCGCGCCGTGCTCAGCTTCCATACCGACTTCTATCACCTGCCCCTTCTGCTCAACCCGCTCGCGGGCACGGTGATCATCCTCGTCGTGAGCGCGGCGGCCATCGCGATCTCAACGATCCCCGCGCTCGGACGACCGCTCAATGCCCTCATGCGCACGCCTTGGACGGCGCTCCCCCGGCGCCTGGTCGCGCACACCCGAACCTAGGGGCTCACGGCTCGTCTCTATCTCACAGCTCATCTCTATCAGAGCGCACGCCGCGCGCCCTTCTGCGCGTTGCGTGGAATGTCGTGCCGCCTGGAGCGCGGAGCGATCCTGCACAGCGGACCTCCGCTACACTCGTTCAGGCGATGGCGGCATCGGGCCGCCCGGAAGGAGACCGATGGAAGACCTGTTCTTCAACTTCATTGACCAGTTCGGCTATCTCGCCGTCGGCGCGCTCATCTTCATCGAGAACGTGTTCCCGCCCATCCCGAGCGAGCTGATCCTGCCGCTCTCCGGCTTCTTCACCACCTCGACCGACATGGTCCTCCCGCTCGTCATCATCTCGGCGACTGCCGGATCGGTGCTCGGCGCCTACATCCTCTACGGCATCGGCTGGGTGCTCTCACGCGAGCGCCTCATGCGCTTCTTCGACACGAAGCCCATGCGTCTGCTCGGCTTCAAGGGCTCGGACATCTCGAGCGCAGTCGACTGGTTCGATCGCAAGGGACAGATCACAGTCCTCATCTGCCGCTGCATCCCCGTGGTGCGCAGCCTCATCTCCATCCCCGCGGGCACCGCGCGCATGAACCCCGTCAGGTTCACCGTCTTCACGTTCGTGGGCTCCGCGGTGTGGAACACGGTGCTTTGCTCGCTGGGCGCTGCCGCGGGCAGCGCGTGGATGACCGTAAGCGAGCAGGCCGAATGGGTCTCGGACGTCGTGAAGTACGTCATCATCGCGCTCATCATCGTCATCGCGATCGTGTGGGTCGTGAAGCGCATCATCCCCAACCTGCGAAAGCGCTAGACGGCGCTCGTCATTGATCGCGGCGGGGTGGACGCTCCCCGCAAGTGCACGGGCCACCGTGGACGCGGGCAGAGAGCCATCATGGGCGCGCATGGCGGCGCGCGCCGTCACACCTCGGCGAGCAGCCCCTTGAGCTTGAGGAATGAGTCGTTGGAGAGGCAGTGCTCCATATGGCAGCCCTCCACCGCCGCGGTGCTGGGATCGACGCCCGCGCGAATAAGCAGGTCACGGAAGAAGACATGGCGCTCGAGCATGTGCTCGGCCACCTCGAGCCCCGACGCGGTGAGACGCACGTCACGCTTGCCCATCTCGACGTACCCCCGCGACTCGAGGATCGCCATGGCCTTCGAGACGCTCGCCTTGGTCACGCCCAGATGCGTCGCGATGTCCACCGAGCGGACGACTCCCTGCTGCTTCTGGAGCATCAAGATGGCCTCGAGGTAATCCTCGCCCGATTCATGCAGCGTCGCCATGGCGCTCCCTCCATACCGCAGCGCGGACCGATCGTAGACAGTTAGCTGTAGCTTACTCTACCCGAAACGCCGGCATCTGCCCAGTGCGCATCGAGATGCGCATGAATTCGAAACGTCGCGCGATCACAGCAGCCCGAAGTGCGCGCAGGCGCGGTAGATGCCGTCGTCATCGACGTCGCTCGTCACATACGTCGCGTGCGCGCGCACGATGTCCCAAGCGCTCCCCATCGCCACCGCGGTGCCCACCGCGTCGAACATCGACAGATCGTTCTCACCGTCGCCAAAGGCGATCGCCTCATCGGGCGCGATGCCGAAGCGCTCGAGCGTCGCCTCCACCCCGAACGACTTGCCGCCCTCACGCGGCACCACGTCGCAGAAGAGCGGCGACCAGCGCGTCGTCTTAACCGAGTGGGTCGTCTCCAAGAACCGCTGCTCCTCCCCTTCGGCGACGAAGAGGCAGAACTGATAGACCGGCTCGTCCAAGGCGCGGGCGATGTCATCGGCCTCATAGGTGAGACCAGCCGTTCGGGCGGTCTCGACCACGCGCGGCGCGAGCGCGCTCGCGAACGCCCGCTCGCGCTGGAGCACGAGCACGTCGTAGTGCCCCGCGCGCACCCCGTCCACGACGGTCGCTACGTCGGCGGGGTCGATGGGGAGGCTCCGGTACACGCCGCGCGCGTCATAGCACAGCTGTCCGTTCAGCGAGACGTAGGCATCGAAGCCCGTGGCCAGCTCGGGCGGCAGCTGGTAGGACGGGCGCCCCGAGGAGACGACCGTGATGATCCCGCGCTCGCGCAGGCGCCTCAGGGCCTCCACGGTGGAAGCGGGCATCCGATGCGTCTTGAAGCTCAAGAGCGTTCCGTCGACATCGAAGAAAGCCGCCTTGATCATCGCTCTCCCTCTCGTCCCGGGTGCGCGCAGCCGCCGAGCGGCATGCGCAAACGGCTGCTAGTGTACCATGTTTGAGGCGCACCGCCGCATGCAGGGCGCCGTGCGATCGAGAGGGTGGTCATGGCGATTCTTCTGGGATGCGATTCATTGTCGTTCGACGTCCCCACCAAGCGGGTGTTCCGCGCGGTCACGCTCGGCGTGAACGAGGGCGACCGCATCGGCATCGTCGGACGCAACGGCGACGGCAAGTCAACCCTGCTCGCGCTCCTCGCGGGCGCGCTCGAGCCCGACGCCGGGAGGGTCACGCACCGCCGCGACCTGAGCATCGGCCTGCTCGGCCAGCACGACGCGCTCGATGACGACATGACCGTGCACCGCGCCGTCGTGGGAGACGCCCCCGCGTACGAATGGGCCTCATCGCCCCGCGTCCGCGCGGTCCTCGAGGGCCTCATCGCCGACGTTCCCTGGGAGGGCGCCGTCGGCGCGCTCTCGGGCGGGCAGCGACGGCGCGTCGATCTCGCGCGGTTGCTCATCGGCACCTACGATGTCCTCATGCTCGACGAGCCCACCAACCATCTCGACATGCGCACCATCAACTGGCTCGCGACGCACCTCAAGAGCCGCTGGCAGAAGGGAGACGGGGCGCTTCTACTCGTCACGCACGACCGCTGGTTCCTCGACGAGGTCTGCACCTCGATGTGGGAGGTGCACGACGGCGCGGTCGACCCGTTCGAGGGGGGCTACTCCGCCTACATCCTGCAGCGCGTCGAGCGCGATCGCCTCGCCCAAGCCGCCGAGGAACGACGGCGCAACATGGCGCGCAAGGAGCTCGCATGGCTCTCGCGCGGGGCGCAGGCGCGCAGCACCAAGCCGAAGTTCCGCGTCGAGGCGGCCCGCGCGCTCATCGCCGACGTGCCGCCCATGCGTGACGAGCTCGAGCTCAGACGCCTTGCTGTCGCCCGTCTCGGCAAGCAGGTCATCGACGTGCTCGACGTGACGGCAGGGTACCCGGACGCCGATACCCCTCAGCGCTCCGAAGACGCGGCGGACGATAACTCCTCGCCCGTCCTCCATGACGTCACCTGGCTCATCGGCGCAGGCGATCGCTATGGGCTCCTCGGTGAGAACGGGGCGGGCAAGTCAACGCTGCTTAAGGTGATCCAGGGCGCGCTCAAACCCCGCTCCGGACGCGTGAAGATCGGCCAGACCGTACGCTTCGGCGTGCTCTCGCAGCAACTCGACGAGCTCGCGCCCCTCATGGGCGACACCATCCGCGAGGTGCTCAGCCGCTACAAGCGTGTCTATGTGATCGACGGGAAGGAGACGAGCCCCGAGAAGCTGCTCGAGCGCCTTGGCTTCACCACGCAACAGCTCTGGAGCCGCATCGGCGACCTCTCCGGCGGACAGCGCCGGCGTCTGCAGCTGCTGCTCACGCTCTTGCAGGAGCCAAACGTTCTCATCCTCGACGAGCCCGGCAACGACCTGGACACCGACATGCTCGCGATCGTCGAGGACCTGCTCGATGGCTGGCCCGGGACCCTCATCCTTGTGACGCACGACCGCTACCTCATGGAGCGCGTGACCGACCAGCAGTACGCCCTCATCGACGGGACGCTTCGGCATGTGCCGGGCGGCGTCGACGAGTACCTGCGCCTCGTCGCGGCACAGGGACGCGCCCAGGATGCGACGGCGCCAGGCGCCGCGGCGGGCGGCACCCATCCCGAGGAGGAGCACGCCTCCGCCACGTCCGACAAGTCGGCGCGCCTGAGCAACGCTGAGCGGCAGCGCCTGCGTCGCGAGGCCGCCTCACTCGAGCGCCGTCTGGAGACGCAGCAGGCGCGTCTCGCCGAGCTCGAGGCGGGTATGACGGCCGTCGACCCGACCGACTACCAAGCCCTCGAACGGCAGCAAGCGCTCATCACCGAGGCGCGCGCGAGCATCGACGAGCTCGAGACCGCATGGCTCGAGGCGTCCGAGCGCCTCGAGGGGTGATGCCGGCAGAGCGCGCGGGCAGGTGCTACTACCTGCGCTACGAGAACATGCCGGTCAGATAGTCGTTCAAGCGCTTGTCCTGGGGCCGTTGGAAGATCTGGTCGGTCTCACCGTACTCCACCATGTCGCCCATGTAGAAGAAGGCCGTGCGGTTGGACACGCGCGCGGCCTGCTCCATGTTATGCGTCACGATGACGATGGCGCGATTCTCGACGATCGAGTTCATGAGATCCTCGATCGCGAGCGTCGAGATGGGATCGAGCGCCGAGCACGGCTCGTCGAAGAGAATCACGTCCGGGCGCATGGCGAGCGTCCGCGCGATGCACAGGCGCTGCTGCTGACCGCCTGAGAGCGCGAAGGCGCTCTGATCGAGCTTGTCCTTGACCTCGTCCCACAGGGCCGCGGCGCGCAGGCTCTCCTCCACCACGCGCTCGAGCTCGGCCTTGTCGCGCAGACCGTGGCGCTTGGGCGCGAAGGTGATGTTCTCGCGGATCGACTTATGGAAGGGGTTCGGCTGCTGAAACACCATGCCGATCGAGGTGCGCAGCTCGTAGAGGTTCTCGGTGCGGGTGTTGACGTTGCGACCGCGGTAGATGATCTCGCCCTCCACGCGGCAGCCCTTGATCTCACGGTTCATGAGGTTGAGGCATCGCAAAAACGTCGACTTGCCGCAACCCGAGGGGCCGATGAGGGCCGTGATCTCGCCCTTGTGAAACGCGAGCGAGGTGTCGTGCAGGGCGTGATGGTCGCCATAGTGCACGTTGACGTCACGCGTCTCGAGCATCACCTCGTCTGAGACGGCCACGCCCGTGATGCGCGGGGCGCGCTCGTCAACCCTCTCGAGGAACCGTGCGGAATCATTCGTCGTCATTCGGCGGTCATCCTCCTCGCGAGGGCCGCGCCGGCGATGCGCGACGCGACGTTGAACAGGAGCACGCAGATCACGAGCAGCGCGGCCGCGCCCCAGACGATGCTCTGCGCCTCGGGGCTGCCCTCGCCGTAGATCTTATAGATGTGCACGGCGAGCGACTCCCCCGGCCGGAAGATGTTCCACGCACACGTGGCGCTCGAGAAGTCGAGCGTGAAGAAGTTGAGGCGCGCCGGTGACGACATGCCCGAGGTGAAGAGCAGCGCCGCGGCCTCGCCGAAGATGCGCCCGGCCGAGAGCACCACGCCCGTGACGATGGCGGGCATGGCCGCCGGAATGAGCACGTGAAGCGTCGTCTCCCAGCGCGTGAGCCCCATGGCGAGGCATGCGTCGCGCTGCGAGGCGGGCACGTCCTCCAGCGCCTGCTGGATCACGCGGGTGAGGATGGGGATGTTGAACATCGTGAGCGCGATCGCGCCCGAGATGAGCGAGTACCCCCAGCCGAAGTTCACTGAAAACATGAGGAAGCCGAACATGCCCACCACGATCGACGGCAGCGACGAGAGGGTCTCGATCGCAGTCGAGGCGATCTTGGTGACGGGCCCGTCGGGCGCGTACTCCACGAGGAAGACCGCGCCTCCCAAGCTGATGGGCACCGAGATGATGAGCGTGAGGACAAGCAGATAGAACGAGTCGAACAGCTGGTAGGCGATACCGCCCTCGGTGCCATTGGAGCGCGACGCCTCCGTGAGGAACCCCGGCTGGATGAGGGTCTGCGCCCCCTGGGCGAGGATGTAGACGACCAGGGAGAGCACGATGAGCATGACCGCGGCGGCGATCGCCGTGAGCACGCCCGTCGCGATCCGATCGGAGCGCATCGAGCGCCTGATGCGCGCGTCGGCCGCCGCGTCGCGTGACGCCTGAGCGGATGCGCGCGTGACGGAACCCTGAGCATCGCTAGCCATGAGCCCGCGCTCCCTTCGCGCCGATGAGGTGGATGATGAGGATGAAGACGAGCGACATGCCCATGAGCACAAGGCCGAGCGACCACAGGACATCGCTTTGAACCGATCCCGTCGCGTACATGGCGAGCGAGGTGGTGAGCGTCGTGGTGAGCGTGGAGGCGCTCGTGAGCAGGCCGTCCGGCATCTGCGCCACGCTGCCGATGACCATGCGGACGGCGAGCGTCTCACCGAAGGCGCGCGTCATGCCAAGGATGACGGCGGTCATGAGCGAGGGGATGGCGCTCTTGAGCACCACGTGCCAGATGGTCTGCCACCGGGTGTAGCCGAGCGCGAGCGATCCCTCACGGTAGCTGTCGGGCACGGCGCGCAGCGCGTCGATGGAGAGCGTCGTGATCGTGGGCAGGATCATGAGCGCGAGCACGATGGCGCCGGGCAGGATGCCGAGGCCGACCTCGACATCGAAGATCACGCGGATGGCCGACACGATCACGTGGAAGCCGATGAGGCCGAACACGACCGAGGGAATGCCCACCAGAAGCTCGATGAGCGGCTGGAAGAACCGCTTGCCGAACGCCGGCTGGATCTCCACGACGAAGATCGCCGCGCCGATCGCGACGGGCAGGGCGAAACACGTCGAGAGGATCGTGACGGCGAACGACGTCACGATGAGCGGGAGCGCGCCCGTGTAGGGAAGCCCCGTCTCCTCGTTCGTGATCGCGAGGTTCCATGTGGTACCCGTGAAGAACTCAACTACATCGACGCCATCCTTGATGAAGGCGGCGGTGCCGCGCTGGGCGACCATGACGATCAGCGTCACGACCACGAGCGTCACGAGCGCGACGCAGGCGCCCGTGACGCTCAGACCCACCTTCTCAAGGCTGCGTTTTGGCATGGGCTTCGCCATAGCGCACCTTTCACACAACTCTACGCAGGGACGTGCCGAAACGATTTCCCGCTACTGCTACTTCTCGGTCACGTTGCCCTCAGCGTCCTTGGTGACGGTCATCTGGGAGACGGGGATGAAGCCCTCCTCCTCGACGAGGGAGTCCTGGACCGCGTCGGAGAGCATGTACTCGAGGAAGGCAACGGTCGCCTCGTCCGCGTCCTCCTGGCAGTACATGTGCTCGGTCGCCCAGATGGGGAAGGAGTTGTCGATGACGTTCTCGCTTGTGGGCTCGACGCCGTTAACCTTGATGGCCTTGAACTGCGTCTCATCGAAGTGCGAGAAGTCGAGGTAGGAAATCGCGTTATCGGTTCCGCCGATCTGGGTCTGGACGTCACCCGACTTGTCGAGCTCGCCCATGCCGGCGAAGTCGGTGGTCTCGCCATCGAAGACCGCGGCCTCGAAGGTCGCGCGGGTGCCCGAGCCGGCGACGCGGTTGAAGACGTTGATCTCGGCGTCCTCGCCGCCAACCTCGCTCCAGTTCGTGATCTCGCCCGAGAAGATGGCGCGGAGCTGCTCGATGGTGAGATCGTCGACCGTCACGTTGAGGGAGACCACCGGGCCCATGCCCACGACGGCGACCTCGTAGTCGACGAGGGTCTCGCACTGCGCGGCCTCGAGCCTGGTCTCGGCGAACACGTCGGAGTTGCCGATGGAGACGGTGCCGTCCGCCACGGCGGTGAGGCCGGTGCCCGAACCGTTGCCGGAGCCGGTGATGGAAACGTTGGGATTCTCGTCCATGAACTGGGAGGCCGCGGCTTCGACGAGGGCCTGGAAGGACGAGGCGCCCTCATAGGTCACGCTCCCGGAAAGCGTGGATGATGACGAGCCGGACGTCGCCTCCTGAGCGCCGCACCCGGCGAGACCGAGGCCGGCAACGGCGGCGACGCCACCGGCGAGAGCGAAGAGCTGACGGCGAGAGCAAGCGTAGTCGAACATGGTTCTCCTTTCGCGAACGCACCGGTTCGCACCGTTCACGCGGCGGCGCGCGGGCGCAGCCGCAGTTTCGAGACCACACTCTATCGCCCGCGTCCCGCGTCACCGGGGGCGCGGGGCGCTTATTACGGAGCTCTGACGAAGCATTACGGGGCAATGGCGCCGCTCTTACGGCGTGCTTACAAAGTAACGCGCCGGCAGCCCGCTGCGAGATCGAGCGCGCGGGCACGGGCGGAGTGCACGCGGGTTTCGACCAGACGCCTGAGAACGCAGCGCGGCGCCCCGAGGGGCGCCGCGTCCATGCGATAAGAATGGCTGGAAGGAGATGCGACCCGCCGCGCCGATGCGCGGGCGGACCTCCGCGCGCTACAGGTCGAGCTCCATGAGGCGCACGAGCGCGATGGTGTAGATCTTGAGCGCACGGCGCAGCATCGCCTCGTTCACGCCCTCATCGGGGCCGTGAACCGGTCCGATCCACGCCGGCGTCTCCCATGTGGGGTCCTCAGGCCCAAACGAGACCGCCCGCTTGAAATGGCGGGCATAGGTGCCGCCGCCCATCGAGAAGGGCTGAGCGTCGTCACCCGTCACCTCGCGGTACACGTCGATCAGGGTCTGCACGGCCGGATGGTCGGCGCTCACCGAGAAGGGCACGGCGCACGTCCCCACCTCGAGCGTGGCGCCGAAGCGCGCGGCGAGCGCGGTCAGGGTCTCCGTGAGCTCATCGTTCGTCGTGCTCGCCGGATAGCGGCAGTCGATCGTCTGGATGATGCGCCCGTCGCGCACGGCGACCATGCCGGCGTTCGAGGTCAGCGGCCCGAACGCCTCGTCGGCGCTCGCGATGCCTAGGGCCTCGCCCGCGGTGTCGGCGTGGATGATCGCCATGAGCTCGAGGAATCGCTCCTCATCGGCGCTCAGGAGGCCGCTCAGCGTGCGCAGGTACTCCACCACCAGGCCGACGGCGTTGATGGTCCCCGCGGGCATCGAGGCGTGCCCGCCGATGCCGTGCGCCGTGATGCGCGCGCGACCGGGCGCGACGGCCTCGATCGCGATGCGATCCGCATGCGCGGCGGGCGCGGGCAGCACCGAGGCGTCGACCGCGAGCTCGCACACCGACTCGCCCGGAATGGCGTTCGTGGCCTCCGACCCGCTCCACGACACGATGCGGCCGTCCGCGATGGGGGCGCTCACGAAGGTGGCGCCGAAGAGCCCCTTCTCGGCGTTGCACACCGGGAAGCTGGCATCGGGGGTGAAGAGGAAGGCGGGTTCCTCGTTGCGCTCGAGGTAGTGGTCGACATCGCTCATCCCCACCTCCTCGTCGCTGCCGAGCAGGGCGCGGAACGTGTAGCGCGGGGTGATGCCCTCGCGCAGGAAGAACGCGCCCGCGTAGAGCGATAGGACCGCCGGGCCCTTGTCGTCCATCACGCCGCGGCCGATGAGCCAGCCGTCGCGCTCGCGCACGCTGAAGGGGTCGCCCGTCCAGCCCGGCCCCGCCGGCACCACGTCGATATGCGCGATCGTCGCGACCTGGTCATCCCGCTCGCCCGGGATGTCCGCCCAGCCCAGGTAGCCCTCGTCGTCGCCCGTCTGGTACCCGAGGCGCCGCGCGATGGACAGCGCGCAATCGAGAGCGCCGCGTGCGTCGGGCCCGAAGGGCGCGCCCGGCTCCGCCTTCGACGCATCGGCCACCGAAGGGTGCGCGACCAGCGCCTTGATGTCAGCGATGACGCTCGGCCACGCCTCCTCGACGTACGCGTCCACCCGTTCCTCAAGATGCCTGAGCATGCGAGACCTCCTTGGTTGCACCGGGACCGCGCCCGGTGAGCGAGCTGTCGCTTGCCATGATAGCCCCTCAGGCGACGGGGCGCGACCGCGTTGGATGAGCGTCGCCGAGCAGCAGCGCGCGTAGGGCGTCCACGGTCGCGCAGACGGCGTCCGCCCCAGCGGCGCGCAGCTCGGCCGCGGTCGATGTCGCGCCGTAGGTGACCCCGATGCACGGGAGCCCCAGGGCGTGGGCGCCCTCGACGTCGAAGTGCGTGTCACCCACCATGACGGCGTCCTCGGGGCCCGTTCCGCACACGATCAGCACGTCGCGGATGGCGTCCACCTTGGTGGCGCGGCCGGCGGGCACGTTCATGCCGCGCACGACCGGAACCTGCGTGAGCCCGAGCTCGTCGATCATGGAGAGGGCGCGCTCCTCAAGACGCGAGGTCGCAATTGCAAGCCGCCTCCCCGCGGCGACCAGGTCATCGAGCAGGGCGGGCAACCCTTCGAAGACGGGGTAGTCCGCGGGGGTCATGTCGTCGAACGCCGCGCGGTACTGAGCGGTGTAGCGCTCCGCCTCGGCGCGGTCCATCCCGTAGATCTCCTGAAAGGCGTCAACGAGTGGCGGGCCCACGAAGCGCCGCAGGTCGCCCATCTCATCACGCGTGAAGCCGTTGGCGGAGAGCACCCGTTCAAGGGTCGCGGTCACGCAGCGGGTGGTGTCCGAGAGCGTCCCATCGAAGTCGAAGATCACGACGGAACGCTCGTGGAAACGAGCGGCGGGCTCGGATGCGAGGGATGTGGACACGGCGCTAGGCCAGGGTCGCGTACATGACGGCCTTGATGGTGTGCATGCGGTTCTCGGCCTCGTCGAACACCTTGGAGCGCGGGGACTCGAAGACCGCGTCCGTGACCTCCATCTCCGTGATGCCGAAGCGCTCGGCGATGCGCGCGCCGATCTCGGTCTTGGTGTCGTGGAACGCCGGCAGGCAGTGCATGAAGATGCCGGACGGGTCCGCGAGATCCATGAGGTGCTCGGTCACGCGATAGGGCTCAAGCTGCTCGATGCGCTCGACCCAGACCTCGTCGGGCTCACCCATCGAGACCCAGACGTCGGTGTAGATCACGTGCGCGCCGCGGCAGGCCTCCTCGGGATCCTGCGTGAGCGTGATGGAGCAGCCGTTCTCGGCCGCGATGGGGGTGCAGGCGTCGACCACGTCCGACGCGGGCATGCATGCGGCGGGACCGCAGGCCACGAAGTTGATCCCGAGCTTGGCGCAGACGACCATGAGCGAACGGGCCACGTTGTTCTTGGCGTCGCCCATAAAGACGACGGTCTTGCCCGCGATGTCGTTGCTGAAGTGCTCCCGCATGGTGAGTATGTCGGCGAGCGCCTGGGTGGGGTGCCACTGGTCTGTGAGGCCGTTCCACACGGGCACGCCCGCCTGGGCGGCGAGCTCTTCGACGTCCTCGTGGGCGAAGCCGCGGAACTCGATGCCGTCGAACATGCGCCCGAGCACGCGCGCGGTGTCGGCGATCGACTCCTTCTTCCCCATCTGCGAGCCCGAGGGGTCAAGATAGGTCACGCCTATGCCGAGATCCATCGCGCCCACCTCGAACGCGCAGCGCGTGCGGGTCGAGGTCTTCTGAAAGAGCAGCGCCACGTTCTTGCCCGCGAGATGGCGATGGGGCGTGCCCGTGCGCTTCAGATCCTTGAAGGTGCGGGAGAGCGCGAGCAGGTACTCGATCTCCTCGGTCGTGAAGTCGAGCAGCTTCAGGAAGCTGCGGCCCGCGAGGTTGACGCCCATGTGACTCCTTTCGTCGGGCGCGCCCGGCATGCCCGGGGCGCCGTCGCCGATCATCGCTGATCGTATCAGTATGCCGCAGCGCGCGCGGACGGCGTGTCGTCGAGGTGCGAAACCCGATCGTTTACATGCGCGGACGGCGCGCGCCGGCGGGAGGTTCGCGCGCCCCTCACAGGTCCGCACGGGCAAGCGGCATGCTCATGCAGCGCGGACCCCCGCGACCGCGTGAGAGTTCGGCCGACGGGATCACGAGCAGGTCCATCCCCGCGCGCGCAAGCGCCTCGTTGGTGACGACGTTGCGCTGGTAGACGCAGAGGCGGCCCGGAGCCACGGCGAGCGTGTTGGAGCCGTCGCTCCACTGCTCGCGCGCGGCGGCGATGGGATCGCCCCCGCCACAGGGGATGAGCGTCACCTGATCGATGCCGAGTGCGCCCTCGAGGATGTGCTCGAGCGTGTCCACGATCTCGCGGATCACAACCTCGCCGTGAGCGCGCCCACGGGTGAGCTCGAAGACCTGGAGCGTCGTGAGGATCGCGGGATGGATCGTGAACCTGTCGACGTCGATCTGGGTGAACACCGTGTCGAGATGCATGAACGCGCGCGACACCGGGATGTTGAACGCGAGGATCCGCTCGATCTGGGAGTCGGAGTTCCAGAAGATGTTCTGCGCCATGACGTCGATCGCGGCGGCCTGCGTGCGCTGGGAGATGCCCACCGCGATGACGCGCTCGCCGAGCACGAGCACGTCGCCGCCCTCGGTGTGAAACGAGGAGTCGCGACGGTAATAGCACGGCGTGTCCCGGTAGCGGGGGTGGTAGGTGAAGATGAACGCGCCGTAGATGGTCTCGCGATCGCGCGTCGCCGAGTACATCCGGTTGAGGTTTACCCCCTCCCCCACCACCGCGAAGGGATCGCGCGTGAAGTAGAGGTTGGGCATGGGGTTCACGACCAGATGGCTCTCGGTCTCGGTGCTCACGAGGGCGTCGAGCGTCTGAGGGCTCACGTGCGCGACCTCGATCTCGTCCTTCGTGACGCCGGCCATGGTCTTGAGCACGAAGGCGCGGTTGTCCTCGATGCCCTCGAAGAACGCGCGCAGGGCGTCTGTGAGCAGCGTCCCCTTGATGCCGGCCTCGTCGAGGTACTGCTCGAGAAACGCGGAGCGCGCCGCGGGCACGGCGTCGAAGACCTCGGCCATGAGGTCCTCGAGATAGACCACCTCGACGCCCTCGGCACGCAGCGTGTCGGCGAAGGCGTCGTGCTCGGCCTGCGCGACCTCGAGGAAGGGAACGTCATCGAAGAGCAGCTGGTCGAGGAAGGCGGGCGGGAGGTTCAGCAGCTCGTCGCCGGGCCGGTGGAGGCACACGCGCTCCAGCTTGCCGATCTCACTCGTGACGTGCACACCGCTTGCCATCTGATCACACCTCTCATCGCGGCGCCCCTGCGCGCCGCACGCGACGATGATACCGCCCCGGCTCGACAGGGGTCAAAACGCCCCGGCGGGACACCACGAACCGGGCATCCGTCCGCACGCGGCGAAGCGGGCGCGGCGAGTCGGCGAAGCCCGTCGCACGCAAGCTACCAGCATCCGAGATCCCGCTTCGTGCTACCATCGTCGAGTCTCTCGAAGCCGAGGGCGCGCAGACGGAGCGCGCAGACCGTGTGAGCGCGCAGGCGGCGCCACGCGGCGCGATCGGCGATCCGATGCCCGCCCGCGACCATGAAGGATCCCCATGAAGCTCACCATCGAACGCATGACCTACGGCCCCGACGGGCTTGCGCACACGCCTGAGGGCAAGACGGTCTTCGTCGCCGGCGCCGTCACGGGCGACACGGTCGAGGCTGAGATCACGGCGGACGAGAAGACGTTCGCGCGCGCCGTCGCCACAGAGGTGCTCGAGGCGTCCGATCTGCGCGCGGAGGCGCCCTGCCCCTACCTCGGCGTCTGCGGCGGATGCCCGTGGGGCTCGCTCTCCCTCGTCGCCCAGCGCGCCGCCAAGGAGGAGAACCTCGCGAGCTCCCTGACGCGCATCGGCGGCTTCTCCCCTGAGGAGGTCGCGTCGCTCACGCGACCCATCCGCGCCGCGAAGGACGCATGGGGCTACCGCAACAAGGTCGAGCTCGCTCCCAGCGTCACCAACGGACGCTTCCGCCTCGGGTTCCACGGACGCAACCCCGAGCAGGTCGTCACCGTGGACCGCTGTCCGCTGTTCGATCGATCGTTCCCCAAGCTCATCAAATCCGTCGCCGGCGCCCTCTCCTACCTCGGCAATTCCCGCGACCTCGGCCTCGAGCGCGTGGGGATCCGCGCAAGCCGGCGCACGCGCTCCATCGAGGTCGCGCTCTGGACGCCCACGAGCGGCTTCCCGCGGGCGCAGGTGGCGCGCGTGCTCGCCGATGCCGTCTCGGATCGCGCGGGCGTCATCCGCGTCATGCGCAAGGGCGCGCAGAAGGCCCGCCGCGTGAGCGCGATCGAGGTCCTCGGCGGGCGCGGGCGCTGGCATGAGCGCGTCGGCGACGAGGACATGTACCTCTCAGCGCCGTCGTTCTTCCAAGTCAACACCGCCGCCGCCGAGATCCTGATCGAGCTCGTTCTCGAGGCGCTCAATCCGCGCGCGGGTGAGGCGGCCTGCGATCTCTACTGCGGGGCGGGGACGTTCACGCTGCCGCTCGCGCGCCGCTGCGACGTCGTGGCCGCCGTCGAGTCCTCCGGCCCCGCCGTGCGTGACCTGCGTCGCAATCTTGATCAGGCGGGGCTCGACAACGTCGACGTGATCGGCGGCGACGCCGTGCGCGAGTTCCCCGACATCGACGCCGACGTGCTCGTAGTCGACCCGCCGCGCGCGGGGCTCGCGGCCGAGGCCGTCGAGCTCATCTCGCACACGCCCGCCCGCGACGTGGCCTACGTCTCCTGCGATCCGGCGACTCTCGCGCGCGACCTCGCGCGCTTCCGCGCGACAGGGGTCTTCGAGCCCGTGAGCATCACGCCCGTCGACCTCTTCCCCCAAACCTACCATTGCGAGACGGTCGTCCACCTCACGCGCACCGCGTGATCAGGGCTTG
>CAZLGF010000016.1:16057-22378 GCA_964558955.1 uncultured Coriobacteriaceae bacterium
GAGGCGCGCGCGTCTCGTCTGCGTGCCGAGATGGAGGGTATAAGCCCCATGCGCGCGTGCACGTCCCTGCGCGTGGACCCGATCGAAAGGATGAGCCATGTCTGCTGTTGCCGTACTCGTTGCCGATGGCTTTGAGACCATTGAGTGCCTGACCGTCGTCGACGTGCTGAGAAGGGGCGGGGTGCGCGTCTCGCTCGTCTCGATCATGTCGACGCGCGGAGCCGTGAGCTCGCAGCAGATCGGCATCGAATGCGATTACACCCTCGACGAGGTCGACTTCTCCGAGTATGACTACCTCGTCCTGCCGGGCGGCCTGCCCGGGACCACCAACCTGCGCGAGGACGAGCGCGTGTGCGACCTGGTGCGCGAGTTCGCCACCGAGAAGCACGTCGCGGCCATCTGCGCCGCCCCCTCCATCCTCGGTGAACTGGGGCTGCTCGTCGGGCGGCGCGCCACGTGCTTCCCGAGCTTCGAGTCGAGCCTTCCGGCCGGCACCTACGCGGGCGGCAAGACGGTCATCGTCGACGGCAACATCATCACCGCCTCCGGCATGGGCCAGGCGCTCCCCTTCGCCCTCGCCATCCTCCGCGACATCGCCGGCGAGGCGGCGGTCACCAAGGTCAAAGAGGGCATCCAGCTATGATCCTGGCCTCACGCTCGCCACGGCGCATCGAGCTCATGCGCGAGGCGGGCTTCGCCCCCCGGGTGATCCCGGCCGAGATCGATGAGGCGCCGCGGGCGGGCGAGCCCCCCGCGGCGCTCGTTGAGCGGCTCGCCACCTCCAAGGCCCGCGCCGTGGCCCAGCGCGCGGGAGATGCGGGCGAGATCGTGCTCGCCGCCGACACCATCGTCGTGCTCGATGGCGCCATCCTCGGCAAGCCGACCGACGAGGCGGATGCCCGCCGCATGCTCCGCGCGCTCTCAGGCAGGACGCATCAGGTCATGACCGGCGTGTGCATCGCCCGCGTCGGTGACGCGGGCGCGGCGAGTTCGTTCGTCGAGACCACCGACGTCGCGTTCTACCCGCTTGAGGACGCGGAGATCGAGAAGTACGTCGCCACGGGCGAGCCGCTTGACAAGGCGGGGGCCTACGGCATCCAGGGAGCGGGCGGGCGCATGCTCGTCCACCACATCGCCGGCGACTTCTACAACGTGGTCGGGCTGCCGATCGCCCGCGTCGTGCGCGCCCTGCGCGCCCTCACCTCCTGAGGAGCATGATGAGCAGTACTCCTATCACCCCCATCCCCATCACATCGATCGAGGGCTTTCACATCGGGCATTGGACCGACGCGGAAGCTGGCACGGGCTGCACGGTCATCGTCGCGCCCGAGGGAGCGACCGGCGGGGTCGACGTGCGGGGCGGCGCCCCGGCATCGCGCGAGACCGACCTGCTCCGCCCTGAGAACACCGTCGACGTGGTCCACGCCGTCACCCTCGCGGGCGGCTCGGCCTTCGGGCTCGAGGCGGCATCGGGCGTGGCGCGGGAGCTCGAGGCGCGCGGCATCGGCTTGCCCGTGGGCCCCGTGCGCGTCCCTATCGTCTGCTCAAGCTGCATCTTCGATCTCGCGTTCGGTGACGCCTCCACCCGGCCGGACGTCGCAGCGGGCATTGAGGCCACGCGCGCCGCGCTTCACGCCAACGCGCGCACGACGCTCGCTGAAGGGTCCGTCGGCGCGGGATGCGGCGCGACCGTGGGCAAGCTCAACGGCCCCGCCTGCGCGATGAAGGGCGGCCTCGGCGCCCGCGCGCTCGCCCTCGGCGAGCTCAAGATGGGGGCCGTCGCCGTCGTCAACGCCTGCGGCAACGTCATCGATCCCGCGACCGGCCGCGCCATCGCCGGCATGCGAACGGCGCCCGACAGCCAGATGATCACCGACATGGAGGACGCGCTGCTCGCCGCCGGCGACCTGTCCCGCATGCCGCTCGATCGCACGAACACCACCATCGCGTGCATCATCACCAACGCGCGCCTCACCAAGGCGCAGGCCACGAAGGTCGCCCAGATGGCCGCCGACGCCTACGCCCACGTGATCCGCCCCACACATACCACCAACGACGGCGACACCATCTACGTCCTCGCATCTGGCGCGCTCACATGCGAGCTACCTCTCGATGTCGTGGGGCTCGCGGCGACGCGCGCGCTCGAGCAGGCGCTCGTAGCGGGCGTCACCACGGCGACCGCGCTTCACGGCGTCCCCGCCGCGCGCGACCTCGGCACGACGGAATGACACGGATGCGCGCCCAGCTGCATGCCGGGCGCGCGCTTAGTTGAATTTGAAGATCTTGCTCGCCAGGCGGTAGAGCCCCACCGTGACGCGGGCGCCGAACTTCGTGGGCAGGTTGGTGCCGATTCCCAAGAGGCCCCAGCGCGCGTGCCGGTACATCGTCTCGTCATGCGCCTTGAGATCAGCCCAGAGCGCCCGGAGCTTCCCGGGCATCGCGGGGTCATCCGAGAGGCGCGTGAAGACCGAGCAGATCGCCATCATCATGGTGAAATAGCCCATCATGTACGAGCGCAGGCGCGGCTCGGTCACGTCGCGGGAGAGACGGTAGGCCTCCATCATGATCCGCGTGATGCGGAACTGTTGGTCGAGGCGCTTGACCATGACGGCCTCGTTGACGCTCTGCCCCTCGCGCCCGATGAAGTAGCGGTAGAGATCGATGTCGGCGTAGTAGAGGGTCTGGCAGCGCGGCAGCGGCACGTAGGCGTAGATGTTATCAACGTAGAAGGTATGGGCCGGCAACGGCAGATCGCCCGCGCGCAGCACGTCCGCGCGATAGCACAGGCTGTGCATGAGCAGGTTCTGATCGGGGCGGAAGCGCCCGACCTCACCCCAGGTGAAGACCTGCTCGCGCGGCAGGGCGCTGCGATAGTTGATGGCCGTGCGCGTGTTCTCGAAAACCTTCTCGTACACGTAATTGGAGATGAAGAGGTCGACGCGCTGATCGCGCTCCACGAAGCCGCGCAGGGTCGAGAGCATGGTGGCGAGCGCCTGCGCATCAAGCCAGTCATCGGAGTCGACGACCTTGTAGTAGACGCCCGTCGCCGCCGTGAGGCCCGCGAGGACCGCCATCCCATGACCGCCGTTCTCCTGGTGCACGGCGCGAATGATCTCGGGATGGCGCGCGGCCCAGGCGTCGGCCTTGGCGGGCGTCTCGTCGCGCGTGCTGCCATCGTCGACGATGATGATCTCCACGTCCTCGGCGTAGGAGCTCCCCTCGAGGATCGAGGAGATGCACCGGTCCATGTCCGCCGCGGAGTTGTAGCAGGGTATGGCGAATGAGATGGTCTTACGCATGGCAGGCGATGAGCTCATCTGACAGGTCGAGCGCCGAGGCGGTCACGGCGTCCATGTCGTAGTAGCGATACTCGGCGAGGCGTCCCACGGGATGGAAGTTCGTGAGGTTCTCCACGCGCTCGCGGTAGCGCTCATAGAGCGCGCGGTTCTCCGGGTCGATGATCGCGTAGTAGGGAGTCTGGCCGCTGCCCGGCTCATAGGCGCGGCTGTACTCCTTCATGATCGTCGTCTTGCCCGGCACCACCTGCCCGGTCATGTTCTTGAACTCGGTGATGCGCGTGAAGTCCTCGCTCGTGGTGTAGTTCACCGTGCCCACCGGCTGGAACTGGTCCTCATCGAGCGTCTCGAACACCATGTCGAGCGTGCGGTAGGGCAAGGCGCCCAGGTCGAGATCGAACAGCTCGTCGAGCGGGCCCGTGTAGATGACCTCGCCGCCATAGCACCGGCCGCAGACGTTGATGTTGGTCTCGGTGATCTCGAAGATGTCGCGCGCGTCGACGCCCACGAAGACGTCGATCAGATCGTGATCGAGCATGCGCTCGAAGAGCGCCGTGTAGCCATCGGCCGGCATGCCCTGATAGGGAGCCTGCGGGAAGTAGCGGTCGTCGTCTCCGATGAAGACCGGCACGCGCCCCGTGACGGACGGGTCGATCTCGTCGGGGGTCTGGCCCCACTGCTTCATGGTGTAGTGCAGGAAGACCTTCTCGTAGACGTACGCGGCGACCGCGGCGAGACCGGGATCGTTCTTCTTGCGAAGCTCCATGATGGGAACCTTCTTGTTCTCACCGAAGGTCTCGACGAGCTTCTGGTAGAGCTCCTCCCCGTGAATCTCGTCGAAGGCGAGGAGCAGCGACGTGTGGTTGAAGGGCACCGGCATGAGCGTGCCGTCGATGTTGGCAAGCACGCGGTGCTCGTAATCGGTCCACTTGGTGAAGCGCGAGAGGAAGTTATGCACGCGCTCGTCGAAGGTGTGGTAGATGTGCGGGCCGTACTCATGCACGAGGATGCCCGCGTCATCGAGGCGATCGTAGGCGTTGCCCGCGATGTGATCGCGGCGCTCGAGCACCGCGACGCGGAAGCCCGCGCTCTCGGCCAGGCGCCGTGCGCAGACCGCGCCCGCGAAACCGGCTCCCACCACGATCATGTCGTACCTTCCGGGATTGAAGGAATCGGGCAGTCCAGCTGTGATCATCATCGATGCTCCTCACGGGAAGCCGGCGCGGCGGCGCCCCTGCAACAGCCTCTTCCAGAGGGCTGAATTGACTGGGGCGATTATAGCCGATGCGGCCGGACGGGTCGCGGATGCGGACGGGCAGGGGGTCGCAAGCGAAGCAGTCGACGTAAAATCACCACGTTTCCCACGCCCTGGGACGGGGTGGGCGCAACCTCGCCGACGTGATCGCGCGCTATAATAACGCTGCCATTGATCACGCCCCTGCCTACCTGCGAAGGCGCCCGACAACGATGCCCGCCCCGTGCGAGCGCGCGAGCGCGGCGGCCGGTTACGGGGGCTCGAGTAGGGAGCGTACATGAGCGACTTCTTGAACCGCATGAAGGCGTCCGCGCGGGCGGACCTCAAGACCATCGTCCTGCCCGAGGGCGAGGATCCGCGCACCATCGAGGCGGCGCGCACCATCATCGACGAGGGTCTCGCGCGCCTCGTGATCCTGGGCGACCCGACTCAGATCGATGTCGATGGCGCCGTCGTCATCGACCCCGCGAGCCCCGACGCCCCCAACCGCGAGGCCTACGCCCAAAAGTTCGCTGAGCTTCGCGCCAAGAAGGGCGTCACCATCGAGCAGGCGCGCGCCCAGATGATGGACGCCACCTACTACGGCACCATGATGGTCAAGATGGGAGACGCCGACGGCCTGGTCTCGGGCGCCTGCCACTCCACCGCCAACACGCTGCGCCCGGCGCTCCAGATCCTCAAGACCGCCCCGGGCACCAAGCTCGTCTCGGCGTTCATGGTCATGTGCACGCAGACGCCCGAGTTCGGCGCCGACGGCACGGTCGTCTTCGCTGACTGCGGCCTCAACATCGACCCCACCTCCGACGAGCTCTCCGAGATCGCCATCGCGTCCGCGAACTCCTTCAAGACCTTCATGGGCAACGTGGAGCCCAAGGTCGCCATGCTCTCCTACTCCACCATGGGCTCGGCGGGCGGCGACACCGCCAAGAAGGTCCAGGAGGCCACGGCGTTCGCCAAGAGCAAGGCGCCCGAGCTCGCCATCGACGGCGACCTGCAGCTCGATGCCGCGATCGTGCCCGAGGTGGCCCAGCTCAAGGCGCCTGAGTCCACGGTCGCCGGCCATGCGAACGTGCTCGTGTTCCCCAACCTCGAGTGCGGCAACATCGGCTACAAGCTCGTGCAGCGCTTCGGGCGCGCCGAGGCCTACGGCCCGATCCTCCAGGGCATCGCCAAGCCGGTGAACGACCTCAGCCGCGGCTGCTCGGCCGCCGACATCGTGGGCGTCGTCGCCATCACCGCCGTTCAGGCGCAGATGAGCGCCGCCTAGGCGCACGCCGCACCGCGCCCGCACGCGCATCGCGCACGGCCCCGGAGGGAGCGTTCCTCCGGGGCCGTTTCATGAGACGGCCCGCCGCAGCGCATGCTGGGGCGGGCCGTCGTGGTGACGAGGTGGGTGGGGTCGCGTGCCTACCCCAGCAGCTCCTCGACGTCAAGCGCGATCATGTACTCCTCGTTGGTGGGCACCACGAGCACCGTGATCGACGAGTCGGGCGTGGAGATGACGCGCGGGTCATCCGAGCGGATGGCGTTGAGCTCAGGGTCGATCTTGACGCCGAGCCAGCCGAGACGCGCGGAGATCGCGGCGCGGATCTCATCGGAGTTCTCGCCGATGCCCGCCGTGAACGCCATGGTGTCCATGCCCTCCATGGAGGCGGCCATCTCGGCGATGAGCTGGGAGGCACGGTAGTTGAACATGTCGAGGGCCATCTGGCAGTTGGCGTCGCCAGCGGCTGCGCCATCGCGCACGTCACGCGAGTCGGAGGACACGCC
>CAZLGF010000017.1:0-14629 GCA_964558955.1 uncultured Coriobacteriaceae bacterium
GAGATGCGCTTCGACATCCCGCTCGCCGAGCTCATCCTCGACTTCTTCGACCAGCTCAAGAGCCGCACCAAGGGATACGCCTCGCTCGACTACGAGTTCAGCGATTATCGCCCGTCCGATCTCGTGAAGCTCGACATCCTGCTCTCGGGCGACGAGGTGGACGCTCTCTCGTTCATCGTGCACCGCGACAAGGCCTACGCGCTCGCGCGCGGGCTGTGCGACAAGCTCAAGGAGATCATTCCGCGCCAGCTCTTCGAGGTTCCCATCCAAGGGGCGATCGGCAACAAGATCATCGCGCGGTCCACGGTCAAGGCGCGCCGCAAGGACGTGCTCGCCAAGTGCTACGGCGGCGACATCACGCGCAAGCGCAAGCTTCTGGAGAAGCAGAAAGAGGGCAAGAAGCGCATGAAGGCGATCGGCTCGGTCGAGGTGCCGCAAGAGGCCTTCATGGCGATCCTCAAGGTCGATGACTGACGCGCCGACACCGTCCAGCACCTAAGGAGACGCATGGGACACGCAGATGAGCTGCGGGCGCGCCTCGCCGCTGACCCCTTGTTGCTCGCCCCCATGGCGGGCGTGACCGACGCCGCCTACCGCATCATGTGCCGTCGGCGGGGGGCGCGCGCCGCGTACAGCGAGATGGTGAGCGTCGCTGGGCTCGCCTACGCGAGCGAGCGGACCTGGGAGCTCGTCGTGCCCGCCGACGAGGAGCCCGAGATCTCCGTCCAGCTCTTTGGGAGCAAGCCCGCGCAGTTCGCAGCCGCCGTCGAGGCGGTGGAGGAGCGCGTGGGCGCGCGTCTCACCCTCATCGACATCAACATGGCCTGTCCGGCGCGCAAGGTGATCACCAAAGGAGAGGGTTCGGCCCTCATGGAGGACCCGGACGCGGCTGCCGCGATCGTGCGCGCCGCCGTCGATCGCGCGCACGTGCCGGTGACCGTCAAGATCCGCACGGCCTTCGCCGCGGGTGCTCGGACGGCGCCGGCCTTCGCGCGCCGCCTCGCGGACGCGGGTGCTGCGGCCATCGCGGTGCATGGGCGGACCGCGCGGCAGCTCTATGCGGGCGCGGCGGATTGGTCGGTCATCGATGAGGTCGCCGAGGCCGTCGAGGTGCCGGTCATCGGGTCGGGAGACGTCTTCACGCCCGAGGCCGCGCGTCGCATGCTCGCCGAGACGTCCGCCTCCGCCGTCTTCATCGCGCGCGGGAGCTACGGCAACCCGTGGATCTTCGGGGATGCCCAGGCGCTGATCGCGGGAGCTGAAAGCGCTCCGACCCATGATGCGCTCGAGCGGCTCGACGCCCTGCGAGAGCACCTCGCGCTCACGCATCAGCTCGTGCCGCGCGCCATGGCCCGCGCGCGCACGTACGCGACGTGGTACCTCAAGGGGTTGCCTCACGCGGCCTTCTGGCGTGGTCGCGTCGTGCGCTGCACGGGATACGATGAGTTCCGCTCCCTCGTCGATGAGATCGAGGCCGACGTTCGGGCGTGCGAGCGCGCCGTGGCGGCGGGCGAGCCGCTGCCCGCGGCGCCGGCGTCCTGCGCACGGCTCGACTGAGGGGTCACCTGCCATGGCGATCCAGGCGCTCTACGTGCACGTCCCGTTCTGCCACGCGCGCTGCGCCTACTGCGACTTCGATTCGCGCGCGCTGACGGGCGCGGCCCTCGACGCGGCTGCTGCGCGCTACCTCGAGCTGCTCACGGCACGGCTCGACGCGCTGGGGGAGGCCGGTCTGCTCGAGGCGGTCTCGACGGCCTACATCGGGGGCGGCACCCCCAGCGTGCTCGGGCCGCGCCTGGCCGCGCTCGTCAAGGCGATCCGCCGGTGGTGCGCGCCGGTCGAGCTCACCTGCGAGGCCAATCCGGAATCGTGCGACGCCGAGCTCGTCGACGCGCTCGCGCGCGCGGACGTCACGCGCGTCTCCCTCGGGGTGCAGTCGCTTGACGACCGTGAGCTCAGGGCGATCGGGCGCGTGCACACGGCAGCCGAGGCGCGCGCCGCCGTCGCACGGGTGAGGCGGTCGGGGCTCGCCGTCTCCTGCGACCTCATGTGCGGCCTGCCGGGCCAGACGCGGGAGAGCTGGCGCGCCACCCTGGAGGGGGCGTGCGCGCTGGAGCCGGATCACCTGTCGGTCTACCCGCTCGCGCTCGAGGAGGGCACGCCGCTCGCGCGCCGCGCGGCCGCCGATCCCGCGCTCGTCCCCGACGAGGACTTCCAGGCCTGGTGCATGGTGGAGGCGCGGCAAGTCTTCGCGGTCGGGGGCTGGGAGCCCTATGAGGTGGCGAGCTATGCGCGTCCCGGATGCGCCTGCCGGCACAACATCGCCTACTGGACGGGGGCGAGCTATCTGGGGATCGGCCGCTCGGCGAGCGGGATGATGAGCGCGGCCGAGCTCGCGCGGGCGGCGCACCTCTTTCCCGGCGCCGCGCGCGCGGTCTCGGCGTTTGCGGACGCGCGCGCAGCAGACGCGTTCCGCGTGCGTCTGACCCAGCGCGATGACGCGGGAACCTCGTTCGAGATCGAGGTCCTCGACGCGCGCGAGGCATGCGCCGAGGACCTCATGCTCGGCATGCGCATGACCGCCGGCGTGGCGGAGGCGGACATCCTGCGCGCGCGGCGCGTCCTCGGCGCCGATGACGTCGACCGGGTGGTCGCGGATCTCCGGTCGCGCGGCCTCGTCTCCTGGACGGATGGCGCGCCCGGCACGCGACGGCTCCAGCCGACCGAGCGCGGATGGCTCATGGGCAACGAGCTCTTCGGGCGCCTGTGGGGCCTCGCGGACGCGTAGGGCGTCTGGCGGCTGGACCATCGTCTGCCGTGCGTTCGAGCGGGGCGCGCGTGACCTCGGCGCCGTCATCGCCGCTCATCAGCGCGTTCATGTTCTCTTGACGCATTTTCCAGCACAAACGGGCATTTGGGTAGAATCTACCGCGTCTATATATGTGGCCTCCAGGAGGTAGCCCCCCGCATGGCAACGATGAATGAGAAAGATTACTACGCCATCCTCGGCGTCTCGTCGGACGCGAGCCAAAAGGAGATCCAGAAGGCGTTTCAGCAGAAGGCGCGCAAGCTCCACCCGGACGTCAACAAGGCGCCCGACGCGGAGGAGCGGTTCAAGGAGGTCTCCGAGGCCTACGCGGTGCTCTCCGATGAGCAGAAGCGCGCGCGCTATGATGCCATGCGCTCAGGTGGCTACGCGGCCGGCTCGTCGAGCCCCTACGCGCGCAACCCGTACGCGGGCGGCGCGGGCTCGCCCTTCGATGCCGGGTTCGGGGGCTTTCCCTTCGGGGGCGGCTACGCGCAGCAGCGCCGCCCCGGCCGCGGGGGCGGCTCGGCGTACAACCCCGAGGCGGGCGGCGACGTCATCGTCGACGTGGACCTCTCGGCTGATGAGGTCAAGAACGGCGCGCGCAAGAGCGTGAAGTATCGCCGCTACGAGTCCTGCGGGCACTGCCACGGCTCCGGTTCGGTCTCCTCCGAGCACGCGCACACCTGCCCGAGCTGCGGGGGCACGGGCGCCATCGGCGTGGACATGGCGTTTCTCTTCGGGGGCGGCATGTTCCAGATGGTCTGCCCCGAGTGCAACGGCAGCGGCAGGGTCGTCGCCGACCCCTGTCCCGATTGCGGGGGCTCCGGTCGCCGGCAGGTCGTGTCCGAGGCCGTCATCGAGTTTCCTCCTGGAACGCATGACGGCGACACCATCCGCGTTTCGGGGCTGGGAAATGCCGGCACCAACGGAGCCTCAACCGGCGATCTCGTGGGCCGGGCCCACGTCGCGGCCGAGCGCCTCGAGGGCAACGCGCGCAAGGGCTTCTACGTCGTGGGCTTCGTCTTGCCGTTCTTCGTGCTCGCCCTTCTCAGCGGCACGTTCTCATTCTTCTCCGTCCTCCTTCTCGCCCCCTTCATCTTCGGGATCTACCTCATCATCACCGGTGGCGTCACCGGGCACACGGCGCTGTGGTGGAAGCGAGCGGGGCGGCGCCTCCTCGAGGGCGCGGGCAACGGCTTCGTCTACGCGCTCATCGCGGTCTGGTTCGCCAGCTGCTCGTCGGGCCTGTTCTATCGAGGGACGTACGGGTATCCGTACGGGTACTGGTAGGATTGCGCCACGCCGCGCCGCCCGCTTGTTTATGGGCTGCGCGCCGCGGGTACGATGCCGGGGGCCGGCGCCGAGCCGGCCCTCATCGCATCCATTGATTCTCAGCTAAGGTGGGGGAAGGTTCTTCAAGGTGTCGGATTCAAAGGACTACTACGAGATTCTCGGGGTCGACCGCGATGCCGATCAGCGCACCATCAAGCGCTCGTTTCTCAAGAAGGCGCGCGAGGTGCATCCCGACGTCAACAAGGCGCCCGACGCGGAGGAGCGCTTCAAGGAGCTCAACGAGGCGTACTCCGTCCTCTCCGATGAGCAGAAGCGGGCCAACTACGATCGCTACGGCACGGCTGACGGTCCCATGGGCTCGGGCTTCGTCGATCTCAATGACATCTTCGGCGGCATGGGGATGGATGACATCTTCTCATCCTTCTTCGGCGGCGGTCGGTCGGGCGGTGGGCGCCAGCGCCGGGCCCAGGGTCGCGACATGGCCATCTCGCTCACCATCACGCTCGAGGAGGCCGCGCTCGGATGCACGAAGACCCTGAGCTACGATCGCCTCGCCCCGTGCGATGACTGCCACGGCACCGGCATGCCCGAGGGGGCTCATGAGCAGCAGTGCGCGCGCTGCCATGGCACGGGGTATGTGACGACCGTCCAGCGCTCGATCTTCGGCCAGGTGCAGTCGTCCGCTCCCTGTCCCGATTGCGACGGCGAGGGCACCGTCATCGATCACCCCTGCGAGATGTGCGGCGGGCAGGGCCGCACGCCCAATCACGAGCGGATCGACCTCAAGATCCCGGCTGGCGTCTCCTCGGGCAGGCAGCTGCGCGTGCGCGGCTACGGCGAGGCGGGCTGGCGCGGCGCGGAGTCCGGCGACCTCATCGTGACGATCGCCGTCGAGGGGCATGAGCGCTTCGAGCGCGCGGGTGACGACCTTGTGTGCGAGGTCGAGGTGTCGATGGCCCAGGCGGCCCTCGGCTGCACGATCGAGGTGTCCGGCATCATGCCGGATGAGGTCATCACCTTCGAGATCCCGGCAGGCACCCAGTTCGGCGAGACCGTGGTCGCGGACGGGTACGGCATGCCCCACGTGTCCGGGCAGGGGCGCGGGCGCGCCGTGGCGCGGGTTCGCGTCACCGTCCCCACCAAGCTCAGCGGAGAGGCCCGCGAGCTCCTCGAGCGCTTCGCCGACGTCATGGGCGACGCGTACGCTCGCCATCGCCCACTCGGCGACCGCATCCGCGACGCGATCGATGACATCCTGGATTAGCGCGTGAACGCGGCGCCTGTCTCCGTCGTCAACCTCGGCTGCCGTGTGAACCGCGCGGAGACCGATCAGATCGCGGCCGGCCTCGCGGAGGCCGGCTTTCGCGTGGTCGAGCCCGATGAGGCGGAGCTCATCGTCATCAACACGTGTGCGGTGACGGGGGAGGCCGAGGCCAAGACGAGAAAGGCCGTCCGCCATGCGCTCGCGCGCCCGCGCCGCCCGCTCGTCATCGCGACGGGATGCGCGGCGAACCTCGATCCCGAGGCCCTCCGCGCGCTCTCCGACCGCGTGACCGTCGAGACCATGAAGACCTCCGTCGTCGCGCGCGCCGAGGAGCTGCTCGGAGGCGCGCGTCCGCCTAAGCCAGCTGCGGGCGTCCGCCATGCGGCGCCGCGCGTGTCGGATCGGGCGCGCGTGGGGGTCAAGATTCAAGACGGCTGCAATCATCGATGCACGTACTGCATCGTCTGGAAGGCGCGCGGCTCCGAGCGCTCGGTCCCTGCGGACGAGGTGCTCGACCGCGTGCGCGCGCTTGTCGCGGCGGGCATCCCGGAGGTCGTTTTGACAGGCGTCAACCTGGGGGCGTATCGCGATGAGGGCCCGCGTGGCACCGTCGAGATCGATGGGCTGCTCGGGCGCATCCTGGACGAGACCGACGTCGCGCACGTGCGTCTCTCTTCCGTGGAGCCCATGGACGCGACCGAGGCGCTCATCGAGCGCATGGCGTCGGCCCCGGGGCGCGTCGCCCCCTTCCTCCACCTGCCGATTCAGGCCGGCTGCACCGAGACGCTTCGCCGGATGGGGCGCCCCTACACGGCTGGGGACCTCGCGCGCATCGCCGCGCGCATCCGCGCGCTTCTGCCGCAGGTCGCGCTCTCATGCGACGTCATCGCGGGCTTCCCCGGCGAGACGGACGCCGAGTTCGCCCGCACGCGCGCGCTCATCGAGGAGCTCGGCTTCGCGCGGATGCACGTCTTTCGCTACAGCCCGCGCCCAGGGACCGTCGCCGCGTCCGCGCCCGACCAGGTGCCGCCCGCGGTCAAGGACGCTCGCGCTCGTGAACTGCGCGACCTCGCCGCGCGGATGGCGCGCGCGGATGCGCGGGGCCGCGTGGGGACGGTCGAGCGCGCCGTCATCGAGACGGGGCGTCGCGGCACGCTCGGGTCGTTTCATCGCGTCGTCGTCGATGACGCGCCCGTCGACGGGGCGCCGCGCCTCGTCGAGGTTGGTATCATGGGCATGGATGGCGAGGGCACGCTGCACGCCCGCATCGATGAGGCGAGGAAGGGAGCCTGATGGACAGCGCCACCGTTCGCTTGAGCATCCCGGACGGCATCGACCCGGTTGACATCACGGGCTCGGGTGACGCGCTCCTGCGCGCGATCGAGCGCGCGGGCGCGGGCACGGTCGTGGTTCGCGGGGACGCCGTCACGCTCACCGGCACCCCCGACGAGGTCGAGCTGCTCACGCGCGTCTTCACCTATCTCATGAAGGAGGCTCGTGCCGGCAGGACGGCCCGCGAGGAGGAGGTCGGCCGCCTCATCGAGGCGCTGCGCGCAGGCGCGGACGATCCGTCAGGCTTTCGCGATGACATCATCCTCACGTACCGGGGCCGGGCGATCCGTCCGAAGACCACCGGTCAGAAGCGCTATATCGACGCGATCCGCACCCACACCGTGACCTTCTGCACGGGCCCCGCGGGGACCGGCAAGACCTATCTCGCCATGGCCATGGCCGTCGCCGCCCTGAAGCGCCATGAGGTGGGTCGCATCGTGCTCACCAGACCGGTCGTGGAGGCGGGGGAGAGCCTCGGGTTTCTGCCGGGCACCCTCCAGGAGAAGATCGACCCCTACGTGCGACCGCTGTTCGACGCGCTCTTCGACATGACGGACATGGAACGCGGCAGCGAGCTCGTCGAGCAGGGCATCATCGAGATCGCGCCGCTCGCCTACATGCGCGGGCGCACGCTGAACGACGCGTTCGTCGTGCTCGATGAGGCGCAGAACACCACGCCCGAGCAGATGAAGATGTTCCTCACCCGCCTCGGCTTCAACTCCACCTTCGTCATCACAGGCGACGCGACCCAGCGCGACCTCATGGGCGCGCGCGGCGGGCTCACGGACATCGAGGACATTCTGGGCGGTGTGGATGATGTGGCCTTCATCCACCTCGATCGCGCCGACGTCGTGCGTCATGCCCTTGTGGGCCGCATCGTGGCCGCCTACGATGCCTACGAGAAGGGTGGGCGCGCCGGCGGCGCGTCCGCTTCGCGGACGGGAGGGTCCCATGGCCGTGCTCATCGATAACGAGGATGCGCTTGACGCGCTCGTGTCGCCCGATGAGATACGCGCGATCTGCGCGGCGGTGCTCGACGCCGAGGGCGTTGCGCGCGAGGTCGAGGTGTCCGTCACCATCGTCGACGATGAGCGGATGCGCGCGCTGAACGCCGAGTGGCGCGGGATCGATCGCGTGACCGACGTGCTCTCCTTCGAGTGCGACCCGGCCGACGGCTCGGAGACGCCCGCGGGCGAGCCCGTCGAGCTCGGGGACATCGTGCTCGCGCCGGCTCAGATCGCGCGCCAGGCGCCCGGCTTCGGCACGGCGCCCGCCGACGAGTGCCGCCTCATGCTCGTCCATGGGATGCTCCACCTTCTCGGGTACGACCATCTCGAGGACGACGAGGCCGAGCTCATGGAGGCCCGCGAGGACGAGATCCTGCGCGCGCTCGCCGCGGCGCGCGGGGAGGAGTTCGCGCCCGTGCACGTCAGCATCATGACGCGCCATGCGTGCGATTAGGCGAGAGGTGAGGAGGTCGCGGTGATTCCCGGGTCAAACAGAGAGCATCCCACGTTCGTCCGGTCGTTTCGATACGCCATCGAGGGCATGCTCGAGGCCGTCGGCGGTGAGCGAAACATCAAGGTCCAGCTCGTCGTCGGCGCGGTGGCGATCGTGGTCGGCGCGCTCGTCGGGCTTGACGCGCTTTCGTGGGCGCTCATCGCCCTCTGCATCGGGATGGTGCTCACCGCCGAGCTCATCAACACCTCGATCGAGTCGATCGTCGATCTCGCGACCAGCGAGCTGCACCCGCTTGCCAAGCGCGCGAAGGACATCGCGGCGGCGAGCGTTCTCGTGCTCTCCGTGACCGCCGCCATCGTCGGCGTGATCGTGTACGCCCACGCGCTCGGGCTCATCTGAGCCGCGCGCCTGAAAGGAGCTGCCCCATGCAGGAACCAGCGACAGAGGCCCTCGATCCCTTCGAGGGTATGAGCGATGACGAGCTCGACGCGATGCTCGAGGAGGAGGCGGGTGCGGGCGCTGTGGCGGCACCTGGCGTCCCCGACGGGTTCCGCAGCGGCTTCGTGGCGCTCGTCGGGCGCCCCAACGCTGGGAAATCCACGCTGCTCAACGCCTGCCTCGGCGAGAAGGTGGCGATCGCCACGCCCGTGGCCCAGACCACGCGCCGGCGCATGCGCGGGGTCGTGAACCGCCCGGACGCCCAGATCGTCTTCGTCGACACCCCGGGCATCCACAAGCCGCAGGACCCGCTCGGCGGCGAGCTCAACCGCAGCGCGCTCGCCGAGCTGGGCGACGTCGACGTCGTGGCGTTGTTGATCGATGCGACCAAGCCGGTGGGGCGCGGCGACGCCTGGGTCGCCGCGCGCGTGGCGTCGAGCGCCGCCGTGAAGATCCTCGTGCTGACGAAGATCGACATCGCGGGCCCCGAGGCCGTGACGTCGCAGCTCGCCGCCGCCCGCGCGCTCATGGACTTCGATGATGAGATCGTGGTGTCATCCGTCGCGGGCTTCAACGTTGAGGGGTTTTGCGACCTCGTGGCGCGTCACCTTCCACCCGGCCCCCGCTGGTTTCCCGAGGGCATGCGGACCGACGCGACCGAGGAGCAGCTCGTCGCCGAGTTCGTGCGCGAGAAGGTCCTCCTGCGCACGAGGGAGGAGGTGCCGCACGCGGTCGGCGTGGTCTGCGACGCCCTCGAGTCCAAGAAGGGCGGCACGCTCATCACCGCGCACGCCATCATCTACGTTGAGCGCTCGAGCCAGAAGGGCATCATCATCGGCAAGGGCGGCGAGATGATCAAGCACATCGGCACCGACGCGCGCCGCGACCTCGAGCGGATGTTCGGCTGCTCGGTCTACCTCGAGCTCGAGGTCCGCGTCAAGCCCGGCTGGCGCAGCGACACCCGCGAGATCGAGCGGCTCGGCTACGCGGCGGGCGACTAGGCGCGGCCTCAGGGCGGCGCGTGAGGGCGGGGAGCATGGCGGGATCGCGGACATATCGGACGCGCGCGATCGTCCTCGACAAGACGAAGCTCGGCGAGATGGACCTCATCCTCACGCTCCTCGCTTCAGACGGCCGGCAGCTGCGAGCCGTGGGCAAGGGCGCGCGGAAGCCCGGGAGCCGGCTCGCGGCCCGCTGCGAGCTCGGCTCCGAGGCGGACCTGCTCATCGCGCGCGGGCGCTCGCTCGACGTGATCGCGGAAGCGCGGCTCGTGCGCGCCCCGCTCGGCCCCGCGCCCAGCTTCGAGCTCCTCACCGCGGCGAGCGCCCTGCTCGAGCTCGCGCGCCTCTGCAGCTTCGAGGACGCCGACGACCCCTTCGTCTTTCCCATCACGCGCCGCGCCCTCGAGGTGCTGGGCGGCGACCCGGTGCCGCCGGACCCGGCGCACCTCGACGTCCTCGTCGCCGCCTACGCCTTCAAGCTCCTCGCGCACCTGGGCTATCGTCCCGACTTCGCGACGTGCGTGGCGTGCGGCGACGAGGCCCTCTCGTACTTCTCAGCCGCGGCGGGCGGGTTGCTGTGCGCCTCGTGCGCGGCGAGCACGCCGGGCGCCGAGGAGGTGGACGCGGTGCAGATCGCCTGGCTCCGCGCCCTCATCGGGCTTCGCTTTGACGAGCTCGCCGCCGCGCCCGTCGACGCGACGACCGCGGCGCTCCTGCTCGCCTTCGCGCACGCGTGGGCGGCGACCCGACTTGACGCGCGCCTGCGCTCCCTCGAGTTCATGCTCGGATGCTGAGGCGCGCCGCGGCGTGGCGCCTGCGCCGCCCGGCCACCTCGCCAGGATTTTGCGCATACCGTGACCGCGCCGCCACGGGAGCACACTGCGCGCGCGGTGTGCTACCATAGCGCCTGTTGGTCCTACCCCGTACCTGGATGCACGCTTCACCAGCGGCTTCCCGGTCTGGGGCGCATTGGCGGCCGGGGGAGGTCCCCGACCCGAGAGAAAGGTGAACCCATGACCATCTCCAAGGAGCAGAAGGCGGAGCTCGTCCGCGAGTTCGGCAAGGATGAGCACGACACGGGTAACCCCCGCGTCCAGGTGGCCATCGCCACCGCGCGCATCCGCGAGCTCACCGAGCACATGAAGACCCACCCGAAGGACTTCCACACCCGTCGCGGTCTGCTCATGATCGTCGGCCGTCGTCGTCGCCTGCTGTCCTACATCAAGAAGAACGACGTCGTCGAGTACCGCGAGCTCATCGCGAAGCTCGGTATCCGCGACAACATCCAGTAAGGTTGTGCATGCGGGAGCCCCGATCGGGGCTCCTATTCATGTGGGGGCCGAAGAATCGGCCCTACACCGCCGGGCGCCCCGCCCGGCCAGAGGAGCCCGTGCGGAAGGGCCGCACGGGGTGAAAGAGGAGAAATGACACGCGTATCTCAGACCTTTGAGCTGTACGGCAAGACCTACACCCTCGAGGCGGGCGAGCTTGCCAAGCAGGCGACCGGCGCCGTGCTCGTGAAGCAGGGCGACACCACCGCCCTCGTGACCGTGGTGGTCTCCAAGGAGCGCAAGAACTACGACTTCTTCCCGCTCACCGTCGACTTCAACGAGAAGCTCTACGCAGCCGGGCGCATCCCGGGCGGCTACCTCAAGCGCGAGGGGCGCCCCACGGAGAAGGCCACGCTCACGGCCCGCATGATCGACCGCCCCATCCGCCCGAGCTTCCCGGACGGCTTCCGCAACGAGGTCCAGATCGTCGCGACCTCCCTCGTGGCCGATCAGAAGAACCCCATCGACGTGATCTGCACGATGGCCGCCTCGCTCGGCCTCACGCTCGGCGGTGTCCCCTTCGAGGGGCCGCTCGCATGCGTGCGCATCGGCCGTGACACCGAGACCGGCGCGTTCATCGTCAACCCCACCTATGAGGAGCGCGAGGCGTCCGATCTCGACCTCGAGCTCGCGGGCACCCGCGACTTCATCTCGATGGTCGAGGCCGGCGCCGACGAGGTCACCGAGGAGGACATGCTCGAGGCCATGCGCTTCGGCCAGGAGGCGATCGGCGCCTTCTGCGACGCCCAGCTCGCCTTCGTGGAGGAGTGGGAGCGCGTGAACGGCCCCATCACGCCCAAGGAGTACCCGCTCGATCAGCCCGTGCCCGAGGTCGAGGAGCGCGTCAGCGCCCATTACGACGAGATGCGCGCCGCGCTCGCCGATGCGGACAAGCAGAGCCGCATCGCCAAGGTCGAGGCCTTGAAGGAGCAGATCCGCGCGGAGTTCACGCCCGAGGAGCAGCTTGCCTGGGAGCGCGAGATTCCCGTGAACCTCAAGAAGCTCGAGAAGCGCGCGATGCGCTCGATGGTCGTCGAGACCGGTGAGCGCGTCGACGGTCGCCGTGCAGACGAGATCCGTCCGATCATGGTCAAGGGCGACTACCTGCCGCTCGTCCATGGCTCGGGCCTCTTCCAGCGCGGTCAGACCCAGGTGCTCTCCGTGCTCGCGCTCGGCATGCTCAACGAGGGCCAGCGCCTCGACACGATCGAGCCGGTCGAGGGCAAGCGCTACATGCACCAGTACAACTTCCCGCCCTTCTGCACCGGCGAGACGGGCCGCATCGGCAGCCCCAAGCGCCGCGAGATCGGCCACGGCAACCTGGCGGAGCGCGCGCTTCTGCCGGTTCTGCCCGATGAGAAGGAGTTCCCCTACGCGATTCGCGTGGTCTCCGAGGTCATGGAGTCCAACGGCTCGAGCTCGATGGCGTCCACCTGCGCGAGCTGCCTGGCGCTGATGGACGGCGGCGTGCCCCTTGCGCGCCCGGTCTCCGGCATCGCCATGGGCCTCATCCAGGAGGAGGGCAAGACCGTCGTCCTCTCGGACATCCAGGGCATCGAGGACTTCCTCGGCGACATGGACTTCAAGGTCACCGGCACGGAGCGCGGCATCACGGCGCTGCAGATGGACAACAAGGCCACCGGTCTCACCTTCGAGATCCTCCGCGCCGCCCTTGAGCAGGCCAAGGAGGGCCGCGCGTACATCCTGGACAAGATGCTCGAGGCCGTCCCCGCCCCGCGCGAGGAGACCCGTCCCACCGCGCCGCGCATCACCACGGTCTCCATCCCGGTCGACAAGATCCGCGAGGTCATTGGCTCGGGCGGCAAGGTCATCCGCGGCATCCAGGACGAGACCGGCGCCTCCGTCGACATTCAGGAGGACGGCACCGTCTACGTGGGCGGCACCGGCACCTCCGTCGAGGAGGCCTGCGAGCGCATCCGTCTCATCGTGCACGAGCCCGAGGTGGGCGAGGAGTTCTGCGGCCGCGTCGTCTCGATTCAGCCCTTCGGCGCCTTCATCTCGCTCACGCCCTCGAAGGACGGCCTGCTCCACATCTCGCGCGTTGCCAAGGGCCGCGTCGAGAAGGTCGAAGACGTGCTTAACGTCGGCGACGAGGTCAAGGTCGTCGTGATCGAGGTTGACGAGCGCGGCAAGATCTCGCTCGACCGCCTTGAGAAGCCGGAGGCCCCGGCGGGGTCTGGCTCCTCAGACGACCACTCCAACGGTGGCCATGCCCGCCGTGGGCGCGACTCGCGTGATCGCGAGCGCCGCGGGCGCGCGGGCAACGGCTCGGGTGATCGGGCGCGTCGGAGCCCGGGCGACCACGGCAACCCCGGTCGCGTGCCGCGCCGCCACCACGAGGGATAGCGCTCGCGCCATTCCGCACGCGTTGACTTATGCACCCCGAATCAGGGCGTCACCTGATTCGGGGTGTTCTTTTGTGAGAGGTTATCATGGGATAGCGGATTTTGCTCAAGGATGGGTTATCCGTTTGTAATACCTTATAAGGGTTTGCTTCTGGCGTGACGGACTCCGGGAAGACCGAGGGGAGAGATCGATTACATGGTGTTCATCGCGCTGCTCATTAAAGCGCTGTATCGCATCTTCTCCGTGTTCCCTCAGCGACCCCGCATCGCCTTTCTCTCGCGGCAATCCTCCCGCCCCTTTGATTTCGTGCTCCTCGAAGATTATCTGAAGAAGACCCGTCCCGATATCGAGCTCGTGTGGGCGTGCCTGCCATCGGGTGGAAGCTTCGATCTGAGCACCATGATGGCCCAGCTCTGGTATGCGGCGACGTCGCGCGTCTGCTTCGTCGACGGCTACGTTCCCGCCATCTCCATTCCCCCCCATACGGCCCATCGCGCCCTGTGCATCCAGGTGTGGCATGCGACGGGCGCCATCAAGAAGTTCGGTCTCCAGTCGCTGGATACCAAGGATGGCCGCACGTCCCGCGCGGCGCGCGCCTTCTCCATGCATCGGGGCTACGACTGCATCATCGCCGGCTTTTCCGGGGCGCTTCCCGCGTTCGAGGAGGCATTCGGCTATCCGCGCGAGCAGATCCTGCCGCTCGGCCTGCCGCGCATGGAGTATCTGAGAAGCCCCTCGTACGAGGCGCTTCGTGAGCGCTATCGGGCGCGGGTCCTCAAGGTGCTGCGTGCTCAGGGGTATGATCCGCACGCGTCGGGCGCCACGGTCCTCTATGCCCCCACGTTCAGGCGCTCGCTCCATGCGGACCAGTGGCTCGCGGATGCCGCCACGCGCATCGCGCGTGAGCTGCCTCCGCACACGAGCCTCATTGTGTCCGGGCATCCCATCGAGGACGATGCCTGGAACGTGCAGCACGTCGCCGGGCTCGGACGGAGCATCTACCGCCTGACGGGCGTGGGGACCATCCATGCGCTCGCGCTCGCCGACTATGTCATCACCGATTATTCGACCATCGCCTTTGAAGCCGGCCTCATCGGCGCCAAGGTCCTCTTCTACACCCCCGACATCGATTCCTACCGTCGCTCGCCCGGACTCAACATCGATCTCGAGCGCGAACTTCCCTCCATCACGTTTCGCGAGGCCGCTGCCGTCGGTGCCGCCGTGCGGGGCGATATCGATGGCGCGACGTATGACCCCGAGCCCTTCCGCGCGTTCATGCGGGCCTACGGCATGGACGAGACGCAGCCCGTGCGCGCCGTCGAGCTCATCGCGG
>CAZLGF010000017.1:14729-21477 GCA_964558955.1 uncultured Coriobacteriaceae bacterium
CGGCCACATCAGGCTCCTTCAGCGTGCGGCCGCGCTCGGCGACTACCTGATCGTCGCGCTCTCGACCGATGAGTTCAACGCCTCGAAAGGCAAGCAGAGCTTCTACTCGTATGAGGTGCGCAAGGAGATGCTCGAAGCGATTCGCTACGTGGATCTCGTGATTCCCGAGTCGAGTTGGGAGCAGAAGCGTCGCGATGTCGTCGACTACCACGTGGACATCGTCTGCATGGGCGGTGACTGGGTGGGGAGCGAGCGCTTCGAGCATCTGCGCGACCTCTGCGAGGTCGTGTACCTTGACCGCACCGACGGGATCTCGACCACCGATGTGAAGGGGCGTCTCAAGTCCCCCGACGAACGATAGGAGCCAGGCATGAAGACCGCCGGTCGTCGTCGGAAGCGCATCCGCGCCCTCGCCTTCGGGATCTTGCGCCACATGCCGCGGACCCGCCTGTGCGTGCGTCATCTCTACTGGGCTCATCAATCGCGTCGCTACGACAAGCTCGCCGCGTCCGCGTCCGTCAATCAGAAGCGGGTCTTCTTCGAGTCGTTCGGTGGGCGCTCCTTCTCCTGCTCGCCGCGCGCGCTCTACCTCACGATGCTTCAGGATCCGCGGTTTGATGACTTCGAGTTCATTTGGTGTTTCAAGGGCAAGAGCCATGCAGACCGCTTCGCCAAGATGACGGCGCTGACGCGGGCGCGCGTCGTGCAGCGGGGGAGTGACGCCTACTTCGACGCGGTCGCGACGTCCGGGACCTTGATCCTCAACACGCGCCTCCCCGAGTACGTGACCCCCAGGCAGGATCAGACCTTTGTGCAGTGCTGGCACGGCACGCCGCTCAAGCGCCTGGGGTATGACGTCGCGATCGAGACGACGAACGCCCTCAACACCACGAGCGAGCTCGCCGAGCGCTTCGGGATGGATGCGCGCAAGTGGACCTACCTGCTCTCGCCCTCGCCGTATAGCTCCGAGCATCTTGCCGACGCCTTCGGGTTGCCCGAGGACCGTCGAGCGCAGACCGTGCTCGAACTCGGCTACCCGCGCAATGACGATCTCGCGCGCGTGATGTGCGATGAGGGGGCTTGGCACATCCAGGAGCTCCGCTACGAGCTCGGGATCCCCAACAACAAGAAGGTCATGCTCTACGCGCCCACATGGCGCGATGACTCCTATCAGGCAGGCGTGGGGTACACGTTCGACTACCTGCTTGATTTCGACGCGCTTCGGGCCGCGCTCGGCGATGAGTGGGTCGTGCTCTTCCGCCCGCATTACTACATCGCCAACAGCTTCGATTTCAGCGCGTACAGGGGATTCGTCTACGACGCCTCCCGAGCGGATGACATCAATCAGCTCTACCTTGTCTCCGATCTGCTCGTGACCGATTACTCGAGTGTGATGTTCGACTACGCCATCCTGCGCCGGCCGATGATGCTCTTCGCGCCTGACATCGCGTCGTACCGCGATGACATCCGGGGGTTCTACTTCAGCCTCGATGACATCCCGGGACCCTGCTGCGTCACGACCGGTGAGCTCGTCGCTGCCATCCAGGGCCTTGACGGGTACGAGGAGCGCTTCGGCGCGGCGTACGACGCCTTCAGGGAGCGCTTCTGCCCGATTGATGACGGACACGCCTCCGAGCGCGTCATCGAGCGCCTGTTTGGTAGGCTATGACGCGGGGCGCGACCGAGCTCGGATCATGTCGCGCGCCGCGGATGGACGGAAAGCAGAGGGAGGCGAGATCTTGGTGATTGTGGACACGCTTCGGCAAATTCTGAGCGAGAACGTGCGATGGCGGCGTCAGATCTGGGACCTTGCCAAGATCGATCTCGTGAAGACCTACCGCGGCGCCGCGCTCGGTAAGATCTGGCTCTTCACCAAGCCGGCGGTGTACATCTTCGTGTACTGGTTCACCCTCTCGGTGGGATTGCGCCACGGCTCCGACGTGAACGGCCGCCCGTTTCTGCTCTGGCTCGCGACGGGCGTCTTCCCCTGGTTCTTCATGTCAGACGCCATCAATACCGGCAGCAACGTCTACCGGCGCTACCCGTATCTTGTGAACCGCATCAAGTTCCCGCTCTCGGTCATCTCGACCTTCTACACCCTCTCGATCCTCATCGTGTTCGCGGCCACGATGGGCATCACCATCGCGGTGTGTCTCGTCTGCGGCGTCCAGCTCGGATGGCAGCTTCTGCAGTTGCCACTTGTCATGGCGCTCATGTTCCTGTTTTGGACGGCTTGGTCGGTTGCGCTCTCGCCGCTCTCGGCCATCTCGAAGGACTTCGCGAACCTCGTGAAGACGCTCACGACCCCGTTCTTCTGGCTCTCGGGTATCCTCTTCCAGCTCACGTCGCTTCCCGAGGCCGGTCAGATCGCGATGCGCTTCAACCCCGTCGCGTGGTGCGTCGAGGCGGTCAGGAGCTGCTTCGTCTATGACACGTGGATCTGGGAGAGTCCCGAGGAGCTCCTGCCGTTCCTGCTCGTCTTCGCGCTCGTGGTGCTGCTCGCGCTGCGCAACTACCGCCGTCTCTCTCGGGAGGTGCCTGATGTCCTCTAAGGCGCTGCAGGACGCCCCGATTGATCTCGGCGAGGCGACGGTCATTCGTGATGAGGACCGCTCGAATCCCATCGCCGTTCGCTTCGATCACGTGCGCAAGACCTACAAGCTCTTCCGCAACGATCGGCAGCGCCTTCTGGCCTCGTTCAGCTCGAAGGTGCGCTACGACGCCGTCAACGCGAGCGATGACCTCAGCTTCACGTGCGGCCGCGGCGAGTCGCTCGCCTTTCTCGGCGATAACGGCGCGGGCAAGTCGACCGCGCTCAAGATGATCACGGGCGTGTGCTATCCCACCTCCGGCACGGTCGAGGTCCATGGGCGCGTCTCAGCCCTGCTCGAGCTCTCAGCCGGGTTCGACATGCGTCTCTCCGGCATGGAGAACATCCGCATGCGCTGCCAGCTCTGGGGGCTCAGCGCGGATGAGACGGACGAGCTCACCCCCGACATCGTTGCCTTCTCCGAGCTGGGAGCCTACATCGACCAGCCGATGCGCACCTACTCGAGCGGCATGCGGGCGCGCTTGGGCTTCGCCTTCGCCTCATCCATCCGCCCCGACATCCTCGTCATCGATGAGGCGCTCTCCGTCGGCGACCGGAAGTTCCGCGATAAGTGCCAGAAGCGCATCTCGTCCATCATGGCTCGCGAGAACGTGACGGTTCTCTTCGTCACGCATTCCACCGCCCAGGCACGGAAGTTCTGCACGCGCGGCATCGTGCTCGAGCACGGGCGGACCCGGTTCGAGGGCGGGATCGACGAGGCGATCGCCTTCTACGAGAGCATGTGACGAGCGCCCGGCGCCGCCGCGCCGCCCTGCGCGTGACGTCTGCGCGCAACCGTGCGGATCGAGATCCTCAGAGGCTTCACCGCGTTCTTCCCATGGGCATGAGGGCTCATGGCGATGCGCCCGTGAATCTTGCTACAATATGATCACCTGTGCGCCGGTACGCTGCGCTCGCCGGCGCCCACCTCGAATGGAATGGCAGCATCGCTGCATGTAATCGCTGCACGTTGATTGCGATGACCCCGTTTTGGAAGGAGACTGCCTGCTCATGGCAAAACAGAAGAACCCGCCCTTGCGCATCATCCCGCTCGGCGGCCTTGATGGCATCGGCAAGAACATGACCGTCTTCGAGTGCGGTCCCGACATGGTGCTGGTCGACGCCGGCCTCATGTTCCCCGATGACTCGCAGCCGGGCATCGACCTTGTTCTTCCCGACTACACCTACGTGCTCGAGAACGAGGACAAGCTCCGCGGCATCGTGATCACGCACGGCCACGAGGACCACACGGGCGCGTTGCCGTATCTGCTCCAGGATCTCAACAACAAGGTGCCCATCCTCTCGAGCAAGCTCACGCTCGGCTTCATCGAGGGCAAGCTCGCTGAGTTTCGGATCAAGGCCCCCAAGTTCCGCGAGGTCAAGGGCGGCACGAACATCCAGCTCGGATGCATCCAGCTCAACTTCTTCTCGATGACCCATTCAATTCCGGGCGCGCTCGGCGTCTATATCAAGACGCCGCAGGGCACGGTCATGCACACTGGTGACTTCAAGCTCGATCAGACGCCGATCGACGGCGTCACTCCCGACTACGCGGCCATCACCCGCTTCGCCAAGCAGGGTGTCGACCTGTTGCTCTCCGATTCCACCAACGCCAACCGACCGGGCTTCACCCAGTCCGAGGCGGCGGTCGGAAGCTCGCTGCTCGAGGTCATCAAGGACGCTCCGGGTCGCGTCTTCGTCGCCTCGTTCTCCTCGCACATCCACCGTCTCCAGCAGATCTGCGATGCCGCGCGCGCCTGCAAGCGCAAGGTCGTCGTCACGGGTCGCTCGATGCTCACGAACACCCGCGTGGCGCGCGAGCTCGGCTACCTCAAGATCGATGAGGAAGACCTCATCGACGCCTTCGATGTTTCGGGCATCCCCGATGATCAGATCGTCGTCATGTGTACGGGCTCCCAGGGCGAACCGCTCTCGGCGCTCTCGCGCATGGCCAACGGCGAGCACAAGACCCTGTCGATCCATGAGGGCGATACGGTCATCATCTCCGCCTCGCCCGTCCCGGGCAACGAGAAGGCCGTCCAGCAGGTCATCAACAGCCTGGCCAAGCTCGGCTGCGACGTCTATGACAAGAGCCGCAGGCTCGTCCACGTCTCAGGTCATGGCAACCAGGAGGAGCTCAAGCTCATGATCGCCATGGCCCGGCCCACCTACTTCATGCCGGTTCACGGCGAGGCGGTGCACCTGCGCGCGCACGCTGAGCTCGCTCGCAAGATGGGCATCCCCGACGACCACATCTTCGTGCTCGACAACGGCGAGTCGCTCGAGATGCGCGCGGGCGTGGTCAAGGTGGGGCCGTCGGTTGAGTCCGGCGTGGTCTACGTCGATGGGCTGCGCATCGGCGACACCGACCCCATCGTGCTGCGCGATCGCCAGAAGCTTGCCAACGACGGCATGGTCACCGTCGTGGCGGTCGTCTCGCTCAAGCGTAAGAAGATCGACGCGGTCGAGTTCTCCGGCCGCGGCGTGTCCTTCATGATCGACGACGCCTTCTCCGCTGACGCCACGGCCGCCATCATGAAGACGGTTGAGAAGGGCTCCTTCAGCTTCACGAGCAGCGGCACGGGCGCCCTGCGCAAGGCCGTCCGCGACTCCGTCTCCAACTTCATCTGGAACCGCACCCATACCCGCCCGATGATCATCCCTGTGGTCATGGAGGTCTAGCGTGGCGCGGCGTAAGGCGACATCGTCCAGCGGAGCAGGGCGCGCGGGGGCTGCGAAGAGCGACGGCGCGAAGCTGCGCGCCAACGGCTCGCGCGCCGCGCAGGCCGCCCCGGAGCCATCGCTGTGGGACGGCTCGGTCGCGCGCGACATCACGGGCGTCGTGCTCGCCGTCATCGGCGCGGCGTCGCTCATCGCCGTCATGGCGCCGGCGACGGCGCCCGTGGCGCGGTCCGTCGCGTCCTTCTATCATCTGGGCTTCGGGCTCGGCGGGTACGTCCTGCCCCTCGTGCTCCTCGCCGCCGCCGCGCTCGTCTTCATCCGCGATGAGATGCGCCTGCGCGCCCGCCCGGTGGCCGGTGCTGTGCTCATCTTCGTGTCGGTCATCGCGCTCATCGTGCTCGCGACCACGCCCGAGACGCTCGAGCTCGGGGTGACGGTCTCTGAGGGCGATCTCGAGCGCTCGGGCGGATACGTGGGCTACGCGCTCGCGTCCGTGCTCGCCGGCGCCCTCGGGAAGCCCATCGCGGCCGTCGTGCTCGTCGGCGTCCTCGTGGTGGGCGCGGTGCTCATCGGGTTCTCCGTCTCCGACTTCGCCCACGGGGTTCTGAATCGCGTCCACCGCCTTGTCGAGCGGCGCCACATCGCGCTCAACGAGCGCCCCTGGGGCGAGGACCCAGCCGACGCCGTGGCGGCCGCGCCGGAGCCCGCGTCCGCTCCCGTGCAGAGCGCGGCGCCAGCATCTCCTGCGGCGGCTGGCGCTGACGCAGCGGTGACGACCCTGATCGACGCCGCGCCGACGACGCTGCTCGATGACATCGACGACGACGGCGATGACGACCCCTTCGTCGATCTGTCCGACCAGCTCGCCGTCGAGCGCGCCGAGACGACGCTCATCGCTCCGCAGTCCGCAGAGCCCGCGATCCCCGACTTCCTCCTGCATCCCCGGAGCGCCGCGGCGGATGCCGCGTCTGACTCCGAAGCGGACGCGGACGCGCCCCGTGCGGAGCAACAGGTTACCGCGCCGAGCGCACGCCCCGCCGCCTCCCAGTCGGATCGCGAGGACGCGGCGCCTGATGACGCGGATGCGCGCCAGCTCCCGCCCGTCTCGATGCTTCGCCACAACCCCAACTCGGCTCAGGCCGCGTCGACGGACGCCGAGCTCGCGCAGACGGCCGAGGCGCTTCAGTCCACGCTCGCGGAGTTCAGCCTGCACGCGCGCGTCGTGGGATGGATCGCAGGCCCCACGGTCACCACGTTCAAGGTGCAGCCGGGTGAGGGCGAGCGCGTGAGCCGGATCTCCAGTCTCGAGGATGACATCGCGCTCACGCTCGCGGCGCAGTCGGTGCGCATTTTCGCGCCCATCCCGGGCACCTCACTCGTGGGCATCGAGATTCCCAACCGCACGCGGCAAAACGTCAACCTCGGCGACGTGCTGCCCTACGTCAAGGGCGGCCCGCTCGAGCTCGCCATCGGGCG
>CAZLGF010000018.1:0-11285 GCA_964558955.1 uncultured Coriobacteriaceae bacterium
GGTGCGGGGCTTGTAGGCGCCGCCGCGCAGCATCGTGGCGCCCGCGGCCTTGACGCGGCGGGCGATGGCGAGGAGGTTCTCACCCTCCACGGAGCAGGGGCCGGCGATGACCTGGAAGGCCCCGCCGCCGATGGTGACGCCGTGCCCGCAGTCGACGACGGTGTCGGCGGGGTGGAACGAGCGATTGGCCTTCTTGAAGGGCTCGGAGACGCGCTGGACCCGCTCGACGATGTCCATGGACTCGAGGAGGAACGGGTCGATCTTGGTCGTGTCGCCCACGAGTCCGATGATGAGCTCGTTCTCGCCTTGGCTCACGTGGGCGCGGAGGCCCTTCTTCTCGATCCAGGAGACGAGGTGAGAGACGGCGCTCTCATCGGCATGCTTCTTGAGGATCGCGATCATGGGCGGCTCCAAAGGATTCCGGGAGGTCGATAGGTTGGAGCATTATAGCAGCCTGCGGCTGATGGCGCGCGCGTTCCGCGCATGGGGCTGGCGCGCCGGCGCCGATTGAGTATAATCATGTCTCGGCGCGTCCCTTTAGCTCAGCGGATGAGAGCGTCTGCCTCCGGAGCAGAAGGCCGCAGGTTCGAATCCTGTAAGGGACACCAGCCCGTCTGCCGCGAGCCCGCGAGGATCCGTCCTCGCGGGCTCGATTCGTTTCGCGCGTCTGCGCACGAAGACTCGGCCCGCGATCGCGGTGGTTTTGCAAGGCTTGGCCACATGGGGTTTGCAGGCGCGCGGCGCGGGTATATCGTTTCCCATATGTGCTGATACGCGCGATGGGGAGGGTCCATGGCGGAGAACGAGACGAGCGGCTGCGGCGCGGCGTCCCCGCGCGCCGCCTCCGGCGTGGGCGGCCTCACGTCGGCGGAGGTCGCCGAGCGCATCGCGCGCGGACAGGTCAACGTCAACACCGACCTCAAGACCAAGTCCGTCCGCGAGCTCATCCTCGAGAACCTGCTCACCCTCTTCAACCTGCTCAACCTCGTCCTCGCGATTCTCGTCATCCTTGCGGGCTCCTTTAAGAACCTCGGGTTCCTCTTCATCGTGGTGCTCAACACGCTCATCGGCGTCGTGCAGTCGATGCGCTCCAAGCGCCTGGTCGACAAGCTCACCTTGCTCGCCACCAAGAAGGCGGTCTGCATCCGCGACGGGGTCGAGGTCGAGCTCGATCTCGACCAGATCGTCCTCGACGACGTGGTCAAGCTCGGACGCGGCGATCAGATCCCGGCCGACGCCGTCGTGGTGTCGGGGATGGCGCAGGTCAACGAGAGCCTGCTCACGGGTGAGAGCAACCTGATCCGCAAAGAGGCGGGCTCCGAGCTCATGAGCGGTAGCTTCATCGACTCGGGCCTCGTCCTCGCGCGCGTCAAGCACGTCGGCGCCGACAACTACGTCGCCAAGATCAACGCGCAGGCCAAGTACGTCAAGCCGGTCAACTCCGAGATCATGTCCGCGCTCAACGCGATCGTGCGCTTCGCGAGCGTCGTCATGCTGCCGCTCGGTCTCGCGCTCTTCTTCTCGAGCTGGTATGAGTCCTACGAGGAGGCCGCGACCAGCGCGTCGTTCGTCTCGTGGATGGGGGGCGAGCTCGCGGCCGGTCACATCCCCTCCGCTGAGCTTCTGAGCACGACGGGGGCGCTTCTCGGCATGATCCCCCAGGGGCTCGTCTTGCTCACCTCGTCGGTGCTCGCCATCGCGACGGCGCGCCTCGCCCGCAAGAAGGTCCTCGCCCAGCAGCTCTACTGCATCGAGACGCTCGCCCGCGTGGACGTGCTCTGCCTCGACAAGACCGGCACGATTACCTCGGGGCGCATGGAGGTCGAGGGCACCTACCCGCTTCCGCTCGACGGCGATGACGCCCCCGCCCGCTCAGACGCGCTCGATCGCGCGCTCGCCAACATCGCCTGGGCGACCTCCGAGGACGCGAACGAGACCTGCCGTGCGCTCCTCGACTTCTATGAGGGCCGCGACGTGCCCCGCGAGAAGCCGCGCTTCGTCGCGGCGTTCTCGTCGGCGAAGAAGTGGAGCGGCGCGGCCTTCGACGAGGGCGCGTACGTGATGGGCGCCGCGCAGTTCGTGCTTGACCCCGCGGTCTTCCACACGGTCGAGGACACCGTGGCGCGCCTTGCCGAGACCTGCCGCGTGCTCGTGGTGGCGCAGGTTGAGGGGTTCACGCCCGAGGGGGACATGGTGGGGGAGGCGCGCCCGCTCGGCTTCGTCACCATCCGCGACGAGATCCGCTCCTCGGCGGCCGAGACCATCGGCTACTTCCGCGAGCAGGGCGTCACCTTGAATGTCATCTCGGGCGACGACCCACGCACCGTCTCCTCGATCGCGCGCGTGGTCGGCGTGCCCGGGGCCGACGCCTACATCGACGCCACGACGCTTGACACCCCGGCCAAGCTCGACGCGGCGGTCGATCGCTATCATGTCTTCGGCCGCGTGACACCCGAGCAGAAGCGCGCGCTCGTGCAGGCGCTTCAGCGTCGCGGCCACACGGTCGCGATGACCGGCGACGGCGTGAACGACGTGCTCGCCCTCAAGGAGGCCGACTGCTCGGTCGCGATGGCCGCGGGATCTGACGCGGCGCGCAACGTCGCCGAGATCGTGCTCGTCAACAACGACTTCGCCTCGATGCCCGCCGTGGTCGCGGAGGGACGCCGCTCCATCAACAACCTGCAGCGCTCGGCTGCGCTCTTTCTCACGAAGACGCTCTTCTCGATGGGCCTCGCGGCGGTCTGCATCGCCTTCCCGCCGTATCCCTTCCAGCCCATCCAGATGACGCTCATCAACTTCTTCTGCATCGGCTATCCGGGCTTCGTGCTCGGCCTCGAGGCCAACCGCGCCCGCATCGAGGGGCGCTTCCTCACCAACGTCATCAAGCGGGCGCTCCCGGCCGCGGCGGCGGTCATCGCCGCGTCGTGCTTGTGCATGCTCGCCACCAGCGTGTTCGGCTTCGATGACGTCGTGCTCTCAACCATGTGCCTCGTGACCACGAGCGCGGTGGGGTGCTGCCTCATCATGCGCATCTCCCAGCCGTTCACGCTGCTGCGCCGCCTGTTGTTCGCCTCGATCGTGATCGGCCTCGCGGTGGGCATCATCGGCTTCCCCGAGCTCTTCTCGATCGCATCGTTCACCCTGGGGGTCATCGTGCCGCTCGCCCTCATCACGGGTGCGGGCTGCGCGCTGTTCTTCGCGCTTGCGCGGGCCATGGACTCGTTCGAGCCGCGCGGCACGCACGCCGCGACCGGGTTTGGACGCGGTGTGCGCGTGCGCGTGGGGCGGCGCGGCACGCGACGGGTGACCTCGACGGGCTCGGCGCCGCGTCGTTGGGCGGCGCGCTCCTACGAGCGCATGATGCGTCGGCGCGACGAGCGCGCCCACGCCCTCGCGACGATCCACGCCGAGCAGGCCGTGCAGGCCCCGACCCCCGCGCGCGACGCGGCGCCCGAGACACCGGCGCGCCCACGCCGTCCGCGCCTTGTCACCAAGTCCTCACAGGGCATCAGGGTCAAGATGACGCATCGCACGCGCCGCCGCGACCGCACCGAGGGATCAGGCGAGACGCGAGACGCATAGGCGCTGCATCCGCGGGTCCTCGCGCGCCGTTGGCCACGCCCATGCCGCTTCCGCGCCGGTCGTGATCGACGCGCGGCTCGTGTTTTCACCCTGTGGAGCTTCTGTTACAAGATCCGCGCGCTCGCCGCGCGGCGGACGCGGATGCGCCCGTCGGCGCTAGGATAGGCCACCCTGAGTGAGCCGTCTGCGCTGACGGCCCGCCGCGATCGATAGGAGAGCTCATGACCAGCAGCCATGCCATGCCCATCCAGAGCACGCTCTCGGTCGCGGGTCGGACGTACGCCTACTGCCCGCTCGACGCCTTCCCTGAGGCGCGCGATCTCCCCGTGGCGCTGCGCATCCTCATCGAGAACGTGGCGCGTCGCGCGCCCGACGAGGAGGCGGCCCGCGCCGCCGCCGCGCGCATCATCGAGGCCGGTCATGCGGGCACGGGCGGCGAGGAGATCGAGTTCATGCCCGCGCGCGTCCTCTTTCAGGACTTCACGGGCGTGCCCGTCTTCACCGACTTCGCCGCCATGCGCGATGCCGCCGCGGCGCGCGGCGCCGACCCCTCCCTCGTGAACCCGCAGATCCCCTGCCTGCTCGTCATCGACCACTCGGTCGCGGCGGACGTCGTCTCGTGCGCCGAGGCCGCGCGCGAGAACGCCCGGATCGAGGCGGCGCGCAACGCCGAGCGCTTTGCCTTCCTCAAGTGGGCCGCTCAAAGCTTTGAGAACGTGGAGATCGTGCCGCCCGGCCGCGGCATCTGCCACCAGCTCAACATCGAGCGCTTCTGCCGGATCGCATGGACGGGCGCCGCGGGTGGGGAGCCGGCGGTCTACTTCGACACGCTCGTGGGCACGGATTCGCACACCACCACCGCCAACGGCATCGGCGTGCTCGGATGGGGCGTGGGCGGCATCGAGGCCGAGGCGGCCGCGCTCGGGCAGCCCATCACCATGATGGTGCCACCCGTGGTGGGCGTGCGCCTCACGGGGTCGCTTGAGGAGGGCGTGAGCGCGATGGACGCCGCCCTCGTCTTCGCTGAGCGCCTCCGCGCGGAGCGCGTCGTGGGATCGATCGTCGAGTGCTTCGGTCCCGGGGTGGCCACCCTGAGCGTGACGCAGCGCGCGACCATATCCAACATGACGCCCGAGTACGGGTGTACCGCGACGCTCTTCCCGCCCGACGAGCGCGCGCTCGAGCAGCTCGAGCGCTTCGGCCGCCCCGCCGAGGAGTGCGCCGTCGCCCGCGCCTATCTCGAGGCGCAGGGGCTGCTCGGTGACGCGGATCAGCCGCGCGTCTTCGCACGGGTGGTTGAGATCGACCTGTCGTCGATCGAGCCGTCGCTGGCGGGTCCGTCGCGCCCGCATGATCGCGTGCCCCTCTCGGGGGTGCGAGACCGCTTCCGGGACGCCCTCCGCACGGCGGGCCACGCGCCGGGCGAGGGGGCCGAGGCCGTCATCGACGGCGCCCCCGTGCACCTCGCGCACGGTTCGATCGCGATCGCGGCGGTCACGAGTTGCACGACGGCGACGGATCCCGCGATGATGGTCGCGGCGGGCCTCGCCGCCCGGCGCGCCGTCGAGCTCGGCTGCACGGTGCCCCCGTGGGTGAAGTGCGTGCTCGCGCCCGGTTCCCATGCGACGACCGAGCTTCTTGACCGGGCCGGGCTCCTCGCCCCCCTCGCGCAGCTCGGCTTCTCGGTGTGCGGGTGGGGCTGCATGAGCTGCATCGGCAACTCCGGGCCGCTCCTCGAGCCGGTTCAGGAGGTGGCGGACGCCTGCGAGCTCGCGAGCGTGCTCTCCGGCAACCGCAACTTCGAGGGGCGGATCTCCCCCTACGTGGCCCAGAACTACCTGGCGTCGCCGGCGCTCGTCATCGCCTACGCGCTCGCCGGCACGGTCGATCGCGACCTCACCTCCGAGCCCGTGTGCGCGGGTGCGGCGGGCCCGGTTCGCCTCGCGGACCTCATGCCTCGTGACGAGGAGGTCGCGCGCGTGCTCGATGCGTGCCTGTCGCCCGCCCTCTACCGTGACTCCGCGCAGTCGATCTTCGTCGGTGACGAGGATTGGGAGTCCATCGCCGCGCGCCCGAGCGCGACCTACGCCTGGGACGATGCCTCGACCTACGTCCGGCGTCCCACCTACATCGAGGACGCGCCCGTCTCTCCCACCTTCGAGCTTACAGACGCCCGCGCCCTAGCCTATCTCGGGGACTTCGTGACGACGGATCACATCTCGCCCGCGGGCGCCATCGCGCCCGATGGGCCGGCAGCGCGCTACCTGCGTGAGCGCGGCATCTCCGACGCGGACTTCAACACCTTCGGGTCGCGCCGCGGCAACCATGAGGTGATGATGCGCGGGACCTTCGCCAACGTCCGACTCGAGAACCGCTTGGCCGCGCCGCGGCGCGGCGGGTGGACGCGCGATCCGCTGAGCAGCGAGATCACGTCGATCTTCGACGCCGCGATGGCCGCCGGGCGCGCGGGGATCCCGCTCGTGGTGCTCGCCGGCAAGATGTACGGCTCGGGCTCGTCGCGCGACTGGGCGGCCAAGGGTCCGGCCCTGCTCGGCGTGCGCGCCGTCCTCGCCGAGAGCTTCGAGCGCATCCACCGATCGAACCTCATCGGCATGGGCATCCTGCCGCTTCAGTTCGAGCCGGGTGTGAGCGCCGCCTCGCTTGGGCTTACGGGCGAGGAGTGGTTCTCGATCGACCCCATCCACCTCGATCCGGGTGGTCCGCTCCCGCGCACGGTGACGGTCGTCGCGCGCCGCGATGGGGGAGAGGCGCAGACATTCTCCATGATCGTGCGCGTGGACACGCCCACGGAGGCGGCGTATCTTAGTTGCGGGGGCATCTTGCCCTACGTTTTGACGCACACGCTCGACGGTTCCAACCGGGACCGGTAGGAAGGGTTCATGATCTGCCCTCATTGCCATCAGGACATCGACGACGCCGTCACGATCTGCCCGCATTGCGACACGCGCATCGATGACGCCGGGTCGTTTCATCACGAGTTCATCTACTGCGAGGGGTGCGGGGCCCGGCTCACGTCGCGCGACCGCACCTGTCCCAAGTGCGGGCGGCCCGCGCCGGGGATCCTCTCGACCGAGGCCTCGGCATCTGATCTCGCGGCGGGAAAGACGGCGAGCTTCCCCAAGCTCACCGCCGCCGATATCGCCGCGCGCGTGCAGAGGCCCACGGCGGCCGACGTCCTCTCCGCCGCGCTTGACCCCGACGCCACGACCAGCATGACCATCCCCGTCGAGTCGCTCTCGGGGGCCAAGCGCCGCACCAGCGCGGATGAGGACCCGTACCACCGCAAGAAGCGCCCCTGGGGTAAGGTCGCCGCCGTCCTGATCGTGATCGCGCTCGCCGCGGGCGGCGTCTACGTCGTCACGACCGACCCGTTTGGGTTCATGTCACAGCTCTACGCCTCGATCGAGACGGCCGCGTCCGAGATGTTCCCCTCGCGCTGGAGCACCGACGCGTCCGAGTCTGCCGACGACGCGGACGAGGATGATGCCACCGTCGAGATCGAGGACGACTCGATTCTCACCGATGACGAGGCCTATGAGGAGCTGCTCGCCTACTACGAGGAGATCGGCGCGTACCAGGATCCGCTCGGCGACGCGGTCGAGGCCTATAACGGAAGCTTCCTCGCGAGCAGTCTCGCAAGGCGCCAGGAGGCGGCGGATGTCTCTTACACGCTCCGCGACGAGGTGCAGGAGACGATCGACGCGCTCGATGCCATCACCCTTGCGCAGGACTCGGTCTACGCGGAGGACCTCGAGCACCTGAAGAGCCTCGCGCAGTGGATGTACAACCGCGTCGACGTGCTCTGCCAGTCGTGGGACATCGCGCTGTCGTACGCGGACGGCGAGAACTTGAACTCGTATTACAGCGAGATCTCCCAACCCTTGCGCGACGCGCTCGACAGCCAGGGCCGCAACGTCGACCTCGTGCAGTTTGAGGAGAACTACTCCTCGTGGAAGCCCACGCAGAAGTCGTGACTTTTTTGCCCTGGGGGGCTTGCGCTTCCGGACGAGACTTGTATACTTGTCCCTGTTGCTTGAGAGCAGCCATTCCTCGGTAGCTCAATGGTAGAGCACGCGGCTGTTAACCGCGCTGTTGTAGGTTCGAGTCCTACCCGGGGAGCCATCGCATGCATGCGGCCCTATGAGCTTGATGCCCATAGGGCCGTTTTTCGTAGCGCGGCAGGCAGGAGCGCTGGCCGTCCGGCGGGACGCGTTGACAGCGGGCGGGCGCCCCCTATAATCGTAATGACCTTTAAGCGCGTGCGAGACACCGCAAGGACACGAACAACCTGCTTGGGAACCCCTGTAGATGTCTTGCCGCGTCGCGGTCAGGCATCTATTTTTTGGGCCGCGCCGACGTGCCATCTGCGGCGCCGCGTGAGGAAGGAGTTCGATGAGCACCCCACCCAAGGCGGTCATCATGGATGATGTCGCCATCAGCCGTGCCATCACGCGCATCGCGCACGAGATCCTCGAGCGCAACGAGGGTTGCGACAACCTCGCCCTCGTGGGCATCGTGACCCGCGGCGACCTGCTCGCCCAGAAGCTCGCCGATTGCATCGAGGCTATCGAGGGCGTATCCGTCCCGTTGGGAAGCCTCGACATCAGCTTCTACCGAGACGACTACCTCACCACGTTCACACCTGAGATCCATGCGACGCGGATCCCCTTCGACGTGGACGGGAAGCGGATCGTGCTCGTGGATGACGTGCTCTACACGGGGCGCACCATCCGCGCCGCGCTCGACGCCATCATGGACCTGGGGCGCCCGAGCCGCATCGAGCTCGCGGTCCTCGTCGACCGCGGCCATCGCGAGCTGCCCATCTGCCCTGACTTCGTGGGCAAGAACGTTCCCTCCTCGCATGAGGAGAACGTGCGCCTGTACCTCGAGGAGGTCGACGGGCGCACCGCTGTCGAGATCACCGACGTCGCGCAGGGAGCCCGCGTGGGCTCGGCGCCGCTGGGAGGAGCGTAGCCCATGGCCTTCGATCACAAGCATCTCATCGACATCACCGAGTACTCGGACACCGACATCATGACGATCCTCGAGACCGCGCGGGCGTTCTCGACGGTCAACGAGCGCTCGATCCGCAAGGTTCCCACCCTCAAGGGTAAGACGATCGTCAACATGTTCAACGAGCCGTCGACGAGGACCAGGAGCTCCTTCGAGCTCGCGGAGAAGCGCCTCTCGGCCGACAGCCTCAACTTCGGCGGCTCCTCCACGAGCACCGTCAAGGGTGAGAGCCTCATCGACACGGTCATGACGCTCGACGCCTACAAGATCGACATGGTCGTCGTGCGCGATCGGCATGCGGGCGCGCCCTACGTGGTCTCCCAGCACACCCCGGCCGGTGTCATCGACGCGGGCGACGGCAAGCACGGGCACCCCACGCAGGCCCTGCTCGACCTCTACACCATCTGGCAGCGCTTCGGGCATCTCGACGGGCTCTCCGTGGGCATCGTCGGTGACATCGCGCACTCGCGCGTCTGCGGCTCGCTCATCCCCGCGCTCAAGATCATGGGCGCCACGGTCACCATCGTCGCCCCCGGCACGCTCATCCCGCCCGTGCCCGAGGTTCTCGGCGGCGATCGCGTGAGCGCCCCCCTTGTGGGCGGCCTGCCCAGCCTCGACGGCGTGTACGTGCTGCGCATCCAGCGCGAGCGGCTCGAGGGGGCGCCCTTCCCGAGCATGCGCGAGTACCATCGGCTCTTCGGGCTCACGCGCGAGCGCGAGCGCCTCATGCGGCCCGAGGCGATCATCTGCCATCCCGGGCCCATCAACCGCGGCGTCGAGTTCGACTCCTACATGGCCGACCATCCCGAGCGCTCGGTCATCCTCGATCAGGTCTACGCGGGCATCTGCGTGCGCATGGCTGCCCTCTACCTACTGCTGGGAGGTTCCGACAATGGCCTTGCTTCTTAAGAACGCCCACGTCGTCGATCCGGCGACGAAGTCTGACGGCATCATGGACGTGCTCGTTGACGGCGGGTGCATCAAGGCGGTGGGAGAGGACCTCGCGTGCCCCGACGCCGAGGTCATGGACCTCACCGGACGCTACCTCGTGCCCGGTCTCATCGATATGCACGTTCACCTGCGCGAGCCGGGCTTCGAGCACAAGGCGACCATCGCCACCGAGACCCGGGCCGCCGTGCGCGGTGGGTTCACGGGCGTGTGCTCGATGCCCAACACCGACCCCGTGACCGACAACGGCGTGGTCGTCGAGTACGTGCGCTCGGTCGCGGAGGCCGAGGGCCTGTGCCGCGTGTATCCCGCGGGCGCCATGACCAAGGGCCTCAAGGGCGAGATCATCGCCGAGATGGGCGACATGGTGGCTCACGGCGCCGTCGCGTTCACCGATGACGGGCGCGGCGTCCAGGGCGCGGGGATGATGCGCCGGTGCATGGACTACGGCAAGATGTTCGGCAAGGTCTTCATGAGCCACTGCCAGGACGACGACCTGGTGGGCGAGGGCCAGATCAACGAGGGGGTCGTCTCGACGCGGCTCGGTCTGCTCGGCTGGCCTGCCGAGGGCGAGGAGCTCGAGATCATGCGCGATATCGCGCTCGCGCGCCTCACCGGGGCCAAGCTGCACATCCAGCACATCTCAACCGAGCGCGGCATCGAGATGGTCCGCGCCGCGAAGGCGGAGGGGCTGCCCGTGACCTGCGAGGCCACCCCGCATCATATGTTCCTGACCGAGGAGTCCATCGACGAGACCTACGACACCCGCTTCAAGGTGAACCCGCCGCTTAGGACCGCGCGCGACGCGGCCGCGGTGATCGCCGGCGTGGCCGACGGCACGGTCGACGCGATCGTGACCGACCACGCTCCGCACGCCGCCTGGGAGAAGGCGCGCGAGTTCGAGCTCGCGCCCTTCGGGATGACGGGGATCGAGTCGTCGCTCGCGCTCGTCCTCACGAACCTCGTCGCTCCCGGCGTCATCGATTACGCCCGCATGGTCGAGCTCATGGCCATCGCGCCGCGCCGCATCCTCGGTCTCGATCAGGTGCGGATCGAGGAGGGCTCCGTGGCCGATATCACGGTGTTCGACCCCGCGCTCACCTGGACGGTCGGCGCGGACGGCTACGTCTCGAAGGCGACCAACTGCGGGTTCGATGGCGTCACCGTGACCGGTCGTGCGACCGACGTCCTCGTCGGCGGACGCGTGGTCCTGCGCGACGGCTGCCTCGTCGAGCGCTAGGGCTCGCCCGCGCGTCGCGCTCTCATTGCTCCGCGCGCCTGTGCCCGGCGCGCGGACCCCACATGGAAAGGAAGCCCATGCCCACTCCCAGTCCAGCTCGCGTGCACGACTTCACCGTCGTGTCGAACGAGCCCCTCGCGCGCGGCGTCTGCGCGCTGCGCATGCACGCGCCCGCGCTCGCCCGCGCGCTCAAGCCGGGCCAGTTCGTGAGCGTCGCCGTGCCCGGCAACGCCTTCTCACTGCTGCGCGTGCCCCTGTCGTTCGCCGCGACCGACCCTGAGGCCGGCACGGTCGACATCTGGTACGCGATCGTTGGCGAGGGGACCGAGCGCCTCTCCCAGATGCGTCCCGGAACGCGCTCGACCGTACTCGGGCCCGGCGGCCATGGCTGGGGCGCCGCGCTCACCGCGAAGCGCTGCCTCGTGGTCGCGGGAGGCATCGGCATGCCCCCCATCTACGCGCTCGTCCGCGCGCGGCTCGC
>CAZLGF010000018.1:11385-15861 GCA_964558955.1 uncultured Coriobacteriaceae bacterium
CCCACGGCGTCGCCTGCGAGGCGTCGCTTGAGCGGATGATGAGCTGCGGCTTCGGCGCGTGCGCCACGTGCGCGGTCGAGACCACGGAGGGCATGAAGGGAGCGTGCATGGGCGGTCCCGTCTTCGACGCGAAGGAGGTCGTCTGGTGAGCAGCGTGAACATGGCCGTCGACTTCGCCGGCATGCACTTAAAGAACCCCATCAACACTGCGGCCGGCACGTTCGGTTTCGGCTGGCAGTTCCAGAACTTCTTCGACGTGTCGACCCTCGGCGCCATCACGACGAAGGGCTGCGCCGCCGAGCCCTGGCGCGGCAACGACAAGCCCCGCATGACCGAGGTCCGCGGCGGCATGATGAACTCCGTCGGGCTCCAGAATCCCGGCGTGCGCGGGATGGTGGAGGAGTCGGGCGCCTTCCTTGCTGACCTCGCCTCGAAGGGAACGGCGGTCATCTGCCAGGTCGCCGGTCACTCCACCGCCGAGTACGTCGCGGCCCTTGAGCTCTTCGAGGAGCTGTGCCCGTGGGCGTCGGCCTTCGAGCTCAACGTGAGCTGCCCGAACATCGCGGCGGGCGGCGCCGCGTGCGGATCGACCCCTGAGGGTGCGGCCGAGGTCATGCGCGCCTGCCGTCCCATCACGAAGCGGCCGATCCTCGTGAAGATGGCTCCCGTCCTCCTTCCCGAGATCGCCCGTGCACTCGAGGTGGAAGGCGCCGACGGCCTCACCGTCATCAACTCCATTCCCGGTATGGCGATCGACGTCCACACCCGCCGCTCCAAGCTCTCCAAGCCCACGGGCGGCCTCTCCGGCCCTCTTCTCCATCCCATCGCCGTTCGCATGGTCTGGGAGGTCTGCCAGGCCGTGGACATTCCCGTCTGCGGCGTCGGCGGCGTGATGTCGGGTGAGGACGCGGCTGAGTTCATCCTTGCCGGCGCCACGTCGGTCGCGGTGGGCATGGCGAGCTTCGCGGAGCCCGACGCGGCCGTTCGCATCCTGCGCGAGCTTGAGGAGTGGGTCGCGTCGCAGGGCGTTGACGACATCAATGAGCTGATCGGAGCGTTCGAATGCTAGATGCAGAAGCGCGCGACCGCATCATGGTCGCGCTCGACGTCGATCGTGAGCGCGCGCTCGAGCTGGGTCGCGCGCTCGCCGGGCGCGCCCGCTGGGTGAAGATCGGGATGACCCTCTACTACGCCGAGGGCCCTTCCATCGTGCGCGCCTTCAAAGAGCAGGGCTATCGGGTCTTTCTCGATCTCAAATTCCATGACATCCCGCATCAGGTCCGCGGCGCGGCGCGCTCCGCTGCCCTGACCGGGGCCGACCTGCTCACGGTGCATGGTCTTGGCGCGCGGGCCATGCTCGAGGCCGCCGTCTCCGGAGCTGCTGACGCCGCCGACGAGCTGGGCGCGCCGCGCGCGCAGGTGATCGCCATCACCGTGCTGACGAGCATGGACGCGGCCGCGATGTCGGAGATCGGGCTCACGGCCCCCATCGCCGACGAGGCCGCGCGCCTGGCCAGCCTCGCGCGGCAGGCGGGCACGGACGGCATCGTCTGCTCTCCGCAGGAGGCTCAGGCCATGCGCGCGCTTCTCGGCCCCGACGCCCTCATCGTCACGCCGGGGGTTCGCCCTGCCGGCGCGGCGCGGGGTGATCAGAGCCGTGTGGCCACGCCGGCGCAGGCCATCGCATCGGGCGCGAGCCATCTCGTCATCGGGCGCCCCATCACGGGCGCGCCGGATCCGCAGGCCGCGTTCGAGGAGATCGTCTCCGAGCTCGTCGCAGGCGCCTAGGCTCGAGGGGGTCAGACGGATCAGGTTCGCTACCTGCCGCGTTCGCGTTCGTTCTATGGATACAAACGGGCTTTGACGCGGTTTTGCTGGGCTTTCCCTTGAACTTTGATTCGCGTTCGTCTAAGCTATGGTCTCGGTCGGACCGGGGCGATCCTTACGCATCGTTTTCCGAGTTCAGACCCTGTTTTTGGTTGCATCCGAGATTTTTGGAGGTTCTCATGGCGCTTCCTCAGCTCACTGATGAGCAGCGCAAGGCCGCTCTGGAGAAGGCTGCTGCTGCCCGTCATGCGCGTGCCGAGCTTCGAGAGAAGATCAAGAAGGGCGAGGTCTCGCTCGAGTCCGTTCTCAATTCCGACGACCCCATCGCCTCGCGTATGAAGGTCTCGACGCTCATCGAGTCGCTTCCGGGCTATGGCAAGGCCAAGGCCGCCAAGATCATGGACGAGCTGGGCATTTCCGCGACGCGTCGCGTCCAGGGCCTCGGCGTTCGCCAGCGCCAGCAGCTCCTTGAGGTGCTCAGCAAGTAGTGGCTGAGCGCACTCCCAAACTGTTCGTCGTTTCCGGACCGTCAGGTGCAGGGAAAGGTACGCTCGTCGCCTGCGCGCGCGAGGTGCTTCCCGATCTCAGCCTGGCGGTTTCCGCTACCACGCGCGCGCCGCGCCCCGGCGAGGTCGACGGCACGACGTACTACTTCCTCACCGTCGACGAGTTTCAGCGCCTCATCGAGGAGGGCTCGTTCATCGAGTGGGCGCGCGTGCACGGCAACTGCTACGGGACCCTCGTGAGCGAGGTCGAGCGTGCCTTCGCGCAGGGATCGTCGCTCATCCTTGAGATCGATGTTCAGGGTGCGCTCCAGGTGAGGGAGCGCTTCCCCGAGGCCGTCCTCATCTTCATCGCCCCGCCCTCTGTCGAGGTCCTTCGCGAGCGGCTTCGGGGTCGCGGCACGGAGACCGCGGACGTGATCGACCTCAGGCTCGCCAACGCCGAGCATGAGCTCGCGCTCGCCGATCAGTATGATCGCGTCCTCGTCAACGACGAGCTTGAGCGCGCCACGACCGAGCTCATCGACATCATTCGCACCTACGAAAGGAGCTGTGGTCCATGTCCGTCGTGAACCCTCCGATCGATGACCTGCTGAAGAAGACCGACAACAACCGCTTCCTGCTCGCCGCGCTCGCGTCGAAGCGCGCGTGCGACATCAACAGCATGCTGCGCGGCCAGCACAATCGCGTGCTCGCGGTGAACTCCGTCGACGACATCACCGTCGCCCTGTCGGGCAAGGACACGATCTCCATGGCCATGGAGGAGATCGTTGACGGCGACATCTCGTACAACCACGAGCGCTTCAACGAGGCGCTCGGGCATCGCACGGCCCAGGACGCCTAAGTGGCGAGTCGCGTCTGCCTCGTCCACTATCATGAGGTGGGGCTGAAGGGCAGGAATCGCGCCCACTTCGAGCGCGTGCTCATGGATTCCCTCAAGGCGGCCTTGGCCGCCTTTTCCGTGGCCGCGTGCGTGCGCATCTCCGGCCATCTGCTCGTGAGCTTCTCGGCCCCGGGCGAGGCTGAGCGAGCGCTCGAGGTGATCCGGCGCGTGCCGGGTGTCGCGCGCGTCTCGCTTGCCTTCCATACCAACCGCGAGCCCGCCGAGTACGTGGCGGCGGCGATTCGCGCGCTCGGGGAGGCTGGCCCCTTCTCGACGTTCAAGGTGCACGCCAAGCGCTCGAACACCGATTATCCGCTGAGCTCGATCGAGCTCAACCGCCAGGTGGGATCCGCGCTCTGCGAGGCTTTTCCCGACAAGGGCGTTCGGATGCGCGATCCGGACGTCGTGGTCAACGTCCTCGTGGTGCAGGGGAGCGTCTACGTCTACGCGCGCTCTGAGCGCGGCGTGGGCGGCCTGCCCGTGGGAAGCGCGGGAAAGGTCGTGTCGCTTCTCTCATCGGGCATCGATTCCCCGGTCGCCACCTGGTCGATCGCGCGGCGCGGCGCCGTCTGCGTTCCCGTCCACTTCTCAGGACGCCCCCAGACGGCCGATACGAGCGAGTACCTATGCCAGGACATCATCCGCGCTCTCGCCCCGGCCATCCAGATCGGCCGGCTCTACGTGATTCCCTTCGGTGATTGCCAGCGCGAGATCTCGCTCGCGTGTCCGAGCTCACTGCGCGTGATCATGTACCGTCGCGTCATGTACGCGGTCGCCGAGCGCATCGCCGCGCTCGAGGGCGCGAAGGCGATCGTGACGGGAGAGTCGCTCGGTCAGGTGGCCTCTCAAACGCTCGAGAACATCCGCGCGGTCAACGAGGTGGTCGAGCTGCCCGTCTTCCGGCCGCTCATCGGGTCGGACAAGCAGGAGATCATCGCGCGGGCGCAGGAGATCGGCACCTATGACATCTCGTGCGAGACGGCCCCCGACTGCTGCACGCTCTTCATGCCGCGCCGGCCGCAGACCCATGCACGCCTGGACGAGGTCCACGCGGCGTGGGAGCTGTTCGATCACGAGGCCATGATCGAGGATCTCGTGGCGCGTGCGGAGTACGTCGACTTTCCGAGCGGATCCTATCGTCCGCCGCGCGCGATGCGCGATCGTCATGACGTGCTTGCCCCGCGGTCCGCATCTGATGCGGACGCCGCGGATGCCCCCTGCGCCGCGAGCGAATCTACGTCAGGCGCCTCAAGCGCGCTCTGA
>CAZLGF010000018.1:15961-20592 GCA_964558955.1 uncultured Coriobacteriaceae bacterium
ACGTCTCTGCGACCGATGACGCTTCCGCCGCCCCGATCGTGGTCGATGTCTCAGGGGCGGTGGTGGCGCCCGCCGTCGTGAGCCTCGCGGCTGGTGCGCGCGTGCAGGATGCGATCGACGCGGCGGGCGGTCTGACCGCTGACGCGGACCTCACCGCGATCAACCGCGCCGCGCCGCTCGTCGACGGTCAGAAGGTGCAGGTGCCGCGGATCGGTGAGGCGGCGCAGCTCGAGACGGGCGTCGACGCGAGCGCGGGAACGGCCGCCGCGAGCGAGGCGGGCACGGCGCTCGTCAACATCAACACGGCAGACGAGGCGGCGCTCGACGAGCTTCCCGGCATCGGCCCCGCGACCGCTCAGGCGATCATCGAGGACCGCGAGGCCAACGGGCCCTTCACCGTCGCAGAGGACCTCATGCGCGTCAGCGGGATCGGCGAGAAGAAGTTCGAGCAGCTGCAGGACCTCATATGCGTCTAGCGGGCCGGCGGCGCGGACGCGCGCTCGCTGACACGGAGCTTCCACCCCGCCCATACCTCGCACCGGTCGCCGCGGGCGCGGTCGCGGCCATCGGTGGCGCCATGATCATGCTCGACGCGGGATGGTCGGGTTTCGTGGCAGGGGAGCAGCCCGATGTCAACGGGGTCCTCGGCGTGCTCGTGCTCGCTGCGGTGGGCCTCGCGGGCGCGGGAGCGGCGTGCGGGCCCCGTCGCCGCGCGCGTCCCTACCTGTGGTGGGCCGCCGCGTGTCTCGTGGCCTCCGCGCTCGCGGGCCACCATGCCGTCCTCGCGCGCGCGACGGCGCGCGACCTGGTCGCCCAGCATCCCATGAGCGCGTTCATGATCGAGCCGACCGGAGACGCGCGTCTTGCGCAGTACGGCTCGTTCCAAGATGCGTTCGTGCTCGATGAGTCGGGACGGGTCATCGCCTCGGTATCGATCTCGAGCTCCGAGGTGCTTGAGACGGGGACGCGCGTGCGCGCCGTGGGGCGCTTCAGCGCGCTCACGGAGAGCGCGTGGGACAGGCGTGCGTATCGGGAGGGCTGTGTGGGAGCGGTCTCCGTCGTGCGCGTCCTTGAGGAGCAGCAGGTGGGAGGCCATCCCATCGAGGCGCTGCGCGACGCGCTTCTCGATCGCATCGATCCCGCGCGAAGCGAGGCGCGCGCCCTCATCGCCGGCATCGTGTGCGGTCGCGTGAGTGAGCTCTCGACCACCGCAGCCTCGGAAGCGTTCGCACGGACGGGCACCTCGCACCTCGTCGCGGTGTCGGGCAGCCATCTCGCGCTCGTGACCGCGCTCGCCGCGTATCTGCTCAAGGCGATCCGTGCGCGTCCGCGCTCGCGTGCGCTCGTGCTCCTCGCGCTCATGGCGGCTTACGTGGTGCTGACCGGCGGGGCCGCCTCGGCCATTCGCTCGCTGCTCATGGTGGCTGGCTCCCTTGCGGCGCAGCTCGGGCACCGCCGTCCCCATAGCACGTCAGCGCTGTGCCTGACCTGCATCGCGCTCGTCCTCAACGAGCCGGGGATCGCCTTTGACGTGGGGTTTCAGCTCTCAGCGCTGAGCGTGCTCTTCATCCAGCTCTTCGGGGGATACCTCACGACGGCGCTCGAGCGCATGCGGCTTCCCGCGTCCGTCGCTGAAGCGCTCGCGCTCACGCTATGCGCGCAGTGGGCGACCCTGCCCGTGACGGTTCCGCTGTTCGATGAGGTCTCGCTCGTGGCCCCGCTTGCGAACCTCGTGCTCGGTCCGGTCATGACGGCGCTGCTCGTGGTCGGCCTCGTGTGCGCCCCGCTCGCGCTCGTCATCCCCGCGCCCGATCTCGCGCTCGCGGCGCCGGATGCGCTCGCGCACTGCTCGATCTTTTGCGCCAAGGCCCTTGCGGGGGTTCCCTACGCCGCGATCGCGGTCGATGGCGGGTCCATCGCGCCGGCACTCACGGCGATCGCGGGCGCGGCGGCGATCGCGGCCTATCTTGCGTGGCGTCTCCCGTCCCCGCGCTGCTGCGCGGCCGTCCTCGTGGTCCTGTTCTGCCTCGCTGCGGGCCATGTCATTCGCTGGACGAGGTTCGCGCCCGCCGCCGTCACCGTGCTGGATGTAGGGCAGGGTGATGCGATCCTCGTGCGTGATGGGGGCGCGGCCGTTCTGGTTGACTGCGGGGTCGATGACGCCGTGGTGACGGCGCTCGCGCGCCAGCACGTCTATCGCCTCGATGCCGTCCTCATCACGCATTGGGATCTCGATCACTGGGGCGGTCTGCCCGCCGTGCTCGACGTGCTGCCGGTCGACATAGTTCTTCTTGCCGCGGGCGCGGCTGACGTGATGCCTGACGAGGCGCGCGCGGAGGCGATCCCTGCCATCGTGGAGCTCGAAGCGGGAGATCGGGTGCGCGTGGGGCGCTTCACGTGCACGATGGTCTGGCCGACCGCGCGCGTCACCGCGTCCGAGAACGAGGACTCGCTCGTCTGGGACGTGGTCTACCAGGAGGGAGGGCGGGCGTTGCGCATGCTCCTCACCGGGGACACCGAGGCGGACGAGGCGCGCTCCTACGCGGGGAGCGTCGGTGATATCGACGTGCTCAAGCTCGGGCATCACGGATCGGCGGCATCGATCGACGAGGAGGTGATGCGCGCGCTCGATCCCGAGGCCGTGATCGCGAGCGCGGGGGCGGGCAACCGCTACGGGCACCCTACGGATGAGGCCGTGGCCTGCGTCACGTCCTATGGCAGCGCGTTTCTCTCGACGATCGAGCATGGAGACATCGTCGTCGCGCCCGGGCGTGACGGGGTCGTGCTGAGCGCGAGCGGGGCTGCGACGTAGAATGGGAGTGCGGCGCGAGGCCGCACCACGGTAAGGAGGGTTCATGGCGCGCGAGGGTCTGCTGGCGGCGTATCTCGCCGTCGGGCCGGATGAGGTGAAGCGCGACGCGGCGATCGAGCGCCTTAAGCGTCGCCTCGAGCAGTCGGGGATGGTCGACTTCAACCTCGATGAGCGCGACATGACGCGCGACCAGGACGTCGACTCCCTCATCAGCTCGCTCAACACCTTCCCGATGGGGGCGGACTTCCGCCTCGTGATCCTCACCGGTTGCGATCGGCTCGCGGAGCCGGTGCGCACGGCCCTCGTCGACTATCTGGCCGATCCCGCGCCCGCGACCGTGGCGCTCCTCACCGCCACCACGCTCGCTAAGAGCACCAAGCTGTACAAGGCCGTCGCGGCGTGCGGCCCCCATGCGATCATCGACTGCGCGGCCAAGAAGGGGCGCGACCTGCCGGTGCTCGTGCAGGGTATGGCGCGCCGCCACACCAAGGAGATCACGCTCGACGCAGCTGACGAGCTCATCGCGCGCGTCGGCGACTCCACCCGCATGATCGACAACGAGCTCCGGAAGCTCAGCGCGATGATCGAGGGTCCGACCATCGAGCGCGCGGATGTGGAGCGGTTCGTGGTGCGCACGGCCGAGGTCAAGCCCTGGGACTTCCTCAACGCCGTGAGCGCGCGCGACACGAATCGCGCGCTCGAGCTCTACCGCCTGCAGCCGCCGCGAAGCGAGATGCGCCTCTACTCGCTGCTCGTCACGCGCTTGCGCGAGCTCATCTGCGCGAAGGCGCTCGATGCGCGCGGACAGGGGCGCGAGCTCGCGCAGACGCTCGGCCTCCAGAGCTGGCAGGTGCGCAACCATCGGTCCTGGGCCCGTCGCTTTCGGATGGACGAGCTCACCTGCGCCCTCGCCCAGGCGGTTGAGGTGGAGCAGGCGATCAAGGGCTCGCGGAGCGCCTCCAACGCCTTCGTCATCTGGATCACCCAGATCACCGCGGGCTCATAGGGGCTCGCCCCGAGTGCTGTTTGTCGCAGGCGGGATGTCTCGGAGCTCACAGGCGCTCCAAGGACGCCTTCAGCCGGGTATTCAACACATCTTCACCACTTCACCTACCAGCACCTTCGTGATACACTACCTGATCGTGACCTCACACCGTGTCTCGGAGGCCTGATAGCAAGCTGATCGGGTAGATCGAAAGGAACCAGGGAAAGTGGCAAACATCAAGTCTCAGAAGAAGCGCATCCGCACCGCCGAGAAGGCCCGCATGCGCAACCGCGCGGTCCGCTCCGAGCTCAAGACGCTCGTCAAGCACGTGCGCACGGCTGTCGAGGAGGGTGACGCCGAGGCCGCCCAGGCTGCCGCGTCCCGCGCCTACAAGCGCCTCGATCAGGCTGCCTCCAAGGGCATCATCCACAAGAACCAGGCGTCGAACCGCAAGTCTGGCGTCCAGAAGCTCGTCAACTCCCTCAAGTAGGATCTGGTTCCGATTCCAGCACGCATCGGGCCCTGCGGCGACGCGGGGCCCGTTTCGTATGCGCGTCCGTCAGCGGGCTCCTGAGCCCTGTGCGCGGGCGGTTTGATAAGATAGGCGCCATGGACATCATGCATGCATCGCACATCCGCAACTTCTCGATCGTGGCGCACATCGACCACGGCAAGTCGACCATCTCCGATCGCATCCTCGAGCTCACCAACACGGTCGAGGAGCGCGACATGGCCGATCAGCTGCTCGACACGATGGACATCGAGCGCGAGCGCGGCATCACCATCAAGTCAAACGCCGTGCGCGTCATGTACACCGCCGATGACGGCGAGACC
>CAZLGF010000019.1:0-2486 GCA_964558955.1 uncultured Coriobacteriaceae bacterium
TCAAGCAGGCGCTCAGCAACTACAACGTCGACGCCTTCGCGATGGACCGCTCCACCCTCAACACCTACATGGATGACTCCGTCGAGCTGCTCCAGTCCGACATCATGTTCGGCACCCAGGAGTACGGCGTCTCGACCGAGAAGGACAGCGACCTCTCCGACCTCGTCGACGAGGTTGTGAACGAGATGCTGGATAGCGGCTGGATGGACGAGGAGATCGAGACGTGGCTCGGTGACGCCGCGTAATCACCCGATCGCGTTGCGATGAGCGGGCCCGCGACCGTGCTCGGACGCGGGCCCGCCACGCCTTGACGCGGTGAGCGCGGTGCCGGACGCGGTGCGATCCGTCACGCCCGCCGCCCGCGCGCGCCGCGCGCGGCACCCGGGCATATCGGAAAGGAAAGGCCTATGCTCGAGAACCTGTTGAGCCCCTTGCGATGGTCGATCACCCTGGCGTCACTGGACTCGTTCTGGGACGGGTTCTTCGTAACGCTCAAGGTGGTTGTGGCGGGTCTGGCGCTGGCGCTCGTCCTCGGCACGGTGCTGGGCGTCCTCTCGACCACGCGCTCGCGCGTGCTGCGCGCCATCAGCCGCGTGTACGTGGAGTTCTACCAGAACACCCCATTGCCGGTGCAGGTCATCTTCATGTACATGCTCGGCCCGCGCGTCCTGCAGATGGTCTTCAACCTTGACACCCCCATGCGCCTCTCATCGTTCGTGCTGGGCTTCGTGGGTGTCGGGCTCTATCACGCGGCCTACGTCTCCGAGGTCATCCGCACCGGCATCGAGAGTGTGCCGCGCGGCCAGATGGAGGCGGCAGGTAGCCAGGGGTTCTCGCGCATCCAGTCCTACATCTACATCATCCTGCCGCAGACCTTCAAGGTGATTCTGCCTCCCCTGTGCAACCAGGCGCTCAACCTGGTGAAGAACAGCTCGGTGCTTGCCTTGGTGGCCGGCGGCGACCTCATGTACTTCTCCAACAGCTTCGTGGGCACCTACGGGTATCTGCAGGGCTACATCGTGGCGTGCGTGATGTACTTCATCATCTGCTTCCCGCTCTCGCTCCTCGTGCAATACCTGGAGCGGCGCTCTGCGCGCAGGCCGCGTGCCAAGGTCATTCCGGGCATCACGCCCGCTGAGCCCGCGAAGGAGGCGTAAGCGATGGAGATCTTCAACACGGTCAACATCATGTTCATCCTGCGCGGGTTTGGGACCACCCTCCAGATCTCCGCGCTGGCGATCGTCTTCTCGATCCTCGTCGGCACGATCCTCGCCATGATCAAGCAGTACTGCCGCGGTCCGCTGTCGATCTTCCGCTGGATCGTGACCGCCTACATCGAGCTGTTCCGCTGCACGCCCAACCTCCTGTGGATCCTCTTCATCTACTTCACCATGCGTGCCTCGAACTTCGTGGTCTCGGTGGTGGCGTTCACGGTCTTCACCTCGGCTGTCGTGGCCGAGATCGTGCGCGGCGGCTTCAACTCGATCCCCACGAGCCAGTTCGAGGCGGCGCAGAGCCAGGGCTTCGGGTTCTTCCGCAGCATGGCCTACATCATCCTGCCGCAGACGTTCAAGACGATCATTCCCGCGCTCTTCAGCCAGGTCACGACCATCATCAAGGACTCGTCCTACCTGTCGAGCATCAGCGTCACCGAGCTCATGTTCAACGCGCGCGTGGTCATGGCGTCCACATCAGACGTCACGGCGATGCTTCTGCTCTACGGGCTCGTGTTCGCGCTCTACTTCGTGCTCAACTTCGGCATCTCGTTGATCGTCCGCGCCTATCAGCGCCGCGTCGTCGCAGCGTAGGCGTTCTCATTCAAGGGGGAGAGGCATCATGCCCAGCATTCCGTTCATCCAGAGCAAGAGGAAACGGTCCCGGACCGAGCCGGCCGCGGCGCCCGACGAGCTCGAGCGCGCGGGACAGCCGGTCATCATCACCATCGCGCGCGACTTCGGCGCCGAGGGTCACGAGATCGGCAAGATGCTCTCGCATAAGCTGGGGATCCCGCTCTATGACAACGAGATCCTGGTGCGCTCGGCCCTGCGCTCGGGCAAGTCGGTCGGCCAGATCGCTGCGTACGACGAGCAGCTGGCCGCCGAGTTCATGGCGTTTCTGCCCGACCGCGCTGACGCGCGCACCCTGTCCGACCGCCTCTTTGAGTCGATGGCGCAGGTGATTCTCGATCTCGGTGCCACCGAGAGCTGCATCATTGAGGGGCGCCTCTCTGACTACCTGCTGCGGGCGAACCCCAACCAGATCGCGGTGCTCGTGACCGCGCCGCTGGACGCGCGCATCGAGATCGTGAGCAACCGCCGCGGCCTGTCGCGGGCGGAGGGAGCGCGCCTGGTGCGGCGCATGCAGCGCGCGCGAGAGAGCTTCTATAAGCGCTATTCCGCCGGCAAGTGGCGGATGGATATGGGCAAGGACATCGTGGTCAACCGCGCCAAGCTCGGCCGCGAGGGCTGCGTCGAGGTGATCGCGGC
>CAZLGF010000019.1:2586-13456 GCA_964558955.1 uncultured Coriobacteriaceae bacterium
TCGTGGTCAACCGCGCCAAGCTCGGCCGCGAGGGCTGCGTCGAGGTGATCGCGGCAGCGTATTACGCCAAGCTTCGCGAGCTCGGCATCTACGAGGAGGAGACTGCGGTCGCGGCTGAGGCTCAGAGCGCGGCGTCGGCCGAGTAGGGGCTCCGCGGGCGCGTGCTTCGCGGTTCGTGTGGCGCTTTTGGGCAGGTCTGCACGCTCCGTGACCCGTGCGGCGCCTGGACAGGGCCGTACGCGTCGTGCGCCGTGCGGCGTTTAGACATGGCTGCGCGCTGCGCATCCGATATCGCTACCTGAATGAGAACGAGGCCCGATCGCATCGCGATCGGGCCTCGTTGCGTTGGCGAGGTTTATGTGCGCGGTGCGCCCGACTCCGCTCCTATCGCACGATGCGGACGGGGCCCAGCAGGCCGCTCGCCTCGCTCGGCTCCGAGAGGGAGAACATGTCCGTCAGCGCGTGGTCGAGCGTGTTGGTCACGTCGATCGTGAGCGTGTGCGCGCCGGCGGCGAGGCGCGGCAGCGGCAGACAGTAAGGAGGCGCGATGCGGACACCGCATGCATGGCCGTCGAGCGCAACCTCGGCTAGCTCGTGGACGTCACCCAGGTCGAGCAGCGCGCCGTCGACATCCTCATCGAGCGTGAAGGACGCCTCGTAGCGGAAGGTGCCCGCGACGCCGGGGAAGATGCGCTCGGAGAGGTTCTCGAGCTCGGCAAGCGCGACCGGCTCGCCGAAGGCCGGGTAGTCGAGCGCGGCTGCATACGACACCTGCCAGGGGCCCTCAACCTCGCACGCGACGGCACGCCCCGCACCACCGGCGGTCGTGAGGACGGAGGCAGTGTTCCGCGCGTCCGCGGCGACGGCCGTCTCGCCCGTTACCACGAGCACCGCGGCATACGGCGCGAGCTCGAGCGCTCCGTCAAAGGGAGCGCTCCCGCCGTTGAGCACGTCATAGGCCACGCCCGTCAGCGGCGCGCCGTCGGCTAGGAGCACGGTGGTGCTTACGGCTGCGCGCGGGCTCTCGTTCACGAGGAACCAGTAGTCCTCGTCAGCCTTGGTGTAGTGGTAGGCGCGGAGCCACGGTGCGGCCTCGGCGGTGCGCAGCCCGTAGAGGCCGCGCTCACGCAGCTCGTCCGCGAGGTTATCGAGTGCCACGGTCGCAGCACCCGCGAACGCGTCGGTGCCGAGCGCGTCGGCTCCCGCAGCCGCATCGTCATAGCTTCGCGTCGGCGCCTCGTCTACGCAGATGACGGGCACGCCGGCCTCAACGAGACGCTCCACCGCAGCGACGGTGGCCGCGCCGGTGAACGTGGCGGCGGGCAGCACGAGGCAGCGGTAGCGCTGGCCATTCACGGCGAAGCCGTGCCCCTCGGGGCAGATCTCGATCTCATACTCGGCATCGAGCGCAAACGCATCGGCCGGGACAAAGTCGAAGTCGATCTGCGCATGCGTCAGCGCTCCGGCCACGCGCTCGATGCGCATCGCGGGGCCCGCCCATGCGGCGTCGGCGTGGTAGAGCACGGCGCAGGTGGGGTGCGCGGTGCCGTCCGAAAGCAGCGTCGACATGCGGTTCATATAAGTCATGAGGCGCCCGAACTGGCGGAACTGCGGATCGTTGCCATGCGCGTAGAAGTGCGGCGGGCAGTCCGGGTCGGGGAAGGGGGCCATCGAGAACGCATGCGGGACGAAGTAGTTGACCCCGCGGACCAAAAAGGCGTTCGCGATCCAGGTCATCTCCGTAAGCCCCTCGTGCCAGCCGAAGGCGCCGAAGACCTCGGCCATGCAGCGCCCTTGCTTCTTGGGGTCGAGGTGCGCGGCGGAGCTTCCGAGCTTGGGCAGCGCGTGGGCGAAGAACTCCATGTCCCAGATGCCGCGCCTGTAGGAGTGCGTGCCCGCGTCGATCCCGGGGACCACCTGGTTGATGACGATGTCCACGCCGGCCATGTCCTGTCCGGCGAGGGCGCGGAAGTAGTGCCCGGCGCCCACGCCGAGCCGCACGTGGCAGTCGCGGTCCTCGATGACGTGCCCGATGTGCATGACGCCGCGCGCGCGGCACCAGGTGCCGATGTTCTGGTCGAAGCACTCGCTGTAGAGGCGCGACGCCTCGTCCATATAGGCATGGCGCGCCTGCGGGGCGCCCGTGCCATCGGTCCAGAGAAGCGCCAGCTTGCTGAGCCATGAAGCGCCCCAGCGCGTCTGGAGGCGCCGCGCGAGCTCGTCCGACCAGGGAAGCGGCATGTCGGGCTTGCCGATGAGGCTGTCCGTCAGGGGGCCGACCTTCGCGCCCTTCTCGTTCATGAAGCCGGGCTCGTCCGTGAAGAAGCCCTTGATCGTCGTGCCGAATTCGTCGGCGAAGTGCGCGTAGTGCGGCTCGTAGACGGCCTCGATGAGAAGGTCGCAGGAGGCCTTGTCGACCATGTTGATGTAGTCGTCGTTGTGGCCCGAGCGGCGCGCCGTGAAGATCGCGACGATCTGCGTCAGGCCGGGCTCGTCGACGTCGAAGAAGATGCGCGTGCCGTCCTCGCTCGTGCGGTGGGCAAGCTCGCGAGCCTCCCCGTCGTGCACGGCGACCGCTCCGACGAACGCCTCCTCGGGGTCGATGGAGCTGGGGAGCGCGATGGACATGCCGCGCGCCGGCCCCACGACGTCGAAGGTGCGGTGGGTGAGCACGGTCTTGCGATGCTCGGGGTGCTCCTTGACCCGGCCGTTTGCAAAGCCCGTGGGGAAGTGGCTGTCGTCGAGGATCCAGATGGCGAGCCCGAGCCGCTTGCACTCTGTGATGATGAAGGCGAGATCCTCCCACCACGTCGGGCCGCAGAAGTCGGGGTGGGGGCGGGACTCGAGGCAGACCTCGTGGATGTCGGATGCGGCGATCTGCTCGAGGAACTCGGTGATCGTGGCGCGGTCCTCACCCTTGAGCCAGAGGAAGGGCAGGATGTGGTTCTCGTAGTCACCGGCGTCGTAGGCGCCGCCGATAACACGTTCATGCATGGTCGGCATAGACATACTCCTTCGTGCGCAACGCGTATAGGTGCAGGGATAGGATCATGGTAGCGGATGCGCGCCATCAAAGGGCGTAACCGCCCGGCCGGCACAGGCCGGACCGGGCGGTCTGATGCGCGCGGTGTTTGCGGGTGGGCGTTACTGCTCGGGATCAGCCACGATGAAGGAGATCACCGCGGAGACCACGAAGGCGACGAGCATCGTGATGATGAAGCCGTAGAAGCTGATGTCGATGCCCGCGGGGTTGATCATGGCCGGGATGCGGAACAGGCCGTCGCCGCCCATGGAGTAGCACCGGCCGCCGAGGGCAGCGAGGATGCCGCCGGCCACGCCGCCGCCGACCCAGGCCGCGATGAAGCACTTGAACTGCGGCAGGGCGATGGAGTAGATGGTCGGCTCGGTGACGCCGAAGAGGCAGGTGGTCATATCGGCGATGCCCTCAGCGCGCTTGGCAGGGTCCTTCATCTTGAGGGCATAGCCGAGGGACACGCCCGCGAGCGCCCAGACGGTGAGGCCGAGCACGGCGTTCAGCGGATCGGAGCCCATGGTGACGATGTTGTTCACGAGGATGGGGATCATGGCGGCGTGGAGGCCGAGCAGGACGACCATCTGCCAGAAGGCACCGAGCGCCACGCCTGCGAGCACGGGGCTCACGTCGAAGATCCAGGTGACGAAGGAACTGATGGCGGTCGAGAGCGCGTTCATGACGGGGCCGATGACGAGCCAGGCGACCGGCACGGTGATGGCGAGCGTGATGGCCGGCACGATCATGAGTTGCACCATCTCGGGAACGATCTTCTTCGCGCCCCGCTCGACGAGGCTTGCGAAGAACGCGGCGAGGAGGATCGGGAAGAGGGTGCTGGAGTAGGACGCGGAGGCGATGGAGATGCCGAAGAAGTCAGCGCCCTCCGAGACCGCGGAAACGAGGTCGGGGTAGACGAAGGCCGCGCCGACGGTTGCCGTCACGTACTGGTTGCAGCCGAAGACCTTGCCGGCCGAGAAGCCCACGATGATGGGCATGAAGTAGAGCACAGCGTCGGCTGCGGCGTACCAGAGCTGGTAGGCGCCGCTTGCGCTGTCGAGCACGCCGAAGGTGGTGCAGAGCGTGAGGATGCCCTTGATGACGCCGCCGGCGATCATGGGGCCGATCATCGGCATGATGCAGCCGCTGATGACCTTGAAGAAGCGGTTGAAGAGATTCTGCTGCCCCTCGGGCTGGGCGGGCGCGTCCTCGGCGTCGGTGATGCCGGCCTCCGCGCGCACGAGCGGCGTGACGTTGGACACGTGCGTGCCGATGATGATCTGGTACTGGCCGCCCTGATTCATGACGCCTTTGACGCCCTGGATGGCCTTAACCTCCTCTTCATCGGGGATCGTATCGTCCTTGAGCACGAAGCGCAGGCGCGTCATGCAGTTGGAGACGCTCACGATGTTGTCATGGCCTCCCACGGCCGCGACAACATCATGCGCAAGCTGCGAATAATCCTTCTTTGCCATGCTGTTCCCTCCTTGTGGGTCTGCGGCGCATTGCCGTCGACCTGTACTTTAGGAGGATCGAGAGGGGGTGATAATAACCTAGCCAAGTAAAAGGGTTAACCTGTTTTGCACATGTGACAGAATCGCCGGGTGAACGGTCCCCGCACCTCATCGGGTGCTACTCACCCGGGATGATCGCGGAGTCGCTCTCCCGCATGCCCGACTCCCGAGCCTCTGCGCGGTAGGCGGCCGGTGTCATGCCGTAGCGCTCCTTGAAGAGGCGGTAGAAGTAGGTCATGTTGCTGTATCCCACGGCGCGGGCCACCTCGGTGGTGGGGAGGCTGCTCGTTATGAGAAGCCGCGCGGCCTTGGTGATGCGCGTGTCCTGGACGAGCTGCTTGAAGGTCTTGCCCGTGTAGCGCTTGATGATTCGGCAGACCCGCCACTCGGGCTGGTTGAGCTCAGCGCTGATCTGAGCCAGGCTCCCCTCCTCAAAGTGCTCGTCGATGTAGCGCATGATGTCGAGTCCGATGCGCTTCTCGTAATGGTCGGCCGCATAGATCTCCACGGCGTCGCTCTGCTCGGTGAGCCGAACGAGAAGGAGCCCTACGAGGAGCTTGATGGTGATGGCGCTTGCGGCGGTGGGCTCGTAGAGGTTCTCGATCACCTCGTCCATGATCGCGCGGATCGATCCATCGTCCTGGGCGTGATACCACAGGTAGCTTCCCGTTCCCGACTGGTCGTACATGCAGTCCATGATGAAGTTCATGATGTGGTTGTCGGTGGCGGCGAGCGAGAGCAGGTACTGGAAGAATTCGGGCAGGATGACAAGGTTGATGGCGATGTCGCTCTGGCCGGTGACCTCGATGGAGTGGCTTATGCCCTGGTTCAGGATCATGAGATCGCCCTGGCGCATGACGATGCGCTCGCCGTCGATGTTCTGCACGAGGGTGCCGTTGTGGAGGTAGATGCCCTCGATGTAGGAATGCCGGTGCAGGGGGACGGGAAGGAAGCGCGTGTGCCGCATCACGTCGATCATCCGGTCGGCGTCGCGGATGACCCGCCACGGGATGACGTCCTCGTCCGCGGAGGCGCCCATGCCGGAGACGCGGTCCTTGCGCCCCTCGAGAAAGAGGCGCTCGTTGGCGTTGTAGGCGTACATCTGGCGCAGGACGGATTCCTTCATGGCGTACCTCCTGCGCCCATCTTAGCAGCTTGATGGCTCGCGGCTCGATGAGGGGCATCCGATAGCAGGCGGGCTGACAGCGGGGCCCGATAGCACGCAGCCTGACAACAGGGGCTGAAAGCAAACGGCGCCCGCGCATCTGCATGGTGGGCGCCGCGTAGGGCCTCTGGCGCGTCGGTCTTGGCCGACTGCGAGGGCCGTGTTTAGCTGTCGTCTGAGTCCGTCCCGTCGGCGGTTCCGGAGCTGTCGCCGCTCGACGAGCCGGATCCGGTCGACACCACGATGGTGATCGTCGTGCCCTCCTCCTGCGTGCCGGTGGGGGAGTAGGAGATCACCTGGCCCGCGGAGACGCTCGAGCTTGCCTGCTCCGTGACGCGCACCTTGAATCCGGCGGACTCGAGCGCGGACACGGCGCTGGACTGCGTGTAGCCCGTCACGTTGGGGACGCTTGCGGTGGTGACGGGCTCAGCGCCGAGCGACACGGTGAGGGTGATCTGGGTGCCCGGGGTCACGTTGCCCTTGGGCGAGTAGTCGATGACGAGACCCGCGGCAACCGAGTCGCTGTACTCCGTCGTGACGACTGACGAGAGGTTGGCGTCGCTGATCGCCTCCTCGGCGGCGGAGCGGGTGTAGCCGGTGACGGTGGGAACGGTGACGGTGCTGGGGCCGGTCGACACCTTGAACTCGACGGTGCCGCCCTCCTCGATCTGCTCGCCCGCGGCGGGCGACTGGTCAAAGACGGTGCCCTCGTCGGAATCATCCTCCGCTGAGGTTGCCGAGCCCACGAGGCCGTACTCCGCGAGCAGGGCGCGCGCCTCCTCCTCCGTGAGGCCGGTGATGCTCGGGACCTCAACGTAGTTCACGGGCTGCGCGCCGAGTGAGACGGTGATGTCGACGGTGCTGCCCGCGCTCACGGTCGTTCCGCCGCTCGGGGTCTGGTCGATGACGCTGCCTTCCTCGACGTCATCGTCATAGCTCTCGTCGACGCGGTCGACGGAGAGGCCCACGGCCTCGATCGCCTCGATCGCCTCTTCCTCGGTCATGCCCACGACGTTGGGCACCTCGACGGTGTCGGTGCCACCGAAGACTCCGGAGATCGCGGCGATGATGACGGCGATGATGGCGATGGCGGCGATGACGCCGACGATGATCTTGCCCTTGCCCGACTTCTTGCCCGTGTCGTACGTGCCGGTCGAGTCTGTCGTGCTGCCACGGGCGGAGCTGCGCGTGGCGTCGATCGCCGGGCGGACCATGGCCTGGGTCTGATCGCTCATCACGCGGGTCTCGGTGGCGCCCACCGGCGCGATCACGCGCGTGGGCTCGCCCACGTCGACCGGGCGGCCCGAGAGGTAGGCGTTGAGCACCTGGCGGAGCTCGTCAGCCGTCTGGAACCGATTGGCGGCGTCCTTCTCCATGCACTTGAGGATGATGCGCTCGAGGTCGGCGTCGACTCCGGGGTTGATCTGGGAGGGCGGTATGGGCTGCTCGTTCACCTGCTTGAGCGCGACCGAGATGGCGTCGTCGCCATCGAAGGGAACCCGGCCGGTGGCGCACTCGTACATGACCACGCCGAGCGAGTAGATGTCGCTCGTGGGGCCGAGCTCCTGGCCGCGGGTCTGCTCGGGGCTCACGTAGTGCGCCGTGCCGAGCACGTTGTTGTCTTGCGTGAGATGGCTGTTCTTGGCGCGCGCGATGCCGAAGTCCATGACCTTGATGTTGCCGTCGGGCAGCACCATGATGTTCTGCGGCTTGATGTCGCGGTGGATGATCTCATGCTTGTGCGCGACGGAGAGGGCCCCGCAGATCTGCGAGCCGATCTGCGCGACCTTCTTGGGGTCGAGGGCGCCGTGGCTGCGGATGCCGCTCTTGAGGTCGGTGCCGCGGAGGTACTCCATGACGATGTAGTAGGTCTCGCCGTCCTTGCCCCAGTCGTACACGCCCACGATGTAGGGGCTCGAGAGGCCGGCCGCCGCCTGGGCCTCCTGCTTGAAGCGCGCCGCGAAGGTCGCGTCTGCTGCGTACTGAGGCAGCATGATCTTGACCGCCACGGTGCGATTCAGCTTTTGGTCATGCGCGCGGAACACCTCGGCCATGCCGCCCGTGCCCACCTTATCCTTGAGGAGGTATCGTCCCCCGAGGATCTGCTGTTCCATCTGATGCTCCTCACACGCTCGCTGCGATGCGTTGCCTACCGTTTGTATGTCAGCCCGCGCCCGGACTCACGACCCCTGTACCGCGAGGGCCGTCTCCAGCACGATGCTGGCGATGTAGGCCGCCGAGATCTCATGGTCATAGTAATCCTCGATCACGACCGAGATCGCGACCGTGGGGTTGTCGTAGGGGGCGAAGCCGATGAAGGTGCTGTTGGCGTTCTCCTTCGAGACCTCGCCGGTACCGGTCTTGCCGGCCACCAGCACGCCGCTGACGGACGCCGCGGTGCCCGTGCCGTTCTGAACGACCTCGAGCATGGCCTCCTTGAGCAGCTCGGCCGTGTCGGCGCTCACCGCCTGGCCGAGCGACTGGGGCTCCGTGGTGCTCACCACCGTGCCGTCGGGCGCGAGGATCTGCTGGACCACGTAGGGATTCATGGCGATGCCGCCGTTGGCGATCGCCGCCGCGATGACGGCGTTCTGCATGCAGGTGACCTGCGGGCCGGGCTCATGGTCCTCGCCGACCGGCTGGCCCGCGCCCGCCCAGGCGAGCTCCCATTCGGTCATCTCGGAGGGGTCGGGCATGATGGACGCGGTCGTGGTGAAGTCCTGCCCGAGCGAGTCCCCGAAGCCGAAGGCCTCGGCGTACTGGACGAGGCTCTCGGCGCCCAGATCGACGGCGAGCTGGGCGAAGGCCACGTTGGATGAGACCGCGAACGCGCGCAGGAGCGTCACGTTGCCGTAATTGGCGCTGTTCACGTTGGTGACGTCGGCCCCGCCGATCTCGATCGAGGAGGGCGCGCTGTAGACGGTGTCGAGCGTGGCGGTGCCCGTCTCGAGGGCCGCGGCGAGCGTGACCACCTTGAAGGTCGATCCAGGGGTGTAGAGGGCCTGGGTGGCGCGGTCGTAGAGCGACGAGTCATCGTCGTCTCCCGAGAGCGCCTCCTCGGGGTTGGAGTTGTCAAAGGTGGGCGAGCTCGCCTTGGCGAGAACCGCGCCGGTCGAGGGGTCGAGCACGACGATGGCTCCCGTGAGGCCGTAGCTGCTGAGGGCGTTCTCGGCCGCGGCCTGGATGCGCGAGTCGATCGTGAGCACGACCGAGTTGCCCGCCTGCGAGACCCCTGCGAGCGAGAGGATGGCGTTCTCCCAGCTTGAGTAGTCCGTGGAGCCGGTGAGCGTGTCATCCATGCTGCTCTCGATGCCCGTCGAGCCGTAGATCGTGGAGTAGTAGCCCACCGTGTGCGCCGCGAGGTTGCCGTTGGGATAGGAGCGCACGTAGGTGCCGTCCTCCTGGAGGACCGACTCGGCGAGTGTGACGCCGTCGGACGTGAGGATCGAGCCGCGCTGGATATAGGCGGCCTTCGCGGCGGTGTGGTTGTTGCCCGCCATGCTCTGGTACTCGTCGGCCTTGATGACCTGGATGTAGGTCAGGTTGCCGATGAGCACGGCGAAGAGCATCGTGAGGAAGGCGACCGTGCGGGTGAGGCGCTTGGCGAGCGCGACGCGCCCGAGGACGCCCGATTCGGGCGTGTCGAGGACGCGGCGGCGCAGACGCGAGCCGGGCCGCGCATGCGAGGGCGCGCGCGAGCCGGAGAGCGTGGTCGCGCGCGAGAGGATGCGGGTGCCGGCCTTGCTGACGCCCGCGGTGACGGGGGCCGCCTGGCCGGCGCGGGCCACGTCGACGGTGAGCATGGTGCCCGTGCCGGAGAGATCGGTCTCGCGACCGGTGGCCTCATCGCCCGCGCGCATGAGCAGCGCCACGATGATGAAGCTCGCCAAAAGCGATGAGCCGCCCTGGCTCATGAAGGGCAGCGTCACGCCGGTGAGCGGGATGAGGCGCGTCACGCCGCCCACGATGAGGAAGGCCTGGAACGAGATCGCGGCGGTGAGGCCCGTGGCCGAGAACGCCGCGAGGTCGGACTTGGCGCGCGCCGCGGTGGTGAGGCCGCGCACGGCGAAGAGGATGAACAGAAGCAGGATCGCCGACCCGCCGAGCAGGCCCATCTCCTCGCCGATGGCCGCGAAGATGAAGTCGGACTCGACGACGGGGATCGACGTCGACAGGCCGCGCCCGATGCCCACGCCCACGAGCCCGCCGTCGGCGAGCGAGTAGAGCGACTGCACGATCTGGTAGCCGTCGCCCTGCGCGTCGGCGAACGGATCGAGCCAGATGTCGAAGCGCGTTTGGACGTGGCTCATGAGCCGGTAGGCGCCGTAGCCGCCGATGAGCAGCAGCACGAGGCCGATGATCACGTAGGAGACGCGCCCGGTGGCCACGTAGAGCATGATGAGGAAGAGCGTGTAGAAGAGCAGCGCGCTGCCGAGGTCGCGCTCGAAGGCGACGATGGCGAGGCACACGCCCCATACGAGGAAGAGCGGGGCGAGCAGCCGCAGGCGCGGTATCTGCAGGCCGAGGATCTTGCGGTTGGAGATCGAGAGGAGCTCGCGGTTCTCGGAGAGATAGCCCGCGAGGAAGAGCACGATGAGCACCTTGGCGAACTCGCCAGGCTGGATGGAGAAGTTGCCGATGTAGATCCACAGCTTGGAGCCGTAGCGCTCGGTGCCGATGAACATGGGCAAGAGCAGCAGCAGGATGCCCGCGGCGCCGATGGTGTACTTGTAGCGCTTCACCATGTCGAGGTTCTTGACGATCGCGAGCGTGAGCACCATGAGCAGGACGCTCGCGAACAGGTAGATGACCTGGTTCATGGCCAGCGAGGGCGCGAGGCGCGTGACGAAGGTGATGCCCACGCCTGAGAGCACGAAGACGATGGGGAGGATGGCGGGGTCGGCGCCCGGCGCGAGGAAGCGCACGGCGATGTGGGCCGCGGCGAACGCGGCGAACAGGCCGAGCGGGACGGCGAGCGTGGTGAACGAGAGCGTGGTTCCCGAGGTGACCACGTAGAGCCCGTAGAGCAGCGTCACGGGGAAGGCTGACGCGATCAGGAGCATCAGCTCGGTGTTGCGGCGGCTACCCATCAGGAGTCCCCTCCTTCCGTGGGGGCGACGGTGTCGGCGAGCGTCCCGTCATCGGCGTCGTCGCTCTCATCGG
>CAZLGF010000019.1:13556-20233 GCA_964558955.1 uncultured Coriobacteriaceae bacterium
GTGGGGGCGACGGTGTCGGCGAGCGTCCCGTCATCGGCGTCGTCGCTCTCATCGGTATCGCTCGCGGCGTCGTCGGCATCCGTGGTGTCGTCGGCGCCCTCGTCGGACTCGGCGCGCGACAGGGCGATCTCGGCCTGGCGGGTCTGCTCGGCGTTGATCTGCTGGCGATACTGCGAGATGGTCTCGCGCGCGGTGTCCATGTCCTGCTGGCTGATGCCGGCCGCGAGGCGGTTCTGGGTGTCCGCGGGCAGGTCGGAGACCTCGATGGTGGTGGTGTCCTCCAGCCAGTGGAGCTCGATCCCCATGAAGCTCTCGGGGATGCCTCGGTAGATCGCGACGGTGCCGTCGTTGATGCCGAGGTAGATCGAGCTCGTGATGGAGACGAAGGCCGCCACGGCGGCGAGGGCGAGCGCGAGAAGCAGGCCCGCGATGGCGATGATGATGTTGCGCTTGCGACGTCGCGCGGCCTCGCGGAGGCGCCCGTCGTCCACGATGTCGACGACCACGACCGTCACGTTGTCCGACCCGCCGGCGGCGAGGGCCGCGTCGACGAGGTTGTCGGTGCACATCTGCGCGGTCTTCGATTGTCGCGAGATGAGCTCGATCTCGTGGTCGGGGATCATGCTCGACAGACCGTCTGAGCAGAGGATGAGGCGGTCGCCCTCCTCGATGTTGAGCTGGAAGTGGTCGGCGTACATGGCCGGGTCGGAGCCGAGCGCGCGCGTGATGACCGATCGGTTGGGGTGCGTGCGCGCCTCGTCGGCGGTGATCTCGCCCGCGTCAATGAGCTCCTCGACGTAGGAGTGGTCGCGCGTCACCTTGATAAGGGTGCCCTCGTGCATGAGGTAGGCGCGCGAGTCGCCCACGTGCGCGATGGCGACGACGGTGCCCTCGATGTAGGCGGCCGTCGCCGTGCAGCCCATGCCGGGCCTGCCGAGCCCGTTGGCGGCCGCTTCGATGATGGCGGCGTTGGCGGCCTCGACGGCGCCGGCAAGGCGCGTGGGGTCAGCCGTGTGCGGGGAGAGCTTGGCGATGGTCTCGACGGCGATCGACGAGGCCACCTCGCCGGCGGCGTGCCCGCCCATGCCGTCCGAGACGCAGAAGAGCGGCGACTGGACGAGGTAGGAGTCCTCGTTGTGCGTGCGCACGCAGCCCACATCGGAGCGGGCGCCCCACATGAGCGAGGTGGTGGTGCCGGCGTCATACGTTGAGTCGGTCTCGATGCGCTCGGCGGCGATTGGGTCGAAGCTCTGCGTGGAGCCCGGGTCGGCGAGCTTGGCCTCGACGGCGGTGACGTCGATCTCGGCGGTGGTCGCGGGTGACGCGGCCTCGACGCTCGCGCCGGCCGTGCTCGCGCCGGCATCGACGTCCGCGCGCCCGGCGGGCGCGTCGCGCCGCTCGTCGACCGGCGCGTCCTGGGGGGCCATGGTCGCGGTGGCGGCGGGGTCGGGGGCGAACGTGCGCTCGTCGCCCGTCATCGGCGATTCACTTTCATGACGACGTCGCCGATCTGCACCTCATCGCCCTCGCGCAGGGTCGCGGGCTCGGTGAGGGAGCGGCCGTTCACGAGGGTGCCGTTGAGTGAGTTGAGGTCCTCGATCACGAGCGAGGGCCCCTGGAGCGAGAAGCGCGCGTGGCTGGCCGAGACGAAGGGCTCGTTGATGCAGATGTCCGAGCTCGGCGAGCGGCCCACGATGACGGGGCCGAGCATGTCGACGTGGATGCCGCGGATGCCGCGCGGCCCCTTGTCGACGTCGATGGTCCAGATGGCCGAGTCGCGGCGCTGGCCGCGCACGAGCCCCACGCCGGTCTTCGCGACGGCGAACAGGAAGATATAGAGGATGACGACGAGGACGATGCGGCCGATGAACAAGACGACGTCGATCACGTCATCACCCCCTGAACTCGAAGGTGGACAGCCCGAAGGTCAGCACGTCGCCGTCGCGCAGTGGGCAGCGCGTGATGCGGCGGTTGTTGACAAGCGTGCCGTTGGTTGAGTTGAGGTCCTCGATCGACCAGCCCTGGCCCGTGTAGGTGATCTGGGCGTGGCGGCGCGAGATGTTGGGGTCGCGCAGCGCGATCGTGCAGGAGGCGCGCTCGCGACCGATGATGCACTGCGAGCCGGTGACCTCGTACGTCTCGCGGGTGACGACGTCGACGAGCTGCGCGATCGGCGGGGTGGTGACCTGCGCGCGCGACCCGGCCAGCGCGACCGAGGCGCTTGCGGCGCCGAGCGCGGCCCCGGTCGCCGCCGCTCCGCCCACGCCCGCGATCTGCTCGCGGGGGAGGGTCTGCGGGACGGGGATGGGGGCGGGGCTGGGCGCGGGCGCCTCAGACCCGATCTCGGGGATGCGCGCGGCGACGTCGCGTGCGGGCGCCTGCGCGGCGGGTGCCGCAGCAGGTGCCGGCGCGATCGGCTGCAGGGTTGCTGGCTGCAGGGTGGCCGGCTGCGGCGCGGGTTGCGGCGCGGGCTGTGCGGCGGGCTTGGGCCCCTGGTCGGAGAGGGCGGCCATGCTCTGCGAGAGGCCATGCTGGTAGGCGCGCTCCTCCTCGTAGAGGCGCCCGAGCGTGGGGCTGTCGACGTTCTCCGCGAAAACCGAGAAGCGGCCCGATTTGAGCGAGGGGTCGATCATGAAGCGGACGAGGGGCTCGCCCACGAAGGTGTAGCGCTTCTTCTGCGCCTGGGCCTTGACGAACTCGACGACCTCGCGCGAGAGCTGCGGATAGAAGGGCGCCAAGAGCGGATCGTCATCGGAGGCGATCAGGATGGTGTAGAGGGCGGGCGCGGTGTTGGCACCGTTGATGACGAGCGTCTGATCCTCCATCTCCCGCACAGCCTGCTTGGCAAGCTTCTTGAAGGAGAATGGCGCCCGCGCGGCGCCGAAGATGCCCGAGACGTGGTCCTCGAAGATCTTCAAGAAGTTCACGACCGATCACCCGTCACTTTCCTTGCGATAACCCAGTGCGTAGATACATACGCGAACCATTATAGATGAAGCTAACCCCACGCCCAGCGCAAGGGCGAACGGATAGGCTCCAGAGCTGGAACTTTCCATAGGGTTTGCAAGACAGAGCAGCAGGACGACCATGACACCGGCCGCGACCTCGGCAACCGTGAGCAGGCCCGTTCCGCGCCCGTCTTGGATGCGCCTCCATGCCCTCGAGAGGAGCAGGCTCGTGACGGCGGCGCACACGGCGGCGCCCCCGATGCCCGCGAGCACGTGCGCGTCGGCGAGGGCGGCAAGCGCGCTCGTGGTGGGAAGCGAGCCCTCGAGCGCGAGTGCGGCGGTTGCGAGGTGCGCGAGGATGCCGCCCGCCCCCACGGCCGCGGCACTCGCGACGGGGGGCAGGAGATAGCCCGCCACGGCGGCGATGGGCCCGGCGGCCAGCGCGCTCCCCCCTGAGGCGATGCCGGCCGCGACGCATGCGACCAGCACGGCCGAGGCGGCGGCACTCGTGCGGCCCCAGGCGTACCACCACCCGGCCACGAGCGCGAGCGTCACGGCGGCCACGGGCAGGACCGGCACGAGGTCGGTCAGGGAGACGATCATCATGAGGAAGCCGACGCCGAAGAGCGCGGAGCCGAGCTGCGGGGCGATGGCGCCGACCGCGCCGAGCGCGAGAGCGACCACGGGCCGCGCGGGGAAGCCCGTGATGCCCAGCGCGCCGAGGACGGGCCAGAGCGCGACGGCTGTCGAGACGCCGGCGACGGCGCGCGCGACGAGCGCGCGGGCGCGCGGGGTGCGGCTGCCGAGGTAGCCCTCGGCGGGGTCGAGCTCCCACACCCGCTGGTTCTGCGCGGAGGTGCCGTCCGCCCCGTCCGCGTCAGCCTCGTCCGAGGTGAGGCGGGCGATGATGCGCGCGAGGCTTCTCCGGCCCTCGCGCGGGTTGCCGAGGCGGGCCAGGAAGGCGTCGCCGAAGGCGGCCACGCTCGCCTGGCGGTCGGCGGCGCGCGGCGAGAGCGCGGTGAGAAGCGCCCCCTCGGTGGGTTCGGGGATGTCGGGCAGGAGGTCTGAGGGATAGAGGACGCCGCGCTTGATGCGCTTGAGGGAGTCGGCCGGGGTTCCCGCGCGGAAGGGCGCCGTCGCGCAGAGCGACTCGTAGAGCACGGCGGCGAGTGCGAAGACGTCGGTCCGCTCGTCGACGTCAGCCCCCTCGAGCTGCTCGGGCGGCATGTAGCCCACGGTCCCGCCGCGCGCGTCGCCGAAGCCGCCGGCGCTCGCGAGCTTCGCCATGCCGAAGTCGGTGAGCTTGACGTGGCCGTTGCGGTCGATGAGCACGTTGGCGGGCTTGATGTCGAGATGGAGGACGCCGTTCTCGTGCGCGAAGGAGAGCGCCTGGACGAGGGCGTCGGCGACGGCGGCCGCCTCGTCGTACGTGAGCGAGTTTCCCTCGACGCCGGCGAGGAACTCCTCGAGCGACATGCCGTCGACGTATTCCATGACGAGGTAGGCGTAGGTGTCGTCATAGGTGAAGTCGATGACCGAGACGATATTGGGGTGCTGGAGCAGGCTTGCGGTCCGCGCCTCGGCGAGCGCGGTGGCGCGCGTCTCGGCGGGCGCGGTGCTGTAGCGCGATGCGAGCGGCATGCGCTTGATCGCGACGCGGCGCTGCAGGCGCATGTCAAGGCAGACCTCGACGCTCCCGAAGCCGCCCGCCGCCCGCGTCTCGAGCGGCCGGTAGCGCTTGAGCAGGGACGTGGCCGTGGCGCCGAGGGGGTCCGCGCCCCGCGCGTCCTGCTGAGGCCGCTGACGTAGCTGAGATATGCGAGAGGAGAAGAGCGGCATGGCCCTCCGATGCGTTTATGGTGCGATTCGGGTGTGCCGCCCCGCGCATCGCGCGGGAGGGAACCCCATGGTACCACGCGCGCGAAAGGCGGGGGTCGGCCGGCGTGGGCACGATGCCCTCCATGGCCCGCGCGGATGCCTCTCCAGCTCCGTGTGCACGATCTGGCGTCCGCCCGCCGCCCGCGCGTGGCCGCACGTTCGCACCCCCCTGCTCGCCCGCCCGCGTGGCCGCACCAGACGGTATCATGGGGAAACTGATCGCCCCGCCGTGCTCGAGCGCGCCTATCCGGGCGCGGCCAAGCGGGCGTCTGTCGCACGAAGGAGGAACGACATGGAGTCGCTCTACCGTGCCTACCGGCCCCTCACGTTCGAGAGCGTGGTGGGTCAGCAGCACATCGTCTCGACCATTCAACATGCCGTGACCGAGGGTCGCCTGAGCCACGCGTACCTCTTCTGCGGCCCGCGTGGCACGGGCAAGACCACCATGGCGCGCATTCTCGCGAAGGCGCTGCTCTGCGAGCGGGCCCCGGCGGCGCGCGAGGCGGGCGCGTCCGGTTGCCTGCCCGACGGCACCTGCTCCGCTTGCCAGCAGATCGCCGAGGGCACGCACCCGGACGTCTACGAGCTCGACGCCGCGAGCCGCACGGGCGTGGACAACGTGCGCGAGGAGATCATCGGCTCGGTGAGCTTCGCTCCCGTGAGCGGCGCGTACAAGGTCTACATCATCGACGAGGTCCACATGCTCACCACGGCGGCGTTCAACGCGCTGCTCAAGACGCTCGAGGAGCCGCCGTCGCATGTGGTGTTCGTGATGTGCACCACTGATCCGCAGAAGATCCCGGAGACCATCCTCTCGCGCTGCCAGCGCTTCGACTTCCGCCGGATCAGCACCGAGGACATCGTGGCCCGTCTCGCCCACATCTGCGGCGAGGAGGGCTTTGCCTACGACGACGAGGCCCTGCAGATCGTGGCCAAGCACGCGCGCGGCGGCATGCGTGACGCGCTCTCCACGCTCGAGCAGCTGTCGGTCTTCGGCAACGGGTCCGTGCGCGTTGCGGACGCCCGGGCGCTTCTGGGCGAGGTTCCCGGCGCGGTCCTCGCCGCGTTCTCGCATGCGATCGTCGCGCGCGACGTGGCCCGCCTGTTCGCGCTCGTCCGCGAGCAGGTGGACGAGGGCAACGACCTCATGGAGCTCACGCGCGACCTCACCGCCCATATGCGCGACGTCTATCTGGTGCGCGTCGCGGGCGCGCGCCCGGAGGTGGTCGACGGGACGCCGCAGGAGCTCGCTGACCTAGAGGAGGAGGCGGCCCGCTTCGAGAGCGCCGACCGCCTCGCGAGGACCCTGACCGTGCTCGATGACGCGGCGCTCGAGATGCGCACGGCGGCCGACATGCGCCTCGTGCTCGAGATCGCGCTCACGCGCCTCGCCCGTCCCGAGTCCGATCTCACGCTCGAGGCCCTCGCCGAGCGCCTTGATCGCATCGAGGCGCAGCTGGCGCGCGGCGTTGTCGCGGGACCCGTTGCGATGCCTCAGGTTGCGGCGGTGCCGCCGACTCCGGTGGCGGCTGCGGGCGCCGCGCAGCCCGTTTCCGCTCCGGCGTCCGCGGCGGCGCCTGAGCCGGATACGGGGGCTGAGGTCGTGTCTGCGAGTGCGCCGGAGCCGGATGCGGGGGCTGAGGTCGCGCCCGCGAGCGCGCCGGAGTCGGATGACGCGGCTGCATCCACGAGTGCGTTTGCGCCACGCCCCATGCCCGAGCCCGCGCCTGCAGCTGGGCCCGCGCCTGCGGGTGCGCCCGAGCCACGTCCCGTGTCCGAGCCCGTTTCCGCAGGTGCGCATGCACCTGATCGCGCGCCTGGGTCCGCCCCTGCAGGCGCGCCCGCCTCTGC
>CAZLGF010000020.1:0-19508 GCA_964558955.1 uncultured Coriobacteriaceae bacterium
AAGGGCGAGGCCGGTTGCTCCCGACCTCGCCCTCATCACATGACGCGAAGCGCACGCCCGCGCGCGTTCGTCAGCGCGCTCTCACACCAACCGTCGCCCGGACGCGCGACGGCACGCTAGTCCAGGTCGGCGCCGTTCGTGGCGATGACCTTCTTATACCAGTCGAAGCTCTTCTTCTTGGAGCGCGCGAGCGTGCCGTTGCCGGCGTCGTCGCGGTCGACGTAGATGAAGCCGTAGCGCTTGGACATCTCGCCCGTGCCGGCGGAGACCAGATCGATGGGGCCCCAGGTGGTGTAGCCGAGCATCTCGACGCCGTCCTCATCGATCGCGTCGCGCATGGCCTCGATGTGCTGGCGCAGGTAGTCGATGCGGTAGTCGTCGTTGATCGAGCCGTCCTCCTCGACCTCGTCCTTGGCGCCGAGGCCGTTCTCCACCACGAAGAGCGGCTTCTGATAGCGGTCGTAGAGATCGTTCAGGGTGATGCGGAAGCCCAGCGGGTCAACGGCCCAGCCCCACTCCGTCTCCTTGAGGTAGGGGTTCTTGGCACCCGAGAAGGCGTTGCCCTTCGTGCTCTCGACGTCGGTCTCCGCGCCTGCCGCGCAGCGGGACGAGTAGTAGCTGAACGAGATGAAGTCGACGGTGTTCTCGGCGAGGATCTGACGGTCCTCATCGGTGATCCCGACGTCGATGCCCTCACGCTCGAGCTTCTTGAGGGCGTAGGCCGGGTAGTAGCCGCGGCTCTGAACGTCGACGAAGAAGTAGTTCTCCTGGTTCATGAGCTGGGCGGCGCGCACGTCCTCGGGACGGCAGCTGTAGGGGTAGAAGGTGCCGGCGGCGAGCATGCAGCCGACCATGTTGTCGGGGTCGACCTCGTGCGCGATCTTGGTGGCCCAGGCGCTCGCCACGAGCTCGTGGTGCGCGGCGAGGTACTTCGCGGCCTCGGGGTCCTCGCCCTCCGCGAAGACCAGGCCCGCGCCCATGAAGGGCAGGTGCAGGATCATGTTGATCTCGTTGAAGGTGAGCCAGTAGCGCACGAGCCCCTTATAGCGCGTGAAGAGCACGCGCACGAGCTTCTTGTAGAAGTCGACGAGCTTGCGGTTGCGCCAGCCACCGTACTCCTTGATGAGGTGGATGGGCAGGTCAAAGTGGGTGATCGTAACGAGCGGCTCGATGCCGTGCTTCTTGCACTCGCGGAAGAGGTCCTCGTAGAAGGCCAGGCCCTCCTCATTGGGCTCATCCTCGTCGCCGTTGGGGAAGATGCGCGTCCAGCCGATGGAGAGACGGTAGGTCTTGAAGCCCATCTCGGCGAAGAGCGCGATGTCCTCCTTGTAGTGGTGGTACATGTCGATCGCCTGCTGCGCCGGATAGTAGTACCCGGGCTCGAAATCGAGCATCTTGCGCACGCCCGCGCCCACCGCACGACGCTCGGGACCGTGAGGCATCACGTCAACGTTGGCGAGGCCGCGCCCGCCCTCGTTGTAGCCGCCCTCGCACTGGTTGGCCGCGGTCGCGCCGCCCCAGAGGAAGCCTTCGGGGAAACCCATGGAAACCGTCCTTTCCTTGTCGTGTCACCGCGTGCGGCCGAAGCCGCGCGTGGCGCTTCACTACGGCTTTTATACCACAGCGCCCGCCCGAGCCGCGGCCACTGGGGCGCGGCTCGGGCGGACGGCTGAACGGAGCGTGCTGGGAAGCCCGGCCCCTTAGGCTGCGGGCTCCACCACGATGAGCGCGTCGTGCGCGAAGGGGTGCTGCGCGACGCGCACGGCCGAGCCGTCGGCCGCGGGCTCGACCGGCAGGTGCGCCAAGCGCTTGGTCTCGAGGTCGAAGGCCGTCGCACGCCATGCGGACGCGGCGTCCAGGCGAAGCTTCAACGCCGTCGTCCGCGGCACGTACGCCACGACCCGCGCGCCCACGCGCGCCACGCGGATCGCCTCGCGCCCGTCATCGAGCACGTCCTGCGCGGGCTCAACCGCCTGCGCGCCGCCCGCGGTGAGGGCGTCGAGCGCCACGGGCACGAGGCCGAAGTCCCACACCCCGGGGAACTGCAGCGCCTCCTGCCAGCGGAACGGCATGTCGAAGCCCTCGCCGAGCGCCGAGCCCTCAGAGCGCGAGGTCTGCCAGTTCCAGATGCCGTGCGCGCCGTACGTGAGACCCGCCGAGGCCCCCGCGAGCACGCTCGACCACGCCGAGGCGCGGCAGTCCTGCGCCGAGAAGCGCCAGTAGACGTTTCGGCTCGCGCCCATCATCTCGTAGCAGGGCTCGGAGTTGATCATCGGCTTCTTGGGGTAGCGGGCGCGGAAGTCCTCGGGGAGCTTCCAAGCCTCGAACTGACCCTCGTAGTTGTGACCGGGCTGGAAGAGATAGAAGTCAAGCCGGTCGAGGTACTGCTCGGGGAGGGTGCGGTTCGCGCGATTGATGTGCATACACCGCAGGCGCTCGGGAGCGAGCACGCAGGTCGTCGCGAGCGCGTCCTCGTAGTAGGCGATGGCCTCGTCGGAGGCAAAGTCAGTGTCGCCTGTGACCACGTAGACCGGCTCGAACTCGTCAAGCGTCTCGATGACGCGGGTCACGTGGCGCACGACCTCCTCGCGCGGCATCGGCGCGACCCCGGTCTTCTTCTCCGCGGCGCGCGCGCCCCAGGTTCCGGGGACGTAGTTGCACCACATGAGCACGAGCGCCGGACGGATGCCGTGCTCGACGGCCATACGGCACATCGTGCGAGCGCGGTCCCAGTAGGCGGGGTTCGGCGCCGACCAGTCGAAGTGCGTCCCATCCTCGCTCGCATACGGGTAGATGCCGAGATCGGGCCGGCAGCGATCCCACTGCGGAAGGGTGTTGATCTGCAAGACGTTGATGCCCTGCTCGGCGCGGCGGGCGAGGTAGTAGTCCCAGTCCTCGAGCGTGATGCTCGTGAAGGCGCTCCAGCAGGTGTCGGCCAGCCAGAACCAGGGGCGGCCATCGAGCGTGAAGCCGTCCGCACGGTCGTTGATAGCGAGGGTTCCCAGGGTCATACGCGATCTCCTTACGTGTGCTCGTGCAGCGTGCCCGTGGTACAGGCGGGACGGCGCCCACAACTTATATGATACCGACCGGCCCCTCCGCCACGCGAAGGGACCGGTCATGTGCGCTTGGGCCGGACGGGTCGCCGCGGGCGGGAAGACCGCCGCCGCGATCCGACCGCAACGAGTCCTTACGCGCCGATCAGCTCGGCCTCGTTCTCCTCGTCCATCTCGGCCAGCTCCTCCTGGGAGAAGCCGAAGAAGTACACCACGATCGCCGCGATCACGAAGGCGACGACCATGCCGATGACAGCGAAGGCGATGTTCATCTGGCCACCCTGGATATAGTTGAGGATGACCATGAAGTTGGAGGAGCCACCGGCCAGGTAGTAGGTGACGCCGAGGAGGCCGGAGAGCACCGCGCCGATGGCGCCGCCGATGAACATGCCGAACATGGTGCGGCGGAAGCGCAGGAGGATGCCGAAGAGGGCGGGCTCGGTCACGCCGCCGGCGATGGCGGAGACGACGTAGCCGAGGGCGAGGCCCTTCTCATCCTTGTTGCGCATGCGCAGGAACGCGCCGAACGCGCAGCCCCACACGGCCGTCATGGCGCAGTTGGTGGACACGAAGACGAAGGGATCGTAGCCAGCCGCGATGATCTGCACCTGGGCGAGCAGGATGACGGGCATGTGCATGCCGGCGACCACGAAGAGCTGCCAGAAGGCGCCGAGGACGGCCATGACGATCAGGACCGCGAAGCCTCCCACGTCAGCCAGGCCGAAGAGCGCGTTGGCGATGAGCTGGCCAATGAGGTTGCCGATGGGCGCCAGGATGATGAGCGCGATGGGCACGGTCACGATCATGGTGCAAAACGGCGTGAAGACCGTGGAGAGCACGTCGGGCATGTGCTTGCGGAAGAACTTCTCGATCACGTACAGCACCGGGACGGTGAGGATGATCGGAAGCACCGTCTGCGCGTAGTCGGACGCCGCGATGGAGATGCCGTACACGCTGATGGTAGAGCCCTCATCCGCCGCGCTGATGATGCTCGGAGCGATGAGCACGCCGCCGACGAGCATGCCGAGCGCGGGGCTCGCGCCGATCTTCTTGGCGGCCGCATAGCCCAGATAGATGGGCAGGAAGTAGAAAGTCGCCTCGTAGAGAGTGGTGTAGAAGAAGGTGTAGGTGGGATCGGTGTCGGTGATGACGCCGAGCAGCTGCGGGCCGAGGACGACCGCGAAGGTGCGGAACAGACCGCCGGCCATGAACAGCGGGATGAGCTGGGTCATGGAGCCGGACAGGTAGTCGAGGATGCGGTTGAAGATCACCGTGGGCGTGAGCTTCTCCTTGGGCGCGTCGAGGTTCTCGTTGACCTCCGCGCCGCGCGCGACGCCGGAGAGCGCGATGAACTCATCGAGCACCTTGGGCACGTTCTGGCCGATGATGACCTGAAGCTGCGAACCCGACCACTGGGCGCCGAGCACGCCGCGGATCTTCTTGATCTGCTCGACGTCCGCCTTGTCGCGGTCCTTGAGCGTCAGGCGCAGACGCGTCATGCAGTTGGTGGCGGTGGTGACGTTTTCCGCGCCTCCGACCAGCTCCAAGACACGCTCGGCAATCTGCTTGTTGTCTACTGCCATGAAATCCCCCGTTCCTCTCATGTCGGCGCATAGGTGCCAGGCCGCCGACGAACGTCGTCCAGCGCTCACCGCTCATGGTGTGGCACGCACGACTAAGCAGTGTTTACTGAACGTTTGCGGCCAATATGCTAAACAACTTGATGATGCATGGTGTTTGAAACCGGCGAACGGTAGAAAACAGCGAGCAAGCGTTTGTCTTGCATGTGGAGATATGACGCGACAATCGAGCGCGGTGCGCCGCACTACACGGGCCTGCCGTGCCAGCATGCAGGGCTACCAGGGTGTTATTTCGGCCGCTTACAGGGCATTGAACCTCGTTGACCGGTTTCTCGCGGGGTATGGCAAACAGGCTCGTATACTAAACATGTTTAGTAAACACACGAGGAAGGTAGCCCATGAGCAGCACGCACACGACCGCACCGGAGCCGCACGAGTCGGCGGCGCTTGACACCCCGGCGACCTACGCCACCTACACCACCCTCGGAGACTTCGGCCCCTGGATCTCAAAGCTCATCCTCGCCCTCCCCGTCGAGGTCGGCGCGAACGACGTCTCCCCCGCCACCTTCAACGTCTTCTGCACGCGGCGCGAACGCGCCGACGGCTCCGTCCTCATGCGCACCGAGCGGGGGTCTGATCACACCGCGCCGTCCGTGGGCTACGTGCCCATCTGCGCCGCCTACCCGAGCGACGCCCGCGGTGCGCGCGCATCGCGCGGCAGCCATGTGACGCTCGAGCTCCCCGAGATGCGCCTCACCAAGCGCATCGAGGGCGGGGTGCTCGGCTCGCGCTATATCGAGAACTGCTTCCGCATCACGCAGCTCGCCGAGCTCCCCGGCGCGCCCGACCCCGTCGCGGGCCTCGTCTTCGAGACGCGCAGCGACGACCTCGTGCCCGCGCTCGAGCGGTGGCATGAGGCGAAGATGACCGAGCCGGTCGACGGGTTCCAGCTTGAGTACGGCTACTTCGAGCCCGATTTCGAGCCCGACTCCGCGCCCCAGCCCGGTCTCATGAGGCGGGCGCGGACCGTGCCCGAGAAGGCCGCGCTCCTCATCTACCTGCACGGCGCGGGCGAGGGCGTGGGCGCCGACCTCCCCGAGGGCGTCAAGGTTCCGGAAGGGCCCTCGCGCGCCTACACGGGCAACCGCGTCACCGCGCTCTCGCACAACCCCATCCAGGGCTACTTCGACGGCGCCGCCTGGGTGCTCGTGCCGCAGTGCCCCACCTTCTGGATGGACGACGGCGCAACACAGCTCGGCCGCTCCAACCAGAGCATCTATACCGCGGCGCTCAAGGCGCTCATCGACGAGTTCATCGCCGCGCACGCGGACCGCATCGACACGAGCCGGATCGTGGTGGGCGGCCTTTCCAACGGCGGCTTCATGACGCTTCGCATGTGCCGCGACTACCCCGGCTTCTTCGCGGCGGGCCTGCCGTGCTGCGCGCCGTGGTACGACGCGACCGATGAGGACGTGGAGCGACTCGCCCAGACGCCGCTCTGGTTTGCGCACGCCAAGGGCGACGAGCTCGTGGATCCGAAGGAGACGGTGCTGCCGCTCTACCGCCGGCTCGTCGCGGCGGGCGCGTCCGTGCACGTCACGTACTACGACCACGTGGAAGACCTGACCGGCGTGTACCGCGAGGCCGATGGCTCGCCCAAGAAGACCTTCAACCACGGCGTGTGGATCAACGTGTTCAACGACTTCTGCCGCACCGACATCGACGGCACGAACGTCATGATCGACTCCGAGCCCGTGGGCATGTGGGAGTGGGCGGCACGCCAGCGGGCATAGCGTCTCGTTGCGAGCGCGTCCCCGTTCGCGCCTCACCGAAAGGATCAGCATGTCAGACAGCCTGCCGCGCGTCATCATCACGACCGACCTCGAAGTCGATGACATGAACTCGCTCATCCACCTCGCGCTCTACCTCAACCTACTCGACGTGGAGGCCATCGTCACCACCGCCTCGCAGTACCACTTCCTGGGCGACGGTGCGCACACCCTCGGCGAGGTCACGCCGCACTGGCGAACCAAGGGCGTACGCGCCCACGAGTGGAAGGTGGTTCCGCGCGAGCCCGACCCCGAGGCCGGGTCGCTCACAAGCTACCGCCCCTTCCCGCGCACGTGGATCGAGGATCTCTGGACCCATGAGTACGCGGAGGCGTGGCCGCATCTCAGCGCGAACGCCCAGGCGGCGGGCGAGCCGCCCTTCCCGGCGCCTGATGAGCTGTTGCGGCGCACCTACGAGGGGAACGTCGCCTTCGAGGGCGACGTGCGCTTCGACACGCCGGGGTCGGACGTCATCAAGGCGGCGATCCTCGACGATGACCCGCGCACGCTCTGGCTCCTCTCCTGGGGCGGCATGAACACGATCGTCCGGGCCCTCCTGTCCATCGCCGCGGACTACCAGGGCACGCCCGCCTGGGACGAGGTGCGCGAGCGCATCTATGCGAAAGTGCGCGTCACGGGGGTCACGAACGGCATCGGACAGGACAACTCCTGGCTCGACCACGGCGAGCCGCTCTTCCCCGGCCTCGTCTTCCTGCGCACGCCGTTTATCTACGGCAGCTACCTGAGCGCCCGCTCAGCGCAGCCGGACGCGCGCGCTCTCTTTCAGGCGCCGTGGCCGGAGGAGCGCCTCATCCGCGGCAACGGGCCACTTATGGCGGGCTACATGCTCTACGGCGACGGGAAGATCTACGAGGATGAGCCCGAGCGCTTCCAGTTCGGGAAGCACGCCACGCTCGACTGGGGATTCGCGAACATGGACCCCGTCCACTTCACACCCGGCGACTTCATGGCCGAGGGCGACAGCATGACCTACATCCCGCTCATCCCCTTCGGCCTGCGCGGCGCGCAGGAGGATGGGTTCGACACCGTGCTCGGCCCGCTCTTCCGCGATCAGGCCGGGGGCGCGGCCGATGGAACGGGCGCGGGCGGTCCCGGCAGCACGGACCCCGAGAACCCCAACCCGTTCCTGCGGGCGTATCAGGAGGATTTCGCGGCGCGCGCCGCGTGGTGCGCGCATGAGCCCCAAGTGTGCAACCATGCGCCGATCATCTCGGCGGTCACACCCGATGCAACGCTGGCCGCGGGCGAGGACGTGCTCCTCTCCGCTGAGATCACCGATCCCGACGGCGATGCGGTCTGTGCGCGATGGCGGGTTGATCCACTCGTGAGCACCTATGCCGGCGCGGATGACCTCGCCGCCTGGGAGGCGCGCTGCGAGCTTCCGGCTGGCGGCGGCGCGCACACGGCGGCGGCGAGCTTCACGATACCGGCCGACGCCCGCCCCGGCGACCGCATCGTTCTCACCCTCGCCGTCCGCGACGACGCCGAGCGTCCGATGACGCGTTACGCCGAGGTCGCGCTCACAGTCCGATAACAGAATCACGCAGGTGACCCGGACGCCGGCGCGCGAGCCACCTGGTCAGAAATAAGGGCCGCACCAGCATCGTAGCTGGTGCGGCCCTTCTCAGTACGCAAGAGCGTGCGCCATCTCACGCGCGCTCAGGCACGCGTCTTACTCCTCCTTGGCAGTGAGGTACGTGAGGTCGTCCTTCTTGAAGCCGAAGAAGTACGTCACGATCGCCGCGACCACGAACGCGATCGCGAAGCCGATGCAGGCGAAGATGATGTTCGTCTGGCCACCGGGCAGGTACGCGGTCAGGAACAGGATGTTCGAGCCACCACCCGAGTTGTAGTAGATGACGTTCGTGAGGGCGAGGAACAGGCCGCCCGCCGCGCCGCCAGCGACCATGCCGATGATCGGACGCGTGTAGCGCATGGCCAGGCCGAAGAGCGCCGGCTCGGTTACGCCACCCGCCGCGGCCGAGATCAGGAAGCCGAGGTTCTGGCTCTTCTCCTCCTTGCGGCGAATGCGCAGGAAGGCGCCGAGCGCCATGCCCCACACGCCCACCATGGCCGCGTTGCTCGCCACGTAGATGAAGGACTCATAGCCGTACTCGAGCAGCGGGATCTTGGCGAGCTGAATGATGGCGATGTGCATGCCGGTCACCACGAGCAGCTGCCAGACGCCACCGATGAGCGTCATGCCCACCACGCGCACGATGCCGCCGCTGTCGCCCATGGCGAGGATGGCCGTGCTGATGAGGCTACCGAGCGTGCGGCCGATGGGGCCGAGCACCAGGAAGGCGATCGGAACCATGATGATCATCGTGCAGAACGGCGTGAAGACCGTGGTCAGCACGTCGGGCATGATCTTGCGGATGTTCTTCTCAAGCACGTAGAGCACCGGGACCGACAGGATGATGGGCAGCACCGTCTGCGAATAGCTCGCCATCAACACGTCGATGCCGAGGATCGTGAACTGCGTTCCCTCATCAACCATGTCCGAGAAGGTCGGGCTCATGAAGAGGCCGCCCAGGAACAGGCCGAGCACCGGCGTGGCGCCGATCTTCTTGGCGGCCGTGTAGCCCAGGTAGAGCGGCAGGAACGAGAACGCCGCGTTGTAGATGAGGTTGTAGAACAGGATGTAGACGTCGCTCTCCTCGGTCACGAGGCCAAGAAGCGTCGGGCCGATGAGCGAGGCGATGGCGCGCGAGAGACCGCCGGTCAGGAAGATCGGGATGAGCGGGACCATCGACCCCGACAGGTAGTCGAGGATCTTCTTGCCCACGAGCTTGGGCGTGAGCTTCTCGGGCTCGCTCGCATCGCCGAGGTTCTCGTCGATCGCCTCCTGCTTGGCAAGGCCGCTCATGGCGCACAGCTCATCGTAGACCTTGGCCACGTTCTGGCCGATGATGACCTGGAACTGACCGCCGGTCTCCTGCGCGCCCAGCACGCCGGCCATGCGCTTGAGGCCCTCCTCGTCGACCTTGGAGCGATCCTTCAAGGTGAAGCGCAGACGGGTCATGCAATGCGCCACGTAGGTCACGTTGCTGGTGCCGCCCACCGCCTCCAAAACATCGCTCGCGATCTTTTTGTTGTCTGCCACGTTAACTCCTTCCGTGTCATGACGCGACCGGATGGCCGCGCTATCCGAGGGCGACGCACGCGCCGCCCGGGGTGCCGTGTTATCCGTTGTCGGACCGGGTGCACATGCGGTTCACATGCAAGAAGATGTAGAGCTTCTCCTCGTCGGCAACGGGCTGATGGAACGTGCTCTCGAGATAGAGCGCGATGCCCTCCACGCACGCGGCGGCCGCGGGGTTGCCCTCCGCGAGCGACTCGTACGCGCCCGAGAGCCCCGTCTCGATCTCCTCATGCGCTGAGGCGCGTCTGATCAGGTAGAGCATATGGGTCGCGAACCGCGAGAACAGGAAGCTCTCCCGGTCGACGGCCACGTTCATCGTCTGCTCCACGATATCGGTGATGTCGGAGAGCATCCGATCCTGCGAGATGCCCGGCGCGAGCTCGTGATCGGTTCCCGCGTCGAGCGCGCCGTTGATGAACGCGAGCGCGATGCCCGTGGCCTCGTTGCGCGGCAGCATGGTCCCCAGCTGGTCCTTGATGAGCGTGAGGGCGTACTCAGCGATCTTGAACTCGAGCGGGTAGTTCTGCTGGACGTCATAGGTGAGCGGCGAAGTGAAGAGAATGCCCTGGTTCATGCGCTGCACCGCGAAGGCGATATGGTCTGCGAGCGTGATCTCGATGTTGGCGTTGAGCTCATAGGGCAGCATGCCGCGCGCCACGTCGATGATGGCGCCGCTCACGGCGAGGTAGCCCCCCGGAATGTCGCGCAGGATGTCGACATAGCGCGGGTCGACGTCGTAGAACGTGCGCGTGACCAGGTTGAGATCGAGCTCCGAGGAGACCGGCACCGAGCTGAGCCCGCGCCCCAGAGCGATCACCTGTCGCCCGTCGTCGTCAACGCACAGCACGGCGTTGTTATTCACTCGCTTGATAACCCTCATGCGTGGCCTTCGCCGCGTCCTTTCACACCCGTGTTTCCCGGAACGCCGCGAACAAAAAAGAGGCAGACGCATTCGCCGAAGCGAATGACAGTCTGCCTCGAAAAACGTCGTCCGAGTAACACCCTGTAACGACCCGTATTATACGCTCACGCGCAGACGAGGTAAAGCATTAACCGACTGGAGCTACCGCTCACCGGCTGTTTGCAACCGCTCGCCTTGCCGGCGGAATGAATGCACGACGCAGGGGTACAGGCGGGCCGCATCGATGCCAAGCGGGTGTGCGGGGCACCAGCCCTGCGACGCACCAGGGAGCTCCGACGATTCGCCCTTACGCGTCGGCCAGGCGCTTCGCCTCGAGCACAGCACCGTAGATGTTGGCGTCGTTGCCGAGCACGGCTCGCTTGATCACCGGGCGCGGGAAGCCGGGAATCATGCCTGCGAGGGCCACGTCCATCTGACGCTCGAGAGCGTCGAAGAGCTCCGGGCGGCGGCTGATGCCGCCACCGATGGCGAAGACATCCGGATCGAGCACGGCCTGCAGGTTGATGAGCCAGCTGTCGAACTCGAGCGCGTACCGATCGAGGCCGCGGATGGCCGCCTCGTCGCCCGCCTCGATCCATTGGAAGAAGACGCGCCCATCAACGCTCTCGTCGACCGGCTCGCCCTTTTCCTCGAAGATGCGGGCGCGGAGCCCCTTCCAACCGCAGCGGATGGCGAACCACGTGGCCGGCGTGACCGGCTCCAAGGCGTTGCCGTTGAGGAAGCTGAACTCACCCGCGCAGCAATGCGCGCCGCGGAGCGCCTTACCGTCGATGACGATGCCGCCCGCGATGCCGGTGCCGATGCCGATGCTCACGCCAAAGCGCGTGCCCTTGAGGGCGCCGGCGGCATACTCGCCGAGGCCGAAGCACTTGCCGTCGTTATTCACGGCGACGGGCACCTCAAAGCGCTCGCGCATGATCTTGGCGAGCGGACACTGATCCATATAGGGAAGGCAGCCGCCACGGTGGATCACGCCGTCGAGGTCACCCTCCATGACGGAACCGGGCACGCTCATGCCGATCGCCTCGATCTGGCCGCGATACGGCTCGACGAGCGCGGCGAAGGCGTCCACGGCCTCATCGGCGGACGAGAAGTCCGTCTTGATGGAGCCATGGTCGCCGAAGGCGAACTCCTCATCCACGACGGCCCACTTGACCTCAGTTCCACCCACGTCGATGCCGAAGTACTGCTTCATGTCCCACTCCCCTGCTCTCATGCGACCTCCGGGAGTCGAGCGCGACGCGCAGCTCCCTCTCTGAGGCGCACTACCGTGGCGAGCGACACTGCGTCGCGATGCGCGCGAGCACTCCTCGCCTCATGGGGCATTCTGGCACAACGGGCCTATCGCCGGCTACTCCGAGAACGCTATCGTGGCGCGAACGGCGCGCCGCCAGCCGCCGATGCGCTCGGCGCGGTCGGTGGCGTCCATCCGCGCGTCCCACCGCGCGCGCGGCGCGCAGCGCGTCGCGACGTCGGCCGGATAGAGCCCAAGCGCGATGCCGCACGCCCACGCTGCGCCGAGGCCGCTCATCTCGTCGTTGCCGGCCGCGACGAGCGGCACCGTCAGCATGTCGGACAAGAACTGCATGAGGTAGGCGTCGCGCGTGGGGCCGCCGTCAACGCGAAGCTCGGCGAGGTCGATCTCCGCGTCGCGCTGCATCGCGTCGACCACGTCGAAGATCTGGAACGCGATGCTCTCGTCGGCCGCGCGCACGAACTCCGCGCGCCCCGTGGTGCGCGTCATGCCGAAGACGGCCGCGCGGGCATCGGCCTCCCAGTGCGGGGCGCCCAGCCCCGTGAAGGCCGGCACGAGGTACACGCGACTCGCCGCGTTCGCCGCGTAGGCGAGATCGGTCACTTCCTCGGGGTTCTCGATCATGGCCATATCGTCGCGCAGCCACGTCTTGACGGCGCCCGCGTAGTTGATGTTGCCCTCGAGCACGTACGTGGTCTCACCGCCCATGCGCCAGGCGAGCGAGCTCGAGAGCCCGCAGGTCGAGCGCTTGAGCTCGGACCCGATGTTCATCATGACCGAGGAGCCCGTCCCGAGCGTCGCCTTTGCCTGGCCGCGCCCGTAGCAGCCCTGCCCGAAGAGGGCCGCGTGGCTGTCGCCGAGCACCCCGTGGATGGGCACCGGGGCAGGCAGGAAGCCGTCCAGGTCGGTCATGCCGAAGCACGCGTCCGAATCGATGACCTCGGGAAGCCACGCCCGGTCGATGCCGAAGAGCCGGCACGCGCGCGTGGACCACGCGAGCTTCTCGATGTCGAAGAGCTGGGTGCGGCTCGCATTTGAGTAGTCGCAGTAAAACGACGCGCCGCCCGTGAGGTTCCACACCACCCAGGCGTCGATCGTGCCGAGACGGAGGTCATCGGTGCGCGCGGCCTCGGGGACGTGCCGCATGATCCACGCCATCTTGGCCGCCGGATAGTAGGGCGAGAGCGCGAGGCCCGTCCGCTCGCGGATCACGTCGGCCGCGCCGTCGATGCCGGCGATCGCGTCGCACACGTCCTGCGCGCGCGAGCACTGCCACACGATCGCGTCGCACACGGGCTCACCCGTCGACGCGCGCCAGGCCACCGTGGTCTCGCGCTGGTTGGAGATGCCGATGCCCGCGACCTCGGCGGGATCGATGCCGGCCTCCCTCACCACGTCGCACGCGACCGCGACCACGTTGCGCGCGATCTCGACCGGGTCATGGCTCACCCAGCCCCGCTCGTCCACCATCTGGCGATGGCTTCGGTCGGCGCGGCGCACGAGCGCGCCCGCCTCGTCGACCAGGAGCGCCTTCGTGCCCTGGGTGGATTGGTCGATGCCGATGATGTAGCGACCCATGTGCGTCCCTTCCTGCGCGCGCACGGCGGCGCGCGGCCAACCGGACGGGCGCGCCCGGGCCCACGCGTCCGTACGCGGACCCGGGCGCGGCCCGAGCACTTACTTGCGCGCGATGACCTCGCGCGCCGCCGTGGCGATGCCGGCGGCGTTGAGTCCGTAATGGTCAAAGACCTCGAGCGAGGCGCCCGTCACCACGGGGGCGTCCGGGAGCGACAGGCAGCGCACTGGGCAGGGATGCTCCTCCCCCACCACCTGCGCGACCATGGAGCCGAGGCCGCCTGTGGGCGCGTGCTCCTCGACCGTCACCACCGCACCACAGGTCGTAGCCGCCTCGATCACGGCGGCGCGGTCGAGCGGCTTCACGCAGTACATGTCGAGCACGGTCGCCTCGATGCCCTCGGCGGCGAGCAGGTCGGCCGCATCGAGCGCCGGGCGCACCATCTCTCCGCACGCGATGAGGGCGACGTCGCCCCCGCGGCGGACCCACGTGGCGCGATCCATCTCAAAGGGGCACGCATCCGCCGTGTACACATCGGCCACGGCGTTGCGGCCCACGCGGATGTAGGCCGGCAGGTCGTCGGCGAGGAGCGCCTCGGTGAGCAGGCGGCTCTGGAACTCATCCGACGGCAGGTAGACGCGCATGTTGGGGATCGCCGCCATGGCGGCGATGTCCTGCGCGGAGTGGTGGCTCATGCCGAGCGCGCCATAGGAGACGCCGCCTGAGACGCCCAGGAGCTTCACGTTGGTGCGGGAGTAGGCGCAGTCGACCTTCGCCTGCTCGTAGCTGCGCGTTGAAAGGAAGCAGGCGGGGCTCGCCACCCAGACCTTCTTGCCGCACGCGGCCATGCCGGCCGCCATGCCCACGGCGTCCTGCTCGGCGATGCCCGCCTCCACCGCCTGCGCGGGGTAGGTGTCAAAGAACGGGGTCATCGAGGCCGAACCGCGCGAGTCCGAGCAGACCACGACGACGTCGCGGTCGCCCTGGGCGGCATGCTCCATCAGAACCTCGCAGATGACCTGCTTGTTTGCCTTCGTCGTGGCCATCTTACGCCTCCTTCGCGACCGTCGTTGCACCGGCATCGCACCCGCGGGGCTCATCGGCCGCGGGCACGCACGCTGCAGCCCCCGACCCACCGGCTAGCGCGGACACGGGCGCCGTCGCGCCCGCGCGCTCGCAGGTGAAGTCGAGCGCGGGCGCGAACGCCTCGCCCCGCTCGGCGGCTGCGCGATGCGCCGCGAGGTCGGCCGTGATGGCCGCGTACTCCTCGTCGGTGGGCAGATGGTGATGCCAGCCCGCCTTGTTCTCCATCACGGGGCTGCCGAGACCCTTCACCGTGTCCATGATGATGGCCGTCGGCTGACCCGTGGTCGCGGCCGCCTCGGCGAAGGCGCCCGCGAGCGCCGCGAGGTCGTTGCCGTTCACGCAGATGGTGTGCCACCCGAACGCGGCCCAGCGCTCCTGTTGGCTGTCGGCCCGCATGACGTCCTCGGTGTTGCCGGAGATCTGCAGGTGGTTGCGGTCGATCACGGCGCAGAGGTTGTCGAGCCCGTAGGTGGAGCCGGCCATGGCCGCCTCCCAGATGGAGCCCTCGGCGAGCTCGCCGTCGCCCATGACCACGTAGGTGCGGTAGGCACGGCCGTCCATCTTGGCCGCGAGCGCCATGCCCACGCCCACGGGCAGCCCGTGGCCGAGCGAGCCGGAGTTCATCTCGATGCCGGGGAGCTTGTTGTTGGGATGGCCGATGTAGGGGCTCCCGAACTGGGAGAACCGCGCCTTCACGTCGGCGAGGTCGAGGTAGCCGTAGTGGCACAGCACCGCGTAGTACGCCTCCATGGCATGCCCTTTGGAGAGCAGGAAGCGATCGCGGTCGGGGTCGTCGACGCGATCGGGGGACACGTTCATGACGGTGCCATAGAGCAGCATGAGCGCGTCCATCACGCTCATGTCGCCGCCGATGTGCCCGCCGGCACCGGCAACGATGATGTCAACCGCGTCCTGGCGCAGCTTCCAGCGCAAGGACTCGAGGTTCTCACTCATCCGCAACTCCAATCTGTGGGAGATGATCGATCCTGAACATGCGGCGCGGCCGGCGCCCGCGGGTGCGCCGGCCGCGCGTCGTCACGCGTTACTCGCCGCGCAGGTACGCCTTGACCTCAGCCTCGTTCTCGTCGTAGAGATCGGGGGTGATGCCGAGGTACTTGCAGGCCTCGTACAGCACCGGCACCACGTCCGCGTGGATCGCGACGCAGTGATGAATGTAGGGGCCCTCGACGATCTTGGCCTCGAGGCGCTTGAGGTTCTCAACCTCGACCCAGAGGTAGGTGCCCATGCCCGCCGGCCCGTCGATGCCGCGGGCGTTGCCGAGCAGAAGCGAGTACTCGCCGTTGTCGCCATCGAAGCGCGCGAGCGTGAGCGGGCCGTCGCCGTGCGCGGCCTCGGCCGTGAGCGCGCCGGGGTGATCGAACGCCAGGGGGTACGTGAGACGCGGCTTCTCGCACGCCACCGAGCACGGCCAGGGGCCGCAATGCTGGAGGAGCTCGCCGTTCTCGTTGTCGGGGTGACGGATGGTCCAGTCGGCGAACATGCCGCGATGACGGCCGAGATCCGCCGCCTCGACCATGAGCGCCGTGATGGCGCCGTGGATATCGGTCTCGCAGACGATGGGGATGCCCATCTCGTTGAGGATCGCGTTGGCCGCGCACGGCATGATGCCGAGCTCGGCCTGGAGCGCGTTCCAGCACTGGATCGCGCCGGCGTTGCAGCCGTAGCGCTCGACCAGGCGCTTCATGGCGATGGCAAGGGCCGCCACGGCGGGGACCTTGTCCTCGGGCATCTCGATCTCAAAGACCTCGCGGATGTGCGCGAGCATCTGGGCCATGGCGTCCTCATCGGCCTCGGCGGCGCGCACGGCCTCGACGAGCTCGGTCATGGGGATGGGCGACAGCTGGATGTTGAAGCGCTCGAGCAGCTCGCCCTCGTTGCACATCGTGCTCCAGAAGTCGAAGGGGCGCGTCGACATCTGCAGGATGCGCGTGCGCTTGAAGACCTTGACCACGTTGCAGACGGCGAGGAAGTCCCAGACGCCGCGCTCGAACTCGGGGTCCGTGAGGCGGCAGTTGGTCAGGTAGGTGAAGGGCACGCGGAAGCGGCGGAGCACCTTGCCCGTCGCGAAGAGGCCGCACTGGGTGTCGCGCAGGCGCGAGCCGTCGGGCTCGGGGCGCTCGTCGCGCGGACCCCAGAGCAGCACCGGCTTGCCGAGCTCGCGGGCGAGGCGCGCGCAGAGGTACTCGGTGCCGAAGTTGGCGTGCATGAGCATGATGCCGTCGACGTTCGCCGCGCGGAACTTGTCGAGGATCGGCTGGATGTGGCTGTCATCGAACAGCAGGCCCTCGTCGTTGACATCGTCGATGTCCACGAAGTTGACGCCCAGCTCGCGCAGGCGATCGGCGGCGAGCCCCCGGTACTTGATGGCATCGGGCGCGCTGAAGATGCTCCGGCGCGTCGGCACGAATCCAAGGGTTACGGTGTCCATCCGGCTCCTCCCTCTCTGACCGCTCGCGCGGTCAGCCTGTATGACCATGAGCTAAACAGGATTTCACATCTGTTTAGTTCATTGTTTATTATAAGCCGCGATTCATGCGTGTGAACTGCCGTAAATGGTTATTTTTCATGGGTGAACGGCAGTAAACGTGTTTATTTGTTGAGGGGGTCTTTACGCGCCGCTCGGAGGCTCGCTCACGCTCGCGCGCTCCACGAAGTACGTGTTGACCTGCGTCTTGCACGTGTAGCCCTTGGGGTTCGCGAGGTTCCCCACGAGACGCCGCACCGCGATCTCGCCCACCTCGTGCTTGAGGACGTGCACCGTCGTGAGCGGCGGGTCGGAGAACGCGCCGAGTGAGAGATCGTCGAAGCCGATGATCGAGACGTCATCGGGAACGGAGACGCCGTGCTTGGTGAGGGCGCGGATGGCGCTGACCGCCAGCACGTCGTTGTCGGCGAAGAAGGCCGTGGGGAGGTCGGCGCGATCGGTCTGCTCGAGCCATGCGCTCATGTCGGCGTAGGCCGACTCGAGCGTGGTGCCGAGCTCGACGCGCCAGCGCATCTGAGGCGCGATCCCGGCGTCGTGGAGCGCCTGCTCGTAGCCGTGCTGGCGTGACTGGAAGTTGCGGATGCGGAAGTCGCCCGCGAGGTAGCCGATGGCGCGGTGCCCCCGCTCGATGAGGTGGCGCACGGCGCGGTAGCTCGCGTCCTTGTTGGCGATGACCACGCAGTCGAAGTACTGCCGGTTGCTCCAGCTGTCGAGCACCACGAGGTTTGCCTGGCAGTTCTCGAAGAGGTCGAAGTCCTCGTCACCGAGCTCGGTCGCCAGCAGCACGATCGCCGCGGCGGGGTTGGAGATGAGGGATTCGACCTGCGGGCGCACCGCGTCGAGATCAGAGAAGTCGAGCGTGATGAACGAGGTGCCCATGCCGGCCCGGCGCGCTTGGCGCTCCACGCCCTCGATCACTGAGGGGTGGAACGTGCTCTCGTCCACGATCTTGCCGTTCTTGCGCGCGAGGACGAAGTCGATGGTGTCGAGCTGCGCGGGCTGCTGGTAGCCGATGGACTTGGCCGTCTCGAAGATGATGCGGGCGGTCTCCTCGCTCACGCCGCGCTTATGGTTGAGGGCGTTTGACACCGTTGCGGGGGAGAACCCGGTGATGCGGCTGATCTCGCGCACGCTCGGCTTGGCCATGATCACTCCTCAGCGATCTGACGGTGTTTTGACACCGTTTGTCCTCGTACAACGCTTATCAGTTTGCCACAATTCCGCGTCCCGTAAACGGATGGGCCGCGTGTCGGCACACGCGGCCCATCGCTGCGATCGTCCGATAACTCTACTCGTTATCGCCCGCGGTCATCTGGGTGGCCGAGAGCCCGGCCGCCGCGTCGGCCTCGGTCGCGGCGCGCGCGTCGGGCCAGACCCAGTCGGTGAAGGCCGCGTGGTCGTAGCCGTTGTCGACCGCGAAGCGGAACGCCTCGTCGCGGAAGGCGTCCCACGCGGCCGCCTGCGCGGCGTGCGCCTCGGTGCCGGCCGCCGCGTCGATGAGGCGCAGCGCGTGAGCCGCGAGGGCCCAGCGGTCCATGTTGTTCAGGCGGAGCATGTCGAACGGGGTGGTCGTCGAGCCCTTCTCCTCGTAGCCATGGACATGGAACGCGTCGTGGCCGGGACGGTTCCAGATGAGGCGGCGGATGGTGCCGGCGTAGGCGTGGAACGCGAAGAGCACGGGCGTCGAACCGTCGCCGAAGAGCGCGCGGAACTCGTCATCGGTGAGCGCGCGGTCGTTCTCGCACGCGTTCTGGATGCGCAGCAGATCGACCACGTTCACGAAGCGCACCTTCAGGCCGAGCTCGCCCAGCAGGTCGGTCGCCGCGAGCGCCTCGAGCGTCGGCACGTCGCCGCAGCTCGCGATCACGATGTCGGCCTCGGCGGGCGTGGCCGCGCTGCTCGCCCACTCCCAGGCGGCGGCTCCGTCGGCGAGCTCCGCGACCGCCTCGTCGACCGTGAGGAAGACCGGGGCGGGCTGCTTGCCGCAGAAGATGGCGTTCACGCAGTTGGTGGACGAGTAGGCACGCTCGGCCACCGCGAGCGCCATGTTGGCGTCGCAGGGGTAGTAGGCGTTCACGATGTGGGTGTCGTTGGCCTTGTTGAGCAGCAGGTCGATGAAGCCGGGGTCCTGGTGCGAGAAGCCGTTGTGGTCCTGGCGCCACACGTGGCTCGAGAGCAGGATGTTGAGGCCCGCGATGGGTGCGCGCCACGGGATCTCGCGGACGGTCGCCTCGAGCCACTTGCAGTGCTGGTTGACCATCGAGTCGACCACGTGCACGAAGCTCTCGTAGCTCGACCAGACGCCGTGGCGGCCGGTGAGCACGTAGGCCTCGAGCATGCCCTCGCACTGGTGCTCGGAGAGCTGCTCGATCACCTTGCCGGACGGGGCGAGGAGCTCGTCGTTGGCGGCGTCGCCGTAGTGGCCCGCCTGCCACTGCTTCGAGGTCACCGCGTAGGCGTCCTGGAGGCGGTTCGAGGCCGTCTCGTCGGGGCCGAAGATGCGGAAGTCGTCGTTGGCGGCGAGCACGTCGG
>CAZLGF010000021.1:0-19462 GCA_964558955.1 uncultured Coriobacteriaceae bacterium
CGCACGCTCGCGAAGGCCTGCTGCGAGGCGTACCTCGCCCAGGTCGCGCCCGATGACGACGCATCCCAGAAGGGGGTGGCCTGATATGGCCGAGACGCGTGACTTCCTCCTCGAGATCGGCACGGAGGAGATGCCCTCCGCCCCGCTCATGAACGCCTGCCGCCAGCTCAGCCGCCTGGTCGCTGAGGGGCTTGACGCCGCGGGCCTCGCCCACGGGGAGGTGCGCATCATCTCCACGCCGCGCCGCCTCACCGCCCTCGTCAGCGACGTCGCCACCGCGACCGATGAGGTCCATGAGGTCAAGCGCGGACCCGCCGCCCAGATCGCCTTCGACGAGACGGGCGCTCCGACGAAGGCCGCGGCGGGCTTCGCGCGCAAGTGCGACATCGACGTCGCCGATCTCGTGCAGCGCGTCGACGACGACGGTCGCGCCTACGTCTTCGCCGAGCGGATCGTCCCCGCGACGCCCGCCCTCCCGATCCTCTCAGAGCTGAGCTCCTCGGTGATCGCGGGCCTCGAGTGGCCTAACTACCGCAGCCAGCGCTGGGGGTCCACCCACGAGACCTTCGTGCGTCCGATTCGCTGGCTCTGCGTCCTGTTGGGGGACGAGGTCGTCCCCGTGCGCTATGCCGACGTCGAGAGCGGCCACACCACGCGCGGGCACCGGGTGCTCGGGCCCGGCGCGCACGAGGTGCCTGTGCCCGCTGCCTACGAGGACGTGCTCGAAGCCGCCGGCGTGCTGTCTGAGGAGCGCCGCCGCGCGGCCATCGCCGCGGGCATCGCCGCCGTCGAGGCCGCCCGCCCGGGCGCGCGCGTCGACACGCCGAAGCGGATCCTCGACGAGGTCGTGAACTTGTGCGAGTGGCCGACCGTCCTCGTGGGGTCCTTCGACGAGGAGTTCCTCCAGGTCCCCCATGAGATCATCTGCGAGTCCATGCTCTCCAACCAGCGCTACTTCCCCATCTACGATGCCGTGGGGAACCTCACACGCGAGTTCGTGATCGTGGGCAACGGACGTCCGGAGAACGCCGCCACCATCATCGACGGCAACGAGCGCGTCGTGCGCGCCCGCCTCTACGACGCCAAGTTCTTCTACGACGAGGACCTCAAGGTCCCTCTTGAGGAGTTCCGCTCCCGCCTCGCCCAGGTGAGCTTCCAGGAGAAGCTGGGGAGCGTCCTGCAAAAATCTGAGCGCCTCGAGGACCTCGCGCTCGCGATCGCGCGTGCCGCGCGCATCGGCGCGCACGCGGCCTCGCAGGCCCAGCGTGCCGCGCATCTCGCGAAGGCCGACCTCGTCTCCTCCGCGGTCATCGAGTTCACGAGCCAGCAGGGCGTCATGGGCGGTTACTACGCGCTCGCGGCGGGGGAGGAGCCCGAGGTGGCCGCCGCCATCCGCGACCACTACCGGCCGCGCTTCGCGGGCGATGACCTGCCCGAGGGCGTCGCGGGCTGCATCGTCGCGGTTGCCGACAAGCTTGACACCATCGCGGGGATGTTCGCGATCGGCGAGCCGCCGACGGGCTCCAAGGATCCCTTCGCCTTGCGCCGCAGCGCCATCGGCGTCTTGAACATCCTGCGCGCGCGGCTGCACTGCGGCTACGAGGAGCTGGTGGGACCGGCGCTCGACGCATACGCCGAGCAGGGGCTCTCCTTCGATCGCGAAGAGGTCTCGGCCGCGATCTGCGCCTTCATCAAGGGCCGCCTCGAGCAGATGGCCCGCGATGAGGGGATCGCGCCCGACACGGTCGCCGCCGTCTCCGCGGGCTCGGTCCGCGTGCCCGTTCATTACCTCGCCCTCGCCCGCGCGCTCGATGATGCGCGCGCCCACGACGCCGAGACGTTCGAGAACCTCTCCACCGCGTACGCCCGCGCGAGCCATCTGGCTGACGGCTCGCTTGGGGTCGAGGTGGATGAGGCGCTCATGGACGATGCGGAGCGCGCCCTGCTCGATGCAGTGGATGCCGCCCGTGTGGCCGTGGCCGCCGCGCTCGAGGCCACGGACTTCCCGCGCGCCCTCGTCGCGCTCGCGGGCCTGCGCGCCCCGATCGATCGCTTCTTCGAGGAAGTGCTCGTCATGGACGAGGACCAGGCGCTCCGCGAGAACCGCCTGCGGCTCCTGAACCGCTTCGAGGCGGTCTTCGCCGACGTGGCGGATCTCTCCGAGCTCTCACGTGCCTAGCTCAGCCGTCCGCGGCCCGCACCGCGGACGGCGCACCTGAGTCCTTCAGGTGAAATACCTCTTGCGCCGCAGGGTGCTTTGCGTATAATAGCTTCGTTTGCCAACCTACGTGCCGGCTCATGGGTGCGGCACCTCTAGAACAGTGAGGAACGTAACATGGATTACATTCGCGCAATCGAGCGCCAGCAGATCCGCGAGGACATCCCGCAGGTTCGCGTCGGCGACAACGTCAAGGTGCACTATCGCATCAAGGAGGGTGACCGCGAGCGCATCCAGGTCTTCCAGGGCGACGTCATTCGCATGAGCGGTGGTTCCGCGCGCGAGACCTTCACCGTCCGCAAGATCTCCTTCGGCGTCGGTGTCGAGCGCACCTTCCCCCTGCACAGCCCCAAGATCGCCAAGCTCGAGGTCGTGCGCCATGGTCGCGTGCGCCGCGCGAAGCTCTACTACCTGCGCGATCGCGTGGGCAAGGCGGCCCGCATCCCCGAGAAGCGCTAGCGGTCGCATGCGGGGGCGCCTTAGGCGTCGCCGCGCGATCATGCTTGAGAGCAGCACGTCTGAGGGCGCCTTCGGGCGCCCTTTTCCATATTGAGAAGAGGCGCGACATGGCGAATCAGAACAGCTCGGGACCCGCGTCGCAGGTCGCGGCGGAGCTCGCGAGCGCAACCATCGAGGAGCTTCCCGCGCTTCTTGAGCGCTACCGCGATGACCCGCGCGTGCAGGTGCGCAAGGCCTGCGCGCGCGCCCAGCGCCTGCTCGAGCGCGAGATGAGCGAGCGGGAGCGCGTGCGCTCGATGTATGCCACGATGGTCGAGCTGGGCGGAGAGGGCGTCGTCGTGGGCGTTGACGAGGTCGGGCGCGGCGCGGTCGCGGGACCTCTGGTCGTCTGCGCCGTGTGCCTTCCTCCTGAGCCTCTGATCTGGGGCCTGAACGACTCCAAGAAGCTCACCCCGGCGCGGCGCGAGCGGCTCGCGGGTAGCATCGCCGACATCGCGCGCGCCATCGGCATCGGTCAGGTGGAGGCGCGCGAGATCGATCGCATCGGCATGGCCGCCGCGCTGCGGCGCGCGGTCGCCGCCGCGGTGGCCGACACCGGGCTCGAGCCCGACTGCGTGCTCATGGATGGGAACCCGCTTGGAGCCGTCGCGCATGAGCGCGACGTGGTGCACGGGGACGCGCGGGTCGCGTGCATCGCCGCCGCCTCGATCGTGGCGAAGGTCATGCGCGATGAGCACATGGTCGAGCTTGACGCGGCGTATCCGGGTTACGCCTTCGCCGCGTCGAAGGGCTACGCCTCACCCGATCACATTGCGGCCATCCGCGCGCGCGGTCTCACCGAGGAGCACCGCGTGAGCTTCTGTGGAAACTTTCTGCACACCGAATCGCTGTTCTGATACCGGCGGCGCGCTGCGCACCGTGGCCACACGCGTTGTCCTGCACAGGTCAGATGCCGCGATGACGTAGCTCGGCGCGGCGTGCGTCCGCGCGACATCGCGGTCAGCCGCAAGACAGGTCGCATCACAAGCATGGGCTCACCTACGATGAAGGGAGAGCCCATGTCCTCACCAACACCTGATCGCCCCACGGACGCTGACGGCGGATGGGATCCGTATCGCTTCCTCGAGCAGGAGCCCGAGGCGCGCATCCCCGACACGTTGAGCCCGCGCGAGCTGGGGGAGCTCGGCGAGCTCGTGGCGAGCCTCTACCTCGCGGCGCGCGGGTACGAGATTCTCGAGCGCAACTATCGCTGCGAGGAGGGAGAGGCCGATCTCATCGCCTATGACCTCGCCGAGGAGCAGGTGGTGCTCATCGAGGTCAAGACGAGGCGCGTCCGCGCGACGGATGCGGACGGCTACCCCGAAGAGGCCGTCGATCAGCGCAAGCAGCGTCGCTATCACCGCATCGCGGCGCGCTACGCGCGCGAGCACCATCCGATCCCCGCAATCCGCTTCGACGCGATCGGGGTGCGCGTTCACAGCGGGTACATCATCGACATCGCGCACACGCACAGCGCGTTCGACTGGGAGTTCGGGCGATGAGCGCGGTGACGTGCGCCGTGCACGCGGCGTGCCTGCGCGGGGTCGAGGCGTGCCCCGTCACAGTCGAGGTGTCGCTCGCGGGCGGCATTCCCACCATGCAGATCGTGGGCATGGCCGATGGCTCGGTGCTCGAGGCGCGCTCCCGGATCCGCTGCGCGCTGCGGGCCGCGGGCTTCGAGGTCCCGCGCAAGGCCATCACGATCAACCTGGCTCCCGGCGACATGCGCAAGACCGGATCCGGGTTCGATCTGCCCATCGCGGTCGCGGTCCTCGTGGCGACCGGGCAGATCCCGGCGGACGGGATCTCGAGCACCCTGTTCGCGGGCGAGCTCGCGCTCGACGGCGCGGTCTGCGCGGTGCGCGGCGAGGTGGCCTACCAGCTCCTCGCCCGCGCATCGGGCCTCGTGCTCGTCGGCGGGCGCTCAAGCGACCGCATCGTGCTCGAAGGGGTCGAACGCGGCGTTCTCGCCAATCTGGCGGCGCTGCGCGCCGGGCTCAGGCACGCGCTCGATCCCGAGATCCATGAGGATTCGCGTTCCGCTGCGGCACCAGAGGTCGATTTCGCGGACGTCATCGGACAGGAGGTGGCGAAGCGCGGGCTCGCCATCGCGGCGGCGGGCGAGCTCGGGCTTCTGATGATCGGGGCGCCCGGCTCGGGCAAGACCATGTTGGCGCGGCGCATGACAACGATCTTGCCCTCGCTCGACCTCGCGGAGCAGCAGGAGGCGCTCTGCGTGCACTCGGTGGTCGGCGAACCGGTCGCGGGGCTGCTCGCCGGCGAGCGCCCCTTTCGCGCCCCGCATCACAGCATTTCCGCCGCTGGGCTCGTCGGCGGCGGACGGCCCGTCCGCCCGGGGGAGATCAGCCTCGCGCACGGCGGGGTGCTCTTTCTGGATGAGCTCGCCGAGTTCTCCGCGCACGTGCTGCAGATGCTTCGCCAGCCTCTCGAGGAAGGGTGCGTGCGTCTCGTGCGAGCGGACGGGCTCTATCGGTTTCCCGCGCGCTTTCAGCTGCTTGCGGCGAGCAACCCCTGTCCGTGCGGCTATCTCGGGGACCGCGAGCTCGCCTGCGACTGCTCCGTCGCCGCCGTCGCTCGGTACCGCGCCCGCCTCGCCGGGCCCCTCATCGATCGCATCGACATCGTGCTCGACGTCGCGCGCCCTGATGCCGCCCTCATCATCGAAGGCGCTGAGGGGTACTCGAGCGCGGATCTCGCGGCGATGGTGTCGGATGGACGAGCGCACCGCGCATGGCGCCGAGCGCATGCGCCTGAGGCGGACGCTGCGCCTCGCTCGATCAAGGGCGTCATCTCCTCATATGACCTGGATGACGGCGCTCGCTCGACGATTCTCGACATCGCGCGGGCGCTTCACCTGACGGGTCGCGGCATGGCGCGCCTCGGCCGGGTGGCCCGCACGATCGCCGACATGGAGCGCGCGGCGCGCGTGAGTCGCGACCATCTGCTTGAGGCATCACTGTTCAACGGCAGGAGGGATGCGTCATGAGCGAGAGGAGGCCATCGGATGGCGTGCGCATCGCCTGCGGCGAGCCGGGGTACCCGCCGCGACTGCTCGACCTGCCCGACCCGCCGCCCGCCCTCTACGTGCGTGGGAGCGTTGAGGTGCTTGAGCGGCCCTCCCTCTCGATCATCGGCGCCCGGCGAGCGACCCCGTACGGGGCGGCGCTCAGCGAGCTCGCGGCGCGCATCGCGGTCGAATGCGGGATCGTCGTGGTCTCGGGAGGGGCGATCGGCTGCGACGGCATCGCCGGGCGCGAGGCCATCGCGCGCGGCGGCACCCATGTGGCCGTGCTCGGATCCGGTGCCGACGTGGCCTATCCGCGCCAGAACGCGGATCTGTTCGAGCAGACCATCGCCTGCGGAGGCGCCGTCATCTCGATCGAGCGCTGGGGAGCGCCGCCCGCCCGCTACACCTTCCCGAAACGAAACCGCGTGATCGCCGCGCTCTCCGACGCCGTCTTCATCGGCGAGGCGTCGATGCCTTCGGGAACGTTCTCGACAGCGGAGACGGCCGCTGACCTCGGACGCGAGGTTCTCGTGGCGCCGGGATCGATCTTCTCGGCTGCCTCGCGTGGCGCCAACTATCTCATCTCGGTCGGCGCGTGCTGCATCGCCGACGAGGAGGCGCTTGAGGTGGCGCTCGCGCGCATCTACGGGGCTCTGCGCCGCCCGCGAGACGCGCCGATCACAGACGTCGGGGGCACCGAGCGCGAGCGAGCTCTCCTGCGCGCGCTCATCGCGTCGCCGCTCCGCGTCGACGAGCTGTCCCGCGCCTGCGGTATGGATGCTCGCGACTGCGTCTCGCTTCTCAGCGCCCTCACCGTGCAGGGACTGGTTGAGCGCCAGCTCGACGGGAGGTATGCGGCTTCCGCGCGCGCCCTTCACGCGCGGACGAGCTTCGGGCAGAATGGGTAGCGCGATTTAGTCGAGGAGGAGGGCTTCATGACTGACACCAAGGTCACGGTAGTAGGCGGCGGCCTGGCCGGCTGCGAGTGCGCGCTCGCGCTCGCGCGGCGGGGGGTCGCGGTGACCCTGGTTGAGATGCGTCCCCAACAGACGTCGCCCGCGCACCGCACCGACCACCTCGCCGAGCTCGTGTGCTCGAACTCGCTCAAGGCGACCCGCATCGACTCCGCGGCGGGCCTGCTCAAGGAGGAGCTGCGGCGCATGGGTTCGGCCCTGATCGGGTGCGCTCAGCGCGCGGCGGTTCCCGCGGGCGGCGCGCTCGCCGTCGACCGCGCGGTCTTCTCGCGCGAGGTCGAGTCGCTCATCGCAGCGGAGCCTCTCATCACGCTCGAGCGGCGCGAGGCGACGGACATTCCGGAGGGTCGGGTCGTGATCGCGGCGGGCCCCCTCTGCTCGCCCGCCCTCGCCGAGCGCGTGCACGCGCTCGTGGGCGGGGAGGCGCTGTCGTTTTATGACGCCGCGGCGCCCATCGTTGACGCCTCGACGCTCGATCGGTCGATTCTCTTCAGCCAGTCGCGCTATGGTGGCGACGAGGATGAGGGCGATTATCTCAACGCGCCCTTCTCGCGCGATGAGTATGAGCGCTTCGTCGACGCCCTTCTCGCCGCCGAGCGCGTCGTGATGCGTGATTTCGAGCGGCGCGACCTCTTCCAGGCGTGCCAACCTATCGAGGAGGTCGCCCGGACGGGTCGTGACGCGATTCGGTTCGGCGCGCTCAAGCCTGTGGGGCTCACCGACCCGCGCGACGGCCGTCGGCCGTGGGCGGCGGTCCAGCTGCGCGCCGAGAACCGCGAGCGGACGGCGTACAACCTCGTGGGCTTCCAGACCAACCTCACGTTTCCTGAGCAGCGCCGCGTCTTTCGCATGATCCCCGGGCTCGAGCAGGCCGAGTTCTTCCGTTACGGCGTCATGCATCGCAACACCTTCGTCGATGCGCCCCGCGTGCTCGACGCCACGTTCGCCGTGCCGGGAACGACCGTGCGCCTCGCCGGCCAGATCACGGGAACTGAAGGGTACACCGAGGCGATCGCCTCAGGGCTCCTCGCAGCGCTCAACACCTACGCCGACCTCATCGGCGCGCCTGCGGTGACGTTGCCGCGCACGGGCGCGCTGGGGTCGCTCGTCGCATACGCGACGGACCCGACGACGACGGACTACCAGCCCATGCATGTGAACTTCGGGCTCGTTCCCCCGCTCGCCGACGGGAAGCGCCGCTCCAAGCGCGATCGCTATGCAGCGTACGCCGATCGCGCCTTGGCCGACTTGGATGCGTACCTGGCCTCTCGCCCAGACGTGTTCGCGGTCGCATGAGGCGAAAGTGATGAGCATCTGGGGAGCTCTCGACGACTTCATCTCGTTCATCGCGCGGGTCGAGGGACTCTCGCCCGAAACGGTTCGAGCCTATGAGGGGCACCTCGAGGCGTATGGCTCGTGGTCGGAGCGCGCAGGCGTCGACGGGCTGCACCCCACCGCGCGCGACCTCAGGCGCTATCTCGCTGAGCTCAAGGCGGCAGCCTATGCGCCGCGCACGATCGCGGCGCATCTCTCCGCCATCCGGTCCTTCTTCCGCTGGTGCGAGCTCGAGGGGATCGTCGAGAACGCCGCGGCCCTGACGATTCAAACCCCGCAGATCCCTCGAACCCTTCCGGTGACCCTCACGGCCCAGCAGGTGACCGACCTCATGTCCGCGCCCGACCGCACGACGCCCGAGGGCCTGCGCGACGCGTGCATGCTCGAGCTCTTCTACGCGACCGGCGCCCGCATCGCCGAGCTCGCGCGGCTCGACGTCGACAGCATCGACCCCGTCGATCGCACGGTGCGCCTGTTCGGAAAGGGCTCGAAGGAGCGGATCGTTCCCGTGTACCGCGCGGCCCTCGACGCGCTCGCACGCTACCTCGAGACGGGGAGACCGGCGCTGCTCGCCGCCGCGACCGCGCGCGACCCCTCGAGCCAGCGCGCGCTCTTCATCTCCAAGCGGGGCGCGCGGATGGACGCGTCCGCCCTGCGCTACCGCTTCCGGACGCTCGTGAGGCGCGCCGGGCTTCCCGCCGACGTCACGCCTCACGTCATGCGGCACACCTTCGCGACCGACCTGCTCTCCGGAGGAGCCGATCTGAGGAGCGTGCAGGAGCTCCTCGGCCACGCGAGCCTCTCGACCACGCAGCTCTACACGCACCTCACGCCTGAGCGCCTGAAGGACGCGGTGCGGCGCGCGCACCCGCGCGGGTAGCGGCTGCGCACTTTCTGTGCATGGGCCTTGGAAGGGGTCCGGGCACCTGCTATCATGCTTCAGGTTGCCCATCGGGCGATCGTCCCTATCACGCACGCGCGACTACCCTCGCACCGTGGTGCTCGGCATCGGTAGCAGCAGGCCGGGTGGCTGCGAGGGGTTTGAACTCGCGCGGAGGAGAACCACAGGAGGTATTCCATGGCTACCACGATCAACATCCACACCCTGCTCGAGGCCGGCTGCCACTTCGGTCATCAGACCCGCCGCTGGAACCCCAAGATGAAGCCGTACATCTTCGGTGAGCGCAACGGCATCTACATCCTCGACCTCAAGCAGACCATCGTCAGCGCCGACCAGGCCTACTCGTTCCTGCGCAACGCCGCGCGCACGGGCAAGGTCCTGTTCGTCGGCACCAAGAAGCAGGCCCAGGAGCCCATCAAGGCCGCGGCTGAGCGCGCGGGCATGCCTTACATCAACCAGCGCTGGCTCGGCGGCATGCTCACCAACTTCGTGACCATCCGCTCCCGCATCAATCGCATGGAGGAGCTCGAGACCATGGTCGAGGACGGCCGCATGGCGGTTCTGCCCAAGAAGGAGCAGGCTGTGCTCGGCAAGGAGCTCGCCAAGCTCCAGGCCAACCTCGGCGGCGCCCGCGAGCTCAAGGGCCTGCCCGCCGCGCTCTTCGTGATCGACACCAAGCGCGAGGAGAACGCCATCAAGGAGGCCAACCGTCTCGGCATCCCCGTGGTCGCGCTCATCGACACCAACTCCGACCCCGACGTGGTGAACTACGGCATCCCCTGCAACGATGACGCGATCTCCGCCGTCACGCTCATGTGCGAGCTCATGGCCGATGCCTGCCTCGCGGGCGCCGGCAAGGAGCAGATCTCCGAGGCCGAGATGGCCGGCGAGACCCCCGCTGAGGAGGTCGTCGCCGCCGAGTAGGCGCCACGATCGGCTGAGCGGCCCGCGCGGGCGCGGGCCTCACGATACGTTTCGGATACCCAGAAAGGAACCATGATGGCACAGATCACCGCTGCGATGGTCAAGCAGCTGCGCGAGATGACCGACTCCCCGATGATGGAGTGCAAGAAGGCCCTCGTCGAGGCTGACGGCGACATGGACGCCGCCGTCGACATCCTGCGCACCAACGGCCTTGCCGCCGCCGCCAAGAAGGCCGGTCGCGAGACCAACGAGGGCGCGGTGGGCGCCTACGTCTCCGAGGACGCCTCCTGCGGCGCGCTCGTCGAGATCGCCTGCGAGACCGACTTCGTCGGCTCCAACCCCAAGTTCACCGGCTTCGCCGCCGGCGTGGCCGAGGTCGCGGCCACCACGTCCCCCGCGGATGTCGACGCCCTGCTCGCCGCTCCCTTCGAGGGCGAGACCGTTCAGTCCGCGCTCACGGAGCTCATCCACACCATGGGCGAGAACATGAAGCTGTCCCGCTTCACCGTTCGCAAGCCCGCCCAGGGTGCCGTCTCGAGCTACGTCCACATGGGCGGCAAGATCGGCGTCATCGTCGAGTTCTCCTTCGACAAGCCCGAGACCGCTCAGGCCGAGTCCTTCAAGACCTTCGCGCATGACGTGGCCATGCAGGTTGCCGCCATCGCGCCCATCTGCGCCACCCGCGACGACGTCCCGCAGGAGACCATCGATCACGAGCTCTCGATCTACAAGGCCCAGGCTGCCGAGTCCGGTAAGCCCGAGGCCATCCAGGAGAAGATGGCCATCGGTCGCCTCGAGAAGTTCTTCAAGGGCTCCGTCCTCACCGAACAGGAGTTCATCAAGGACTCGAGCATGACCATCGGCTCCTATGCCGCCAAGGTCTCCAAGGAGCTCGGTGACACCATCACCATCACCGGCTTCGATCGTCTCGCGCGCGGCGAGGCGTAAGCGCGCATCAGCGCATGTGGATGAGCAGGCTGTCGGTTTTGCCGGCAGCCTGCTTTTGCATGGGCCGCATCCGAGCCGGCGCATCCACTTTGCTATGATGATGCAAGCCCCGAGGTAAGGAGGAATTCCGTGTCCGAGTACCTGTACAAGCGCGTGCTGCTCAAGCTATCGGGAGAGGCGCTCATGGGGGAGGCCGGCTTCGGCATCGACCCCGCAGTCACCGACCGCCTGGCCTGCCAGGTCAAGGAGCTCCACGATGACGGCATCGAGATCGGCATCGTCGTGGGCGGCGGCAACATCTTCCGCGGCATGGCCGGCGCCGCCTCGGGCATGGATCGCGCGCAGGCCGATTACATGGGCATGCTCGCGACCGTCATGAACGCCCTCGCGCTCCAGGACGCGTTCGAGCGGGCGGGTTGCGCCTGCCGCGTCATGAGCGCCATCCAGATGAACGAGGTCTGCGAGCCCTACATCCGCCGCCGCGCCATACGCCATCTTGAGAAGGGCGAGGTCGTCATCTTCGCCGCGGGCTCAGGCAACCCCTATTTCACCACCGACACCGCCGCGTCGCTGCGCGCCTGCGAGATCGGCGCCGAGTGTCTGCTCAAGGCGACCAAGGTCGACGGCGTGTACGACAAGGACCCCGTCAAGAACCCTGATGCCGTGCGCTTCGATCGGATCACCTACCACGAGGTGCTCGTGAAGGGGCTCCAGGTGATGGACTCCACCGCTACGGCGCTCTGCCAGGACAACAACATGCCCATCATCGTCCTCAACATCGAGGGCGAGGATCATATCAAGCGCGCGCTCACCGGCGAGGCCGTGGGCACGGTCGTGGTACAGGAGGACTAGACATGGCTGACATCACCACCAACATGGACAAGACCCTCGAGGCGCTGAAGCACAACTTCGCGAAGGTGCGGACCGGGCGCGCCAACGCCAACATCCTGTCCGACATCACGGTTGACTACTATGGCGTCGCCACGCCCATCACGCAGGTCGCCGCCGTGAAGACGCCCGAGGCGCACCTCCTCGTCATCGAGCCCTGGGACAAGGCCCTCCTGAACGCGATCGTCAAGGCCGTGAGCGCCTCCGATCTCGGTATCACCCCCAGCTCAGACGGCAGCGTCGTGCGCCTTCCGTTCCCCGCGCCCACCGAGGAGCGCCGCCGCGAGCTCGTGCGCGAGTGCCGCGATCTCGCTGAGCAGGCCCGCGTCTCCATCCGCAACATCCGTCGCGACTTCAACGGCAAACTCGACCGCGACGAGGACCTCACCGAGGATGACGTCCGGCGCGAGCAGGCCAAGGTGCAGAAGCATACGGACACCTACATCGCTCGGATCGACGAGATGCTCAAGGCCAAGGAGGCCGAGGTGATGGAGATCTAGCCATGGCAGATGACTCCACCTTCGAGACCTATTTCGCCGACCCGCCGGCACACGTTGACATGACGGCGCTTGATCGCGCGCGCATCCCCCGGCACATCTCCTGCATCATGGACGGCAACGGACGCTGGGCGACGACGCGGGGGCTCCCGCGCGGGGAAGGACATCGCGCGGGGATCGCGTCGCTGCGCGAGATCATCACCGCGTGCGTCCGACTCGGCGTCGAGGTGCTTTCGGCCTACGCGTTCTCCACCGAGAACTGGTCGCGGCCGGCATCCGAGGTGAATCTGCTCATGCACCTCTTCGCGCAGACGTTCATCGAGGAGCTGCCGCTGCTGAAGCGCGAGAACGTGCGCGTCATCTTCCTGGGCGACATCCAAGCGCTGCCCACCGAGACCCGCACGGTCTTCGAGCGCGGCCTCGCCGAGACCGCCGACCACACGGGGATGGTCCTCGCGCTCGCGGTGAACTACGGCGCCCGCGCTGAGCTCACCCGCGCCGCCCGCGCGCTCGCCTCCCAGGTCGCAACTGGCGCGCTCGCGGTCGAGGACATCGACGAGGACGCGCTCGCCGGTCAGCTCTACACCGCCGGCCTGCCCGACCCCGAGCTCGTCATCCGCACCTCGGGTGAGATGCGGCTCTCCAACTACCTGCTCTGGCAGGTGGCGTACGCCGAGTTCTACATCACCTCAACCTACTGGCCCGACTTCGACCGCTGGGAGCTCATCCAGGCGATCATCGGCTTTCAGCACCGTGATCGGCGCTTCGGCGGGCTCAATCCACGCAAAGGAGTCTGAGCGTCATGGCAGCTTCCGATTCATCGTCCGCGCCCGATGCGTCCGCCTCGCCTGCGAGCGGCCTTCTGACGCGCATCGCCTCTGGCGCCGTCTACGTCGGCCTCTTCGTGGTGTGCCTTCTGCTCGGCACCATCCCCACCGCGATCTTCGTCGCGCTCATCAGCTTCCTGTGCTGCTATGAGTTCTTTCAGATGGCCAAGATCGACGGGAAGATGCCCAATCCGTTGCTGGGACTGGGAACGGCCGCGCTCTTTCCGATCGCCGCGCTCGGTGACAGCGTGCTCATGACGGCCCTCATCTTCATCCTCATGCTCGCCTCGGGCCTGTGGTACATGTACGTGCCGCGCATCCGCATGTCGGATCTCGCCATCACGGTGATGGGGCCGCTCTACACGGGGTTCATGCTCTCCTCCATCGTGCTCATGCGCGACGTGGTGTCGGGGTTCGCGGGCGCCGCGCTCACCGTGGCGGCGTGCGCGTCGCTGTGGGCCTCCGACTCGCTCGCCTATCTGGTGGGGCGCTTTCTCGGTCGGCACAAGATGGCGCCTCGCATCTCGCCCAAGAAGACCTGGGAGGGCTTCGCCGGCGGCATCGTGGGCTGCGTCATCGTCTGGGTCATCCTGTGGCGGACCGAGATCCTGGACCTGAGCCTTCCGCTCGCGATCACCTGTGGTGCGCTCGTGTCGATTCTGGGCGCGTTTGGTGACCTGATCGAGTCTCGCATCAAACGCGGTGTCGGCGTCAAGGATTCGGGTACCCTCATTCCGGGTCACGGCGGCATGCTCGATCGCTGCGACTCGCTCATCTTCGGATGCATCACCGCCCAGCTCATCCTCTCCATCGGAGGCGTCCTATGACCGATTCGAAGCGCCTGCGCGTCGCGATCCTCGGCTGCACGGGATCGATCGGCCTGCAGGCGCTCGACGTGTGCCGGCAGCATGCCGACGCGCTCGAGGTCACGGCCCTCTCCGCGCACCACAACACAGACGCCCTCGTCGCCGCCGCGCGCGAGTTCGCCCCGCGCGCGGTCGCGGTGACGGACGCCGCCCACGCCGCTGACCCCATCCTCGCCGAGCTCCCTGCGGAATGCGCGCTCGTCACCGGTGAGGACGCGCTCGCCGAGCTCGCCGCGTCCGATGAGGTGGACGCGGTGGTGGTTGCCGTGGTGGGCGCGATCGGACTTGAGGCGAGCCGCGCCGCGCTCGTCGCAGGCAAGCGTCTCGCCCTGGCGAACAAGGAGTCCCTCGTCGTCGGCGGCGACCTGCTCATGCCGCTCGCCGCGCCCGGCCAGCTCGTGCCGGTCGACTCGGAGCACAGCGCGATCTTCCAGTGCCTCATGGCGGGCGCGCGCGACGAGGTACATGCCATCTGGCTCACGTGCTCGGGCGGCCCGTTCTTTGGGCGCACCCGCGCCGAGCTCGCGCACGTCACGCCCGCCGACGCGCTCGCGCATCCCACGTGGAGCATGGGAGCCAAGATTTCCATCGACTCAGCGACGCTCATGAACAAGGGGCTCGAACGCATCGAGGCCATGCATCTGTTCGGCGTCCCGATCGATGACGTCACCGTGCTCATCCAGCGCGAGTCGAAGATCCACTCGATGGTTGAGTTCTCGGATGGCGCGGTCATCGCGCATCTTGGCGCATCCGACATGCGCCTGCCCATTCAGTACGCGCTCTCGTACCCGGCGCGGTGGGAGACGCCCGCGCCTCGCATGGATTTCCGCGCGCTGGGAAGCCTTTCGTTCGACGCGCCCGACGCCTCGGCATTCCGCTGTCTCGCGCTCGCTGAGGAGGCGGGGCGTGCCGGCGGGACGGAGCCCTGCGTGCTCAACGCCGCGAACGAGGTCGCCGTCAGCGCGTTTCTCGCGGGACGCTGCAGCTTCACGGCCATCGACGAGGTGGTCGAGGCATGCCTCGAGGCTCATTCCCGTGAGGACGTCGTCTCCTTCGAGCAGCTGCATGCCATTGATGCCTGGGCGCGCGGTGAGGCGGCTCGACTCATCGCGGCCCGTTCTTGCTAGGAGGGTGCGTTTTGGATGCCTTGCTGAGCGTGCTGCGCGTGGTGTTCTGGGGGGTTTTGACCCTTTCCGTCCTCGTCTTCGTGCACGAGGGCGGTCATTTTCTCGCGGCGCGCGCATGCGGCGTGCGGGTGACCGAGTTCTTCCTCGGCCTGCCCTGCCGTTGGAATCTCAGCCGCACCTCGCGGCGCATCGGCACGCGGTTCGGGGTGACTCCGCTTCTGCTCGGCGGCTACGCGATGATCTGCGGCATGGAGCCCGATGGCGCGCCCGCGGCCCCGCGCGTCCTCGCCGCCGTGCATCGTCACGGCTCGCTCACCGTCACCGAGATCGCCGCCGAGCTTGGGATCTCTGAAGACGAGGCGCTCGAAGCCTGCGTCCAGCTCATGGGCTGGGGGTCGCTCGCGCCCGTCTACAACGAGGCCGCTGGTGAGGTTCCGAACGGTCGCTACTACGCCTCGACCTACGCCGCGATGCCGCGTGATGCCGCGGGCCTCACGATATACGACGGACGCCGGTTCGACCGCGCGCACGCGACGCAGCAGGGAGAGGCCTGGGAGCACCCCGACGGCGCCGACGCCTTCTTCGCATCCGAGCGCGCGCGCACCTACGTCGGGGTCGGGTTTTGGAAACGCGCCTTCATGCTCGTCGCCGGCGTGCTCGTGAACATCCTCGGGGGCTTCCTTTTGCTCATCAGCATCTACTCGGTCATCGGGGTGAGCGTCGGCGTCAACGCGAGCGCGGTCGGAACCGTCGAGGAGGGCTCGATCGCCGCCGAGATCGGTCTTGAATCGGGCGATGAGATCCTCAGCATCGACGGCGTTGAGACCGAGACCTGGGCCGATCTGGTCGAGGCCATCCAGAGCCAGGCGGGAGCGGACGCCTTCGAGCTCGTCTACGAGCGTGACGGGAGCACCTACACCGCGACCGTCCAGCTCGACGAGGATGAGATCCTCGGCATCACGTATCCCACGACCGTCGTCCGCCTCAACGTGATCGACTCAGCTCGGGTCTCATGGAGTTACGTGCGCTCGACCGCGGAATCGATCCTTGAGCTCATCAACCCTCAGCACACGATGGAGGTGCTCGACAACTCGACCTCGATCGTGGGAATCTCGGTGATGTCGGCCGAGTACGCCTCTCAGGGCGCGGCCACCTTCCTCACGTTCGCTGCGCTCGTGTCGTTCTCGCTTGGCTTCATGAACCTCCTGCCCATCCCACCGCTTGACGGCGGCAAGCTCCTTATCGAGGTCGTCCAAGCGCTGATCAGGCGGCCCGTTCCGCTCAAGGTGCAAACCGCGCTCTCATACGTCGGGATCGCCCTGTTCGCCGCGTTGTTCCTCTACGTGCTTCGCGGTGACTTGATTCGGTTCGTGCTGTGAGGCCGTAGGCGATGAACAGCTTGATGAGGGAGGGCGGAAGATCATGACCCAGCAGGCTCCGCGTGAGCGCACGCGCCCCGTCTCGGTTGGGGCGGTTACGATCGGCGGAGGGGCGCCCGTCGCGGTGCAGTCGATGACGTGCACCCCCACGGCGGACGCCGACGCCACGCTCGCGCAGGTGCGCGCCCTCGTTGACGCGGGCTGCGACCTCGTGCGCGTCACGCTGCCCAACCGCGCCGCGATCCCGGGGTTCACGCGCGTCTGCGCCGAGTCGCCCGTCCCCATCGTCGCCGACATCCACTTCGATTACCGCCTGGCGCTCGCCGCGCTGACGGCGGGAGCGGCGAAGCTGCGCATCAATCCGGGCAATATCGGCTCATGGGAGAAGGTCGACGCCGTGGTCGACGCGGCCGGCGCCGCGGGCGCCGCGATCCGCATCGGCGTCAACGCAGGCTCACTCGAAGACGGGATCGCCGCGCGCGAGGATCTCACGCTGCCCGAGAAGCTCGTCGCCTCCTCGCTCGCGTTCGTCGAGCACGTCGAGGCCCGCGGCTTCACCCAGATCGTGCTCTCCGCGAAGGCTCACAGCGTCCCCACCACGATCGAGACGTACCGCGCGCTCGCGCGCGAGCTGCCGCACATCCCCCTGCACCTCGGAGTCACCGAGGCGGGGACCGTGCGTCAGGGCACCATCAAGAGCGCCGTCGGGCTCGGGGCCCTGCTGGCGGACGGCATCGGCGACACGCTTCGCGTCTCGCTCACGGCCGACCCAGTCGAGGAGCCACCGGTCGCCTGGGGGATCCTCGAGTGCCTTGGCATCCGCCGCCGCGGGCCCGAGCTCGTCTCGTGTCCCACCTGCGGTCGCTGCCAGGTGGATCTCATCCCGATCGCCCAAGAGGTTGAGCGGCGGCTCGCGCACGTGACCAAGCCCATCTCGGTCGCGGTGATGGGCTGCGTCGTGAACGGCCCGGGAGAGGCGTCCGACGCCGACGTGGGCGTCGCCTGCGGCAAGGGGAGCGCGCTGCTGTTCCGTCATGGCGCGTCCGTCAGAACCGTGCCCGAGGCCGAGATCGTCGACGCGCTCATGGCCGAGATCGAGGCGCTTGAGGCGTGACGCCCGGGCGCGATGGGCGAGGGGCGCGTCTTCGCCCTTCGGTGCGCTATCATGCTGACCATATCTGCTCACGCAAGGAAGGGGAGTGCTGTGTCCCGTACCGCACCCGCAATGAAGATGTCTCGGCTGTACGCGCCCACCCTCAAGGAGGATCCGGTCGAGGCTGAGCTCGCAAGTCACCGCCTCATGCTCCGCGCGGGCCTGATCCGCAAGGTCGCCGCCGGCCTGTACAGCTATCTGCCGCTCGCCTGGCGCTCCATCCGCAAGATCGAGGAGATCTGCCGAGAGGAGATGGACGCGATCGGCGCGCAGGAGATGCAGGTTCCCATCCTCACGCCCGCCGAGCTCTGGGAGGAGTCCGGTCGCATCAACGCCTACGGCCCCGAGCTCATGCGCCTCGACGACCGTCACGGCCGGACGTTTTGCCTCGGCCCCACGCACGAGGAGACCTTCACCGACCTCGTTCGCGATGAGCTCAGGAGCTACAAGCAGCTTCCCGTCGTGCTCTATCAGATCCAAGACAAGTTCCGCGACGAGCGGCGGCCCCGCTTCGGGCTCATGCGCGGGCGCGAGTTCATCATGAAGGACGCCTACAGCTTCTCCGCGACGCAGGAGTCGCTCCAAGAGGTCTACGATGACATGAAGGACGCGTACGCGCGCTACTGCGCGCGCTGCGGGCTCAAGGCCCTTCCGGTCGCCGCCGACTCCGGTGAGATCGGAGGCGATGCGTCGATCGAGTACATGGCGCTCGCTGATGCGGGCGAGGCCTCGCTCGTCTGGTGCGATTGCGGCTTCGCGGCTGATGATGAGGCGGCGAGCACCACGGTCGCGGTGAGCGAGGGGCCTGGCTCAGGTGAGCTCGAGCGCGTGTACACGCCGGGGCTCGGATCCATCGAGGACGTCGCCGCGTTCTTCTCCTTCCCTGAGAACGGCACGCGCAAGTCGCTCGCCCTCATCGACGGCGAGGGTCACGCGGTTGTGGCCATCGTTCCGGGCGACCATGAGCTCAACGAGGTCAAGGCGGCACGCCTCTTCGGGGACTACCACCTCATGACCGACGAGGAGCTCGCCTCGTACGACCTGCATAAGGGCTTCATCGGCCCGGTGGGCCTGCCTGAGGGCGTGCGCCTGGTGTGCGACGAGTCGCTCAAGGCTTCGACAAGCTGGACCTGCGGGGCGAACGAGGTCGACTACCACTTCACCGGCGCTTGTCCGGGCCGCGACTTCACGGTCGATGCCTGGGCCGACCTCGTGACGGTCAAGCCCGGTGACCCCTGCCCGCACTGCGGCTCCGCGCTGCACGGGGGGCGCGGCATCGAATGCGGTCAGGTGTTTCAGATCGGTCCCGACAAGTACGCCGCCGCGATGGGGGCGACCTTTGCCGATGAGCACGGTCATGAGCAGCCCTTCTACATGGGTTGCTACGGGATCGGCATCTCGCGCACGCTCGCGGCCGTGGTCGAGCAGCATCATGACGAGCACGGCATCATCTGGCCGATCTCCGTGGCGCCCTTCGAGGTGTCAGTGATCGCGCTCGAGCGAAAGGGCGAGGCCTTCGAGGCCGCGGCTGCGATCGCCGACGAGCTCGCGGGTGCCGGCGTGGAGACCATCTTCGACGAGCGCGCCGATCGACCGGGGGTGAAGTTCGCCGACAACGACCTCATGGGGTTCCCCTTCCAGGTGATCGTCGGCAAGCGTGGATACGCCGCCGGCACCGTCGAGCTCAAGGTCCGCGCGACCGGTGAGCGCGTCGACGTCGCGATCGACCAGGTCGTCGCAACGGTCACCGATCTGGTCGCGCAGGCGCGGGAGGCGTGCTGAAAAAGTTCCAATTTCCGCTTGCGCCGCCTGGGAACTTTGCGTATAGTATTTCCCGCACCGCATGGGGGCGTAGCTCAGCTGGGAGAGCGCTTGACTGGCAGTCAAGAGGTCAGGGGT